>JBPPNE010000061.1:0-4179 GCA_051306415.1 Porticoccaceae bacterium
CTGAATCTGCCCGACCGTTTCGAGTACTTGCCTGCTGTTGCAGTTCTTCCGTTTCGCTTTTGGTTAGTTTCATCGCGCTCTCCAATGCCGAGGGAGTTTACTACCTTTTTATATGTTACAGTCCACTAGTACCTGTTAACAAGGATTTCAGGCAAATCACGATACATCGGCAGGCGACCCTGGCGGCGAAGTGAGCAGCGAGCTTCGTAGCGCGTGGCACCGCGGCGGAATTGCTTGAGCGGATTTAAATAGCGTTCGACCCGCGCGCTGGCGCCATCCCTTGTCAGCGATCACCGCACCGGCACCGGGCGCTTGGTCGAGCAGGCCGGGCACTTGAGCAATGCCCGCTGGCTCGGGTCGAGGGGCGCTGGCGCGATTGCGTCCGCGGGCAGACCACACATTGCCAGCAGATTCGATTACCGGCCAAGCTTTCGCGCAGCAAGCAGCAAACTGAAATGCTATGGGGAGCTGGCAGCACTGCCCTCGACCAGCAAAAGCCGCTAGCATGAAACCCCCGACTCACCTACGGATATTCAGCGTGAACGCTTGGCTATACCAATTCAGCTTTCGTCTGTTTCCCGGCACCTGTCTGCTGTGTGGGGATCCGACGCGGCGCACGCTCGACCTCTGCGCTGGTTGCGAGCGGGATCTTCCCCTTTTGGGCGACCACTGCCGCATCTGCTCACTACCCCTGCCGACTGCCGGCATAATCTGCGGTGGCTGCCTGCGCTCACCGCCAGCCTTCTCGCGGGCATTGGTGCCCTTTCGCTATGAGCCACCACTAAACCGCCTGATCCATCGCTTCAAACATAGCGGCGATCTCGCCAGTGGTCGGGTACTGGGCCATCTGCTCAGCCAGCATCTAAACACCTCGCTAACCCAACGACCGACGTCGATAGTGCCGGTTCCGCTACACTGGGGACGCACGGGCAGGCGCGGTTTCAACCAGTCATTGGAGCTTGCGAACCACCTATCCCAGGCTCTCGGCATCCCCTGCGCATCGCGGCTGGCCACGCGGATAAAACCAACCCCGGCGCAGCAACTACTCGATCGTGCGGCGCGAAGGCGCAATCTGCGCGGTGCCTTTGCGGTCAGGGAAAATGTTGATGGGCAATCCTTCGCAATTGTCGACGATGTGGTGACTACCGGCAGCACCGCCGACAGCCTCGCCACTGCTCTGCGCAAAGCGGGCGCCGCCAACGTGCAGCTGTGGGCATTGGCGCGCACATCGCT
This sequence comes from Porticoccaceae bacterium, assembly GCA_051306415.1. GTDB lineage: Bacteria > Pseudomonadota > Gammaproteobacteria > Pseudomonadales > Porticoccaceae > CBDDRG01. The sequence goes on from JBPPNE010000061.1 coordinate 1,234, forward strand.
GGCAAAATAGCACTGCCACCCGGATAATGAGCGCATGAACAGCAAAGCCGACGGCTGCATTGAAACGCTCTGGGGCGACATCGTCACGGAGGTGCGCGCCACCGCTGCCGAAGAACCGGTGCTGGCGAGTTTTCTCCACGCTACCATCCTGAATCATCGGGATCTGGCAGCGGCCGTCAGTTTTCATCTCGCCAACAAACTCCACAGCGATGTCACCCCGGCACTGCTGCTGCGCGAGGTGTTCGCCGACGCCTTCACTAGCGACCCCACGATCATGGGATCGATGGGCTGTGACATCGTTGCGACCTACCAGCGAGATTCCGCCTGCCACAACCTTTCGACACCACTCCTTTACTTCAAGGGCTTCCACGCTCTCGCAGCCTATCGGGTCGCCCATTGGCTATGGCACCACGGGCGGCGCTCCCTGGCGCTGGTGCTACAAAGTCGTATCTCTCTGGTGTTTGGCGTCGACATCCATCCCGCCGCCCGTATCGGCAAGGGCATCATGTTCGATCATGCCACCGGCATCGTGATCGGCGAAACCGCGGTCGTGGACGACTGCGTGTCGATACTGCAGGCCGTCACCCTCGGCGGCACGGGCAAGGAAACCGGCGACCGTCACCCGAAAATCCATCGCGGCGTGCTCATCGGCCCCGGCGCCACCATTCTCGGCAATATCCACATCGGCGAAGGCTCAAAAATCGCCGCCGCCAGCGTTGTGCTGACCGACATCCCGCCACACTCGATCGTTGCTGGCGTCCCTGCCAAGGTAGTGGGCACAACCCGCGAGAACGGCGATCCAGCGGAAAAAATGGATCAGGGCCTGGAAGGTTGCGGCTGCGACTGACGCTCTCCCTGTGTTTGATAGAAGCCGTCTTCTGCAACAAAAGTTCTTCGACAAAAACTCTGTGATACCGGTCAAGCGCAACGAAAGACGGGGCTTGGCAATTCACCAAAGCCCCGTTTGGTGCGCGGTCTGGACGCGGCAACCGATCCTCGCGGCAGGCAGCAATTCATCACCCAGCGCTATCACGGCACTGCGATGGAACTCAGTACGGTAACAAGCGCGTAATCGGCGGCGGCGGACTGGCGCGCAATTGGGCAGTGGACATAAATACGCCTACACCGTTCTTGTACCATGAGTTGCTCCCGTTGCGCCCCGGAATGTCCAGCGGCGCGGCGCAAAAGCTTTGCCACTGCGTCGTGATTTTCTTGAATCGCTCGGTAGCGATGGCGGGTATCCATCCGTGCGGGGCAGTTTGCTTGGCGACATTGAAGCCGGGGTAGGGGTGCCAGTCAGCGCCCACCCAGAGGGCGTACTTTGCGCTCCACACATCAGGCCCTACCAATCGCGCCGCGGTACACAGTATTACACCGTCGATACCCTGCGCATTGATCTGGAATAGGCCACCGCCACCGTGGATGGTGTTAGAGCCGGAGGGGGGAAGATACAGCTTGGTAGGATAACCGCTGATCGTGCCCGCCACCATGTTAGCGGGGCCAACATAGTAGGCTGCGCTAGCATTGTAATTTGCCGCCCAACCGGTTGGCCCATTGAAGATGGTTCGCCAGGTGTTGGTGCCTTTGTTGCGGACGATAGCCGCAACGGTGCCGACCTCGACCCGGGTTTTCGTGGCCGCGTTGCCTTGCATTGGCAGCACATTCCACCAAGGCGCAATGCCGGTCCACCAGGTCGCAGACTTCAGCGACTGGTCATAGGGCTTCCAATAGGACGGCGTGTAATCCCCCCGCGCCATCAGGCCCATATCAGTGCCGGCGTAGTGATGACGCTGATAGCCGAGCTGGACCCCATCGTTCGGTCCGGTCATATCGCGGATCACCGATTCGGCGAATTGACTGGCGGTTTCCGCTGTAAGCAATGGGGAAGTTATCAAAATCAGGACGAACAAGGACGCCCGCGCAAAAGCGGGACAAAAATGGTGCTTCATGATATGAATTCCTTTATTTATTTCCACTGTTTCAATTGCAAAGCTGACCGGCGGCTGCCAGCAATAGAAGTTAGGTGGAAATCAAATTGTGGTCGTACAGAATTTAGCTATCGTGGTGCGCAACCTTTGCACTAAGTGATGCTCTCACTCGGTGCAACTGCCACACGGCTAATATAAAAAAGACGATCTGAAAACCCCCGGCGGAAAACCTACTAAGCCAGAAATTTTGCGTCACCCCCATCTCGGCGGGTCTGCCTCTATTCAGGTCGAATTAACGTAGTCACGTTGATGTTGTGATGTTGTGCCAAAGCGACAGCAGCAACAGCCATTTCAGTCCGCAACCGGGGCGCATCGAACCATATAAGGAATTTATTGGCAACCTAAAAGCACAAAAAGGATAAATTAATTTCCAAGAAATAGTTTATCGGCGAAACACAGAAACAATACTGACACACCGTCTAACACCAGTAGACTCTGTCATATTCAACAATCGCTAATTAGAGCGGGAAGTATGGAACTTTTGAGAGTCATGATGATCTCTTTCTCTATTTAAAATAGAGAAGAAAGAATTTTTGACCACCAAACCTTGGAGGCGATGCGTCTGATGGCGGTGGAACGGCTGCGCGAAGGACAGTCAGCATCGAAGATCATCGCCACGCACGGATTCAGTCGCACAGCAATTTGCCAATGGATCAATGCGCTGCTACATCCAAGTCTTAGTATCAAAGCGCTGCGTTCGGCAACGGCGACTGGACGGTCCCGTCGCTTGACTCCGCGACAGGAGTTACAAGCGTATTTTTCTGGGATGAATCCGGATTTTCTGCGGACATGGTGCCCGGCAAGACTGTCGATGCCCACGGAGCATTCTAGTGGACCGTAACAGTTGAAGTGGAAGTAATTCGACGCGAAGGATCGAAGTACTTCCACTTCACGGGCTTGGGTTGCTTGTTGTATTGACGGATGTAGCGCATGAGTTTTCGCTTGAGGTCCGGCACGG
>JBPPNE010000062.1:0-3983 GCA_051306415.1 Porticoccaceae bacterium
ACGCCGAGCTCATGTCCCGGATTATGGGCTGCGTTGGCACGGCCAAATCGCCGCCACGCCTCATTCACCGAGATGATGAGCCCCTGGCCATCGAGCAAGGCGATATGCGCGGGCAGCGCATTGAGGATGGCCGCCTGCTTGATAGTCTCGCTGTGACGCAACCGGTCCTGGGCGCGCCGCAACAGCATCGTCTCGCCGCCGCGATTGGTCACCGCGTCCACCTCGCCTGCGGTCAGATCCTCCAGCCGTCGCCCGGTGTCGTGCAGCGTCTCGATCAACGCGGAAGCTTCCGCGGTCGGCTCCGCGGGAGGGGGTGATTTGCCCCGCTTCATGGCGCGAGAGTTTCCAGGCCCAGAGCCCACAGCACCGGCGGCGTCTGGCTGAGAGTGCCGACGATTCTGCGGACCGGGGACGGCGCCAGCTTGATCAGGGTCGGTGTCATGAAGATGCCGTCCGCCAGCGCACGCTTGGGTTCCCGGAACACATCCACGACTTCGATCTGGTGCCGATCCGGCAGGTGGGCCCGGCATAGCGCGCGAAGGTTGGCGAGCGCCTGCGCGGAGTTCGGCGCCTCGCCTGCGACATAAAGCCGGAACTTGAACAGGACGGGGCGGTTCATGGCGCGCTCACTTGGGCTCCGGAATCGCCGCATCGGCGCCGCGCAACTCCCCCATCCGGGTGCGGTCTCGCGACAACTCCCCTGCGCGACTCTCCATGGTGCGGGCCAACAAGGCCTTCTCGACCTGCTTGGCCTCCAGCTCCACCTGCAACGACTTCACGCGCACCTCGAGCTCGGCTTCCTCGGCATCGAGCCTGACGCGCTTGAGTTTTTCGGCGACTTCGTTGACCTCATCGGCAACCCGGTCGGCGCTTTCCTTTTGCCAGCGCAGCGTGCCCATCAACACCTCGCCGCCCGCTGTGTAGGTGTCGGTCAGCGTCACCCCCGCGTCGCTCAGGATCAGCTCGCGCACCTGGTTCGAATGCGCCGTGCCGCGGGACTTGATGATCGACATGCCCCGGTTGCGCTCCCCGGCCTGCACCAGCTGATTGAGATGGATCCAGGTGTCCGCGAGCGCCGAGATCTGCAGCGGCGAGGCGCCCTCCGTGCGGCCGGACAGCTCGTCGAGCAGGCTGGTGCATAGCAGCGTGATGCCGTCGGCTTTCGACCAGTCGATCAACCGTTCCACCACGCTGCGCGCGGTCGCCTCATTGCCGGATTTGGACCAGGTGTAGACCGGGTCGATCACCAGGCAGCGGGCTCCATGCTCCTTGGCGAGCGTCTTGATGCGCCACAGGTAGATCTCAGCACTGCCGGTGATGGTGCGGGCCGGGATCATGTGCAAGCAGCCGTTCTTCACGTAGGGATCGAGCTGGATCCCTACCGAGGCCAGGTTGCGGATCACCTCGGTATATTCCGAATCAAAACTGACGAACAGGGTGCGCTCGCCGCGCTGGCAGGCCGCCTGCGCAAACGCGCCGCTCAAGGTCGTTTTGGCCGTGCCGGGGGAGCCGGTGATCAGCACGCTGGCGCCGCGGTAGTAGCCGCCACCCAGCATGGTATCGAGCCGTTCCACGCCGCTGGAAACGCGCTCGTTGCTCACCTTGGCGTCCACACGGCCCGGTGTGCGCGCGACGGCTACCTCAAGTCCGCTTTTGCCGATCAGGAACGGCGATTCATCCTCGTCGAAGCTGGAGCCGCGATATTTCTGCACGCGCAGATTGCGCTGCGACACCCCTTCCACCACTGCATGCTTGAGGATTACGACGCAGTCCACCATGAACTGCATGAAGCCGAACGGCTGCTGGCTGATGGCGCCTGGCTCATCCCCGCCAGCCTGCAAGGTGATGAGGCCGGTCAGTTCGCGCGCCAGCAGCCATTCATGCAGCCGGTGGATCTCCCGCCTTTTCGCGGCCGCGTCGGGCAGCAGCGCCAGTACCACATCCAGGGCGTCGAACACGATGCGCCGCGCCCTCATGTCGCTGGCCTGGGCCTCCAGCGCCGCAAGCATCCCGCCCAGATCGAAATCCCCCGACCGGATCAGGTCGGGCAGCGGCTGGGCGTCCATGAAAAACAGTGTTTTTTTTCGCCGCAGCTCCGCGAGGTTCCAGTCGAAGCTGTCGGCATTGGCCTCGATGCGCTTCGAGGTCTCCTCAAAAGCGATAAAGATGCCGGGTTCCTTGCAAGCCTGCGCGCCATGCACCAGGAATTGCAGCGCGAGTACGGTCTTGCCGGAGCCGGGTCCGCCCACCAACAGCGTGGTGCGACCGCGTGGTAAACCGCCGCCAGTGATTTCGTCCAACCCAGTGATGCCGGTCGGCGCCTTGGTGGGCATTTTCACCACAGGAGAACGAACGGACTTCTTGGTGTTTCTTGTAATAGCCATGATTAACCCAAGCACCGCGATGGCGGCCGGCAACACGCATCCGGGACATTGGCTTTTAATTCGCCTGATCGCTGGTTGCGATCGCGATTTGGATGCCATCGACAGCCGTGCTGGGGATACTCGGCGTCGTGGTTGAAAACGTCAGAATTGGTATTGTTCGCAGACACCTGCCGCCTCCTTGCGAAACATGAGGGTGGTCTTGGCGGCAGCTCACGCGGCTGAAGACGCGGAAAAGCGCAAAGAAAAACCGACCCCGTCAGAGAGCTGGCTACTGCTCTATGGCTCCCCGATGCGGTCAGCATCCGCTTGTTTGCTGGGGTTGTATGTACGGTAAACCACGTAAGGGCGCCGCGAAAAACCGTCACGCGCGGCTCGAGTGCCGGACGAACGGCGCGCGGCGCGCCTTGGCTCACAACAAAAGCGCCGCCGTCGCAACTGCGCGGAGAGCATTAACAAGCCCTGGTTCACTGGTCAGTTTGGCGAGCGGTCGCCCTGCTCGCCGGATTGAGCGAGGAAATTAGCCGGCCGCGCCAGACAAAATCAATTGGCCGGATTTGCTGTTTTTTTTGGTCGTACATCCGCCACAACTCGGCATAGGTTTTTCCGACCACGGGATGCACCTCGCCCGCCGCGATATCCGCCAGCGGTCGTAGCACGAAGGCGTGTTGGAGGATTTCCGGGCGGGGCAACTGCACCGCATCGATCAGCCCCGACAATTGGCCATAGAGGAGAATATCGATATCCAGGGTTCTGGCGCTGAAGCGGGGGCCGTCGCGGTGGCGTCCATTGCGGTCTTCTATCGCGCGCAGAGCTGTGGTCAGGTCGGCAACACCCAGCTCGGTATCAAAACCCACCACCAGATTGTAGAAGGCATCGCCGTCGAAACCGACTGCCTCGCTTTCGTAGACTGGCGATATCAACAACCGGCCAAAGTGATTCGCGAGCGCTTCCAGCGCCGCGCGAATATGCCGGTCGCGATCGATATTGCTGCCAATGCTGACAAAAACCCGGGCCATCAGGGCTTGCTGCCGCGTTCGATAAGAATGCCGACGTCCTGGGCGCCGCGCAGGGCGCCGGGCTTGCTCAGCCGCAACCGCAGCCAGGGCACCTTGAATTCGTTGATGACGATGGCCGCGATCTCCTCGGCAAGCCGCTCCACCAGCAGCGGCTGACAGCCCTCGACAAAAGCGATCAGGCGCTTGGCCACCGCCTTGTAGTTGAGGGCGTACTGAATATCGTCGGTGACGGCGGCTTTGCGGATGTCGGCCGCCATCTCCAGATCAATGGAAATGGTCTGGCGCACCTCCCGCTCCCAGTCGTAGATGCCAATGATGGTGTCGATGCGCAGATCGCGAATGTAGACGATGTCCACCTCGGCTCCTCTCAATGTATTCCTCACCTCGGTCAATGTATTCACCACCTCGGTCAATGTATTCACCACCTCGGTCAAGGACGTGGCAGGGGCGGTAAGGTATCCATCGGCCAGCGCGGTATTGCCCGAATGGCGAGGTCATCCCGCTGCCCGGCGAGCAGGCGTTGGCAACCGGCGTAGGCGATCATCGCCCCATTGTCGGTGCAAAACTCGCGGCGGGCGTAGAA
>JBPPNE010000063.1:0-6090 GCA_051306415.1 Porticoccaceae bacterium
GGCCTCGATATTCACGGCGTCCTCACCGGCGTGCGCGTGCTCAGCCATCGGGAAACGCCGGGCCTTGGCGACGCCATCGAACTCCGCAAGAGCGACTGGATCCTCGGCTTCAACGGCAAGAGCCTCGGCAACCCAGCCGAGGACGCCTGGCGCATCAAGAAAGACAGCGGCCACTTTGACGGTCTGACCGGCGCGACAGTGACGCCGCGAGCCGTCGTTCAGCAGGTTCACCACGCGCTGCGCTACTTCGCCGAGGACGGCGCCCGCCTGCTGGCCCCCGCCCCCGCACAGACTTCCGCACCGACTGCGCCAAGCGAGAAGCCCCATGAGTGACGATACCGCAAAAGACCGAGCTGCAACTGATGGGACCACGACTGATCACGCTGCCGGTAACCATGCCGCCATTGCCCGTGCCGGCCTCTGGAGCAACAACCCGGTGCTGGTGCAACTGCTCGGCCTGAGTCCGCTGCTCGCGGTCACTACGTCCGCTGTCGGCGGGCTCGGCCTCGGACTGGCGACCACGCTGGTCATCACCGCCGCCTGCGCGACGGTGTCCCTGTTGCGCCGACCGCTGGCGAGCGTCATTGGCATGCCTGCCTGGCTGCTGATCATCGCCGCCTTTACCACCGGCGTGGAGCTGCTGATGAAAGCCTACGCCTACCCGCTGTATCAGCTGCTCGGCATCTTCGTGCCGCTGATCGTCGCCAACGGCGCGATCCTCAACCGCGCGCGCGCGTTTGCCAGCGAGCAGCCGCCGCTACCCGCCGCCATCGATGGTCTTGCTACGGGCGCGGGTTTTACCGGCGTCCTGCTCATCGTCGGCAGCCTGCGCGAAGGTATCGGCAACGGCACCCTGTTTGCCGGCATGGAGCTGATTTTCGGCCCGGCAGCGCGACACTGGCAGCTCGACATCCTCGCCGATGGTTACCGCTTCCCGCTGCTGCTGTTGCCACCGGGTGCATTCCTGGTCGCGGGTCTGTTGATCGCGCTGAAAAATCGCATCGACAGCCACTACCGCGAGCGCCACCCCAGTCCGCCCACCGAACCTGGCACCAAGCGAGTGCGCACCACTGGCGTTATTAAATGAGAAATGAACGCACGGCCAGAGCGACGACGAAACTGGGTGTTACCTGATGAATTTCCGGATTGAGCGCATAACACAGCCATCAAAAATATGGTCTCATGTAGTGACTTTCTTAGCGGCTAATTATTGAAGAATCGTCGTGGATCATCCTACCGGCAAGCTCATTTGTACCAATAATGAAACCTGCCTTCATTTATATTATTGCCAGTAGCGGCGCATGGCCCGGCATTGGCCGGCGCACAGCGCCCATGCAGCGCCTATGCAGTACCCACGAAAAGGATCATTACTTCGATGAGCAGTAAAAACGAACAACTACGAATGATCGCATTGGCGGCGGTAAAGGCACCGTCGCGCGGCCTGGGGAATCCCTTTGCAGCATGATCCGCTGGTAGCCAATGGTCACGTCACCTTCGAGACCGCCGCTCAACACGCATGCAGCCAAGTCCCGATCTCCCCCCCCCAGCTGCACGGCCGAGGTAGTGCGTCAGCAGTTGGTGGGACAGCGGTATGAAAGCGCGAGCCATATCATCGTTTGTGACAACCACACCTTTCTCGGCGTGGTGACGATCGAGGATCTGTTGACGGCCGCAGCGGACGCCACCCTGGACGATTTAATGGATCGTGATGCCCCCATCGTCGCACCGGGGGAAGATCAGGAAATTGCCGCCTGGCACGCTGTCCGCAACGAGGAGTCCGCGTTGTCGGTGGTCGACAAGGAAGGTCGTTTCGTGGGCATCATTCCGCCCTACCGGCTACTCGCGGTGTTACTGTCGGAGCATGAAGAGGATTTGTCCCGTCTGGGTGGCTTCACAAAAAGCACCGCGGCGGCACGGACCGCCGGCGAGGAGCCTGTTCAGCGTCGCTTTCGGCATCGTTTCCCCTGGCTCCTGATTGGTCTCGGCGGCGCGCTGTTCTCGGCAGATCTCGTCGGCTGGTTTGAGGCACAGCTCCAGCACAAAGTCATTCTGGCGTTCTTCATCCCAGGCATCGTTTATCTGGCGGATGCTGTCGGCACACAAACCGAAACCATCATCGTCCGCGGACTATCGGTCGGCATTCGGATGCGGCAGATGATCGCACGGGAGTTACTCGCTGGGCTGGCGATTGGCTTGACCCTCGGCGCGGTCTCTGGCCCCCTGGTCTGGTGGCGTTGGGGAGAGGTGGACGTTGCGCTTTGCATGGGGTTGTCCGTGTTCGCCGCCTGTTCCACGGCCACCTTGACAGCCATGGCGCTGCCTTGGCTGTTCGATGCTTTCGAGATAGACCCGGCCTTCGGCAGCGGGCCCCTGGCCACGGTGATTCAAGATCTCCTGTCCATCCTGATTTACTTTGTCATCGCCACCGCGATAGTGCAGTGATAGTGCAGTGATGAAGACGAACCCCCCTGCCCGCATTGCCAATCTCATGGCCGGTAATCTCGGCCACTGGCACGCGGCTTGCGTCTCCGCTACGGTGGCAGCACCAACGCACCACCCGCAGGCAAGACCGCCGCATCCGCGGTCGCTCTTTGCATCCCATGCGTTAAATGATGGCTAACCCAAAGGAGTTTTTATGGCGACGATTCATCTGATCGGCGGCGAAAAAGGTGGCGTGGGGAAATCCGTTGTCGCCCGTTTGCTCGCGCAATACATGATCGATCACCAACTACCCTTTATCGGCTTCGATACCGACAGATCCCACGGCTCACTGCTGCGCTACTACGCCGACTATGCCTCGCCGACGGTGATCGACGACTATCAAAGCCTGGACGCCATCATTGAAACCGCTTCGGCGCAGCCGGATCAGCGCATTCTGGTCGATCTCGCCGCGCAGACGCACCACCCGCTGGCTCGCTGGATCGATGAATCCGGCGTACTGGGACTCGCGGAAGAACTGGGGATCGCCATCAATTACTGGAACGTCATGGACTCTGGCAAGGATTGCGTGGATCTGCTGGCCAAATTGCTCGATCAATACGGCTCCCGGTTGAATTACATTCTGGTGTTAAACCAGCTTCGCGACGACAGCTTCAATCTGCTGGACGCCTCCGGCGTGAAAGATCGCGCGCTGGCCCTGAATGCCCGGGTGATCACGCTGAAGCGCCTGCACGCCCCGGTGATGACCAAGATCGACGGCAACAGCTACAGCTTCTGGGCGGCGCAGAACAAGGATACCGAAGGCCTCAATGCCCTGGGCCTGCTCGAAAGACAGCGGGTCAAAATCTGGCTCAACCACGCGTACCGGGAACTTGAGGCACTGGGGAGCCTCTGATCCAGGCCTTCACTCCCTCCCCCGTCTCCGGGCTGGCCGACCAGCGCGGGACGACGGCAACCGGCTGATGCCGTTGGTGGTCAGCCCTCCGTCTGTCGAGCGAGCGAACCCTGGATGGCGTCAGGTTAAACAGAGCATCCACATCACCGGCCAAAGGAAAAGCGCTCTTGTTTGAACAAGCCTTCAGAAATATCGACGACGTGCTCTGGAAAGAGGCCGGCTGCACCACCGAGCTGGACTACACCGAACAGACCTCTTGGCTCTTGTTCCTCAAATACCTCGACGGACTGGAGCAGGACCGCGCCGACGTCGCCGCGCTGGAGGGCAAGCCCTACAGCTTTGTGCTCGATGCGCCCTACCGCTGGGAATCCTGGGCCGCGCCCAAAGACAAGCAGGGCAAGCTCGATCACCACCGGGCGCTGACCGGCGATGATCTGCGCGACTTCGTCGACCGCAGGCTGTTCCCCTATCTGCATGGCTTCAAGCAGAAGGCCAGCGGCCCCAATACGCTGGAATACAAGATTGGCGAGATCTTCGGCGAGATCAAAAACCGCATTCACAGCGGCTACAACCTGCGCGAAATCATCGACCACATCGACGAGCTGCGCTTTCGCTCCCAGGCCGAAAAGCATGAGCTCAGCCACCTCTACGAAGCCAAGATCAAGAACATGGGCAACGCCGGGCGCAACGGCGGCGAGTACTACACCCCGCGCCCGCTGATCCGCGCCATGGTGCGGGTGGTAGCGCCCAGCATCGGCGAGCGCATCTACGACGGCGCCTGTGGCTCGGCGGGCTTTCTGTGCGAAGCTTTCGATTACCTGAAAGCCAAGCCCAATCTCACCACCAACGACGTGCAAACCCTCAAAGAACGCACGTTTTATGGCAAGGAGAAGAAATCGCTGGCCTATGTCATCGCCATCATGAACATGATCCTGCATGGCATCGAAGCGCCCAACATCATCCACACCAACACCCTGGCCGAGAACCTGGCCGATGTGCAGGACAAGGATCGGTTCGATGTGGTCCTCGCCAACCCGCCCTTTGGCGGCAAGGAGCGCAAGGAGGTGCAGCAGAACTTTCCCATCCGCACCGGCGAGACGGCGTTTCTGTTTCTGCAACACTTCATCAAGCTGCTCAAAGCCGGCGGCCGCGCCGGCGTGGTCATCAAGAACACCTTTCTGTCCAACACCGACAACGCTTCGGTCTCCCTGCGCAAACTGCTGTTGGAGAGTTGCAGTCTGCACAGCGTGCTCGACATGCCCGGCGGCACCTTCCAGGGCGTCGGCGTCAAGACCGTGGTGCTGTTTTTCGAGAAGGGCGCGCCGACCCGCAAAGTTTGGTACTACCAGCTCGACCCCGGCCGCAATATGGGCAAGACCAACCCACTCAACGATGCCGATCTGGCCGAGTTTATCGAGCTGCAAAAAACCTGCGCCGACTCGCCGAAAAGCTGGAGCCTGGACGCGGCGACCATCGACCCGGCCACCTTCGACCTGTCGGTGAAGAACCCCAACGGGGGTGAAGCGATAGCGCATCGCAGCCCGCAGGACATCATGGACGAAATCGCCGCGCTGGATGTCCAGAGCGCGCGGGTGCTGGATAATATCCGGGCACTGTTATGAAGAAGGAGCCGGCCATGCAGGACATCCGTTGGAAACAGCGTTTTGACAATTTCACTCGCGCACTTCACCAGCTCAAACTGGCTGTGGAGCTGTCGCAACAGCGGCCGCTTTCCGATCTCGAAAAGCAGGGCGTGATTCAGGCTTTTGAGTTTGTTCACGAACTGGCCTGGAATGTCCTGAAGGACTTCCTCGAATTCGAAGGCATTCAGGGCATCGTCGGCTCGCGGGGAACAGTGCGCGAGGCCTTCAAGCGCGCGTTGATCGACGACGGCGAGCTGTGGATGGACATGATCGAAAAACGCAATCTCGCCTCGCATACCTACAATCAGGCGCTGGCGGATGAGCTGGTCCGCATCATCATCGATGGCTACTACCCCGCTTTTCTCGCGCTGCAACAACACATGCAGTCAAGGCTGTAACCATGCCGGGTTTCGGATTGTCAGACCGGACCCTCGCCACCGTGCGCGGCATTCTGGCCGCTTACCCCGAGGTCGAAAAGGCCATCCTCTATGGCTCCCGAGCCATGGGTAACTATCGCAAAGGCTCTGACATTGACCTGACGCTGGTGGGCGCCGCGCTCAATGACCGCCTGTTGTCCAGCATCGCCGGCCGCCTGGAAGACTCCAGCATTCCCTATCAGGTGGATTTGTCCCTGAAGGACCACATCGACAACCCGAATTTGCTGGAACATATCGAGCACGTGGGTGTGGCGTTTTATGAGCGCTGAGGTGCGGGCGAATATGGGGAGCCTGTTGTGAATCAACACACCGCCGTTCGCCCTGAGCCTTTCGACTGCGCTCAGGGGAGCCCTGTCGAAGGGCCAGGCTCCGACCATTCGGCAAGCTCGCAGCCCAACCCAGACGGCAGAGGCTAACTGATGGCCTTCTGGGTCTACATCCTCCGTTGCGCAGATGGCAGTTATTACACCGGCCACGCCGACAACCTCGAAAAAAGGATCGGCGAACACTTGGCCGGCGCCATCCCCAGTTGTTACACCTTCAAGCGTCGCCCGCTGGAGTTGGTGTTTTCCCAGGACTTCACCACGCGCGAGGAAGCCCTGGCCTCCGAACAGCAAATCAAAGGCTGGAGCCGCAAAAAGAAGGAAGCCATGATGCAAGGCGACTGGGCCGAAGT
>JBPPNE010000064.1:0-4819 GCA_051306415.1 Porticoccaceae bacterium
GCGTCCTTGTGGGGGCGTGCCTGGCTGAGGTCGCAGATATCGGCGAACCGCTCCGCGATCTGCTCCGGCGCGGGCGGCGCCTCGGCACCGAAATAGACACCGGCGCCCTCGACGATACCGATCTTCGAGTAATAACCCCCACCGCAGGAGATGATGTCCCCCGAGCCGGTATGGCTCTCGGCGCACAGCAGGCCGACGATGGCAGTGACGAATTCAGGTTTCAGCAGCGGGCCGGTCTTGTCGTCCATCGCATCCTTCGACATGCGCGTCATCGCCATCGGCGCGATCGCGTTGACCGTCACTTTTCTCGATGCGCCTTCCAGCACCAGTGAATTCATCAAACCCACCAGCGCGATTTTCGCCACAGCGTAGTTGCTGAGTCCGTGGCCGCCGTAAAGCCCGGCAGCGGAAGTGGTCATCACCACGCGGCCGTATTGCTGGTCGAGCATGTGCTGCCATGCGGCCTGGGTGCAGTAGACCGCGCCCATCAGATGCACGTCCAGCACCGCGCGGAAATCCGCCATCGACATCTTGCGGAAGCTGCTTTCAATATTGTTACCGGCGTTATTGATCAGAATGTCGATGCGCCCGAAGGATTTCAGTGCAGTGTCGATGATGCGCTTGGCGCCGGCCTCGTCGGCGACCGAATCATAGTTGGCGACGGCTTCGCCGCCCGCCGCGCGAATCTCCGCCACCACGCCATCGGCAGCCGAGGTGGACGCGCCGGTGCCGGCGACGGTGCCGCCGAGATCGTTCACCACCACCTTGGCGCCACGCGCTGCCAGCAACAGCGCTTGGCTGCGCCCCAGCCCTGCACCGGCGCCCGTTATCACCGCGACGCGGCCGTTATAGTTAATAGTCAAGTGAGTATCTCCTTGTTAAGTATTGAATGTTGGGTGTTGATTGAAGTGTTGCGGCGTTGGGGGCAAACCGCGTGCGGTGGACAACGGCTCAGGAAGCGACAGGAGTCATCACCAGGATTGGAATATGTCGCCCGCCTACGCGCCGCTGATAATGCGGAAAGCCGATGTAGGTGGCGAGGGCATAGGCCCAGAAGCGATCGTACTCATCGCCAGTCGCCTCATGCGCCAGGTAATCGGCGGTAGTGCCGTCCAGCGAACAGCGGGCCCGAGGGTTTACCCGCAGATTGTGATACCAGGCCGGATGGTGGGTCTGGCCAAAATTCGATGCGACGATGGCAAACTGTTTCGGGTTATTGTCGTCCTGAATGCACAAGAGCGGAATGGTGCGAGTCAACCCGGTTTTGGCGCCCGTCGTCGCGACCACAACCACCGATAACCCCGTCATCAACCCAGCCATGGTGGTGCGGCCGCCGGACAGCCGAAAAAACAGCCGATCCAGGTGGTGCTGAGTGCGTGCGAGAAACCAGGCGCCGGGGCGGGATGACGCTATTTTCTGCATCAGGAGTTGGAGCGATGACAGTTGTTTCCGGGCCATATCCTGGGTCTCTTGGGTTGTTTTGCCGGCAGGATAGCATCACACCAACCTCCGAACATTGCCCCTGCCGCACGGGGAATCGCGCCAATCACCATCGCGAGTCGTCGAAGACGGGGGTCTTGCCGCGACCGCGACGGCCATTGCGGCCACAAAATTTACTTAGTCAAAAGGCTTTTTTGTCGATAGCTATTGAGCTTACAATTGTTTCCTAAAGCCGGCTGCAAATCTTGCCATGATCCTCGACTACGCTCGATTACTCCGCAAACATATCGTTGCCTGCGTGGTGATTGCGGTCACCACCGTGAGTTTTGCCGCGAACACCGACAATACGGCGGTGACTGGCACAGCAGTGATTGGCAAGGGAACCAGCGTCCCCAGCCGGGTGACGACGATCAGATTGCGCCTCGACGACGCCCGACCACAACCGGCCGAGACGATGGCGGACGCCGCCGATCCCCGCGATGCCGTAACCGCCGAACTGGCGATAGATGTCACCCCCGCCTTTGCGGCGGCGGCAACCGATATGATTGCGACCAGCGACGTCGGCGCGATGAGCAGTGCTGCTGCCGCCGCCGCCGACACCACCGCCGCTGACAGCGATGTGATTCAACTCGCCACCGCCAGCGTGAAGCGCGTTTACAAGCCGGTCACTGCAGGTGCCAAGCCCACCACTAAAACCGGGCCCAATGCTGCCAGCGCGATAGACACCAAGCCCGAAGATCCCGCCCCCAAAACCACTAAGGAATTCCGTGGGATCCGTCTGGCCGCCACCAGCGCGGTGGCGGTTGACGCCAACAGCGGCGAAACCCTGTACTTCAAGAATCCCTACCGGCCGATGTCGATAGCCTCCATCACCAAGTTGATGACGGCGATGGTGGTGCTTGACGCGAAACTGCCGATGCAGGAAATCCTGACCATCAGCCCTGCTGACGTCGACCGCCTCAAGCACACGACGTCCCGATTGCCGATGGGCACCAAGCTGAGCCGGCATGAGATGCTCCGGCTCGCCCTGATGTCGTCGGAGAACCGCGCGGCCTCCGCGCTATCTCGCCATTACCCCGGTGGCCAGCCGGCATTCATCAACGCGATGCGCAGAAAGGCCGCGGGGCTCGGCATGAACCAGACTCGCTTCAACGATCCGACCGGCCTGACCCCGACCAATGTGTCCACCGCCGAAAATCTGGTAAAAATGGTGAGGGCAGCAAGCCAATACCCGCTGATCCGCCAATTCACCACCACCACTGATCGCCGTATCAAAGTGAACTCGGTTCGCTATCCGCTGGAGTACAAAAACACCAATCGCTTGGTGCGCGGCGGCCGCTGGAACATCACTCTGAGTAAAACCGGTTACATCAACGAAGCCGGCCATTGCTTGGTAATGATGGCCATGGTGGCAAAGCGCCCGGTAGTGATGGTGTTACTGGAAACACCGGGCAAACTCACGCCGCTCGGCGATGCGACCCGCTTGCGCACCTGGATTGAAGCCGGCGGGGCCGATCTGAAAGTCGCATCAGCCCAATAATCCAGCGCACACCGCCCGCGGTTTTCCCGCTGCCACGCCAGCAGAGCCACCACCGCCCACCATCATTTCCTGCCGCCAGACCGAGCAACCGGGTGCAATCGCACGGGCAAACCTGATACGCTGGCCGGCCTGTGCCTTTCCCGTGCGGTAGTAATGACCGAAGCCGCCCACCCCGAAGCAGCGCACCCCTTTGAAATCCTGACTCCGGAATTTTTGTTGTCCGCAGTTGAGAGCCAGGGCTTTGTCTGCGACGGTCGCCTGTATCCCCTTAACAGTTATGAGAACCGCGTCTACCAGGTTGGCATTGAGGACGCAGAACCCCTGATCGCCAAGTTCTACCGTCCCGAGCGCTGGACGGATGCCCAGATTGCCGAAGAGCACGCCTTCTGTTTTGAACTCGCGGAGCTGGAATTGCCGGTGGTGACACCGCTGCGAGTGGCGAGCGGTGAAAGCCTGCTCCAGTTTGGCGGATTTCGCTTCGCGCTGTTTCCTCGCCGTGGCGGCCGCGCCCCGGAGCTCGACAACCCCGACACCCTGGTCACCCTCGGGCGCATGCTGGGCAGGATTCATGGCGTCGGCGCGAGCCGGCCCTTCCAGCACCGCCCCATCCTCAGCGTCGACAGCCACGGCCGTGACAGCGTGGCGCTGATCAGCGCGCAGTTCATGCCGCCGTCGCTGAAACCCGCCTATGACTCGGTGGCCCGGGATCTGCTCGCGCGCGTCGACGATGTCCTCGGCGAAATCGGCAACCTGACGTTGATCCGCACCCACGGCGACTGCCATGTCGGCAATCTGCTGTGGCGCGACGACGCACCCAATTTTGTCGATTTCGACGACGCCCGCATGGCGCCGGCGATGCAGGATCTGTGGATGCTGTTATCCGGCGGCCGCATGATGCAAACCGCGCAAATGGAGGAAATCGTCGAGGGCTATAACGAATTCCACGATTTCAGCCCCCGCGAGCTGCGGCTGATCGAACCGCTGCGCTCCCTGCGCATTCTTCACTACAGCGCCTGGCTCGCCCGCCGCGTGGACGACCCGGCCTTTGTCCGCGCATTTCCCTGGTTCAATACCGAGCGTTATTGGGGCGAGCATATCCTCGCGCTGCGCGAACAAATGAGCGCCCTCACGGAGCCCCCGCTACAACTGCGCTAATGAGCCGCTGAAGAATTTCAGAGGCCCCACGGCAGCGGGACTTGCGGCCATGTTCTACAACTGCAAAACGGTAAAAACGAAACGGCGGACTCTAACCCCAGCGGAGTCGAGTCAATCCATCGGCGTAAGAGCAACCACCAGGCCATCGAGGCTGTCATTGACGGTGATCTGGCAGGCGAGGCGCGAGGTCGGCGTCAGGCCGTGGGCGGTGTCGAGCAGGTCTTCCTCGTCCTCGCTGGGCTCGGACAGCTGGCCATACCAGTCTTCCGCGACGACAACGTGGCAGGTGGCGCAGGCGAGGGAGCCACCGCAGGCGGCGAGCATCGCCAGATCCCGCTCTTTCGCCAACTCCATAACACTCGCCCCGTTGCCGGCCTCGACGTCGATACGGTCGCCGTCCACGGTGATGAAGGTGATTCTCGCCATTTTCCCGCTCCGCTATTGATTGAAGGTTGTTGATGAAAATCGGGTGGGTCGAATAGGTGAATGCGCGCTATCGCAACGCCGAAGGATTTATGACCCCGGAATTCCCGTCGTCGTCGAATGCTGAAACACCAGGACTTCGCCGGGATTAACCACGTGATAAGCCGCGTGCGCTGCCTGTGCGGCCTCGGCAAAGCCGGACAAAATCAGCTTGAGCTTGTGCGGATAGCGCACGATGTCGCCAACCGCGAAGATGCCCTC
>JBPPNE010000065.1:0-22162 GCA_051306415.1 Porticoccaceae bacterium
TTCAGCATCCAGCCCTGCAGCCGGTCGCGCAGCTCGGCAATGCCGTCGGCGTCGGTAACCGCCAGGCCGTGTGGCCAGGCACCGACAATCATCTGATACAGCATGTATTCGTCGGCGCCATCCGGTGCACCCTGATCCGCAGCGCCCGCGTCGGTGATCGCCGTGCGGGCAACCTCGGTACCGGCAAGCACGGTCTTGAAGCGCGCATTGCGCGCCCGCCACCACTGTACCAGTTCACCCCACCGCTCCGTCACTTCGCTGAGCACGGCCAGACGGGCGCGCAGATCCTCGCCGCGTTTGTGATCGTGGGTGGCGGTCGCCAACAGCGCATGGGGAAAGTGTCGTGTGCGGGAACCGGCCTTGAGATGGAACTCCCGCATCGACAGTGAAAACCGTCCCGGGTCGGATCCGACCTCACTGCGTGATAGCAGCCGACCGTGGCGGTAGAACGCAGTGTCCTCCACCGATTTTGCGGCGACGGGAGAGGTGAGCTGTTGAAAGCGCGCGATTGCATACAGCCGCAGTTGCCGGGCGGCGCTACCGCCGCAGCGGTTCGGCGGCTGGCCGCCGAGCCAGCCATCGATCAGCTCCAGCAGCGACAGCTCGGCGGGGCGGCAGCGGGCGCGAACATCGGCCACCACCCGAGCCATCAGTGCTGTGTCCTCATCGCTGCGGCCGCGCGCATCGGCATAGGTCCGGTATACCGGAAAATAAACCAGAATCTCCGAGAGAATGCGTTGCACGGCGCCCAGCGACCAATCGCGGGTCAGGGGATCCGAGCGCGCAATCCGGTGCAGCGCCCGGGCGCAGCCATTGAAGTCGGCGGCCAACAGCTCCAGCGGAATTCGTCGCCGCGCCCGCAGCTCCTCGTCGCGAAAATCCGGCCAGCGCCCGCTGAAGCGCACCCACAGATCGGTCAGTGACGTCTCACCACCGGGATCGTGGAGCAGCGCGCCGACGTCGTTCATGAAGCTGTATCCGGTAGTGCCGTCGGTTTGCCAGTCCCGCGCCAAGGGTTCGTTGTGGGCGAGAATTTTCTCGACGACGAGGTAGGCTCGGCCTTTCGGAGCGTTGGCTGGGCGGAGATGGGCCAGCTCCGCGAGCCGTTTGCGTAAACGCCGGCAGTAGGTGCGAGGATCGGCGAGGCCGTCAATGTGGTCGATGCGCACGCCATCGATCAGACCCTCGGCGTACAGTCGCAGTGTGGTGGCATGCACGATCTCGAACGTCGCCGGTCGCTCCACCCGAACGCCCGCCAGTTCAATGACATCGAAAAAGCGGCGCCAGTTGATCTCATCGGCTGCCGCCCGCCACCAAGCCAGACGAAAATGACAGCGCTCCAGCAGGCGATGCAGGCGGTCGCGTCCCTCGATGCTGGCGGGATTGAACCGGGCGAGAAGCTCGTCAAGGGCAGCGGCAACTGTCGGGTCAGCGCCCACCGCGCCGGCAAATTCCGCCCGGGCCAGCTCGAAAGTTCCTCCGCGTGTGTTCAGTTTAAACTTGGCCGCATCGCGGAAGCTTTGCGAAAACTTTGCCAGCGGCGCAGCCCCGGCTCTTAACAGGGGCGCGTAGACCTGGGGTGCCAGCGGAAATCGGTGCCCAAAATACTGCGCGAAAAAGCGTCCGTCTTCGCGATCGAAACACAGGATCAGCTCGCCGTCAATGAGTGCCTTCCCGTAGGGCTTGCCGAGAAATGGCGCCAGCACACGCTGATTGAGGTCGGGATCGGGCACGTCCCAGTCGATATCGAAAAATTCCGCGTAGCGACTGGCTCGTCCCCACTCCAGAACGTCAAGCCAGAGTCTATTGTCACTGCGACCCACCGCCATGTGGTTGGGCACGATATCGACCACCACACCCATGCCGTGCTCGCGTAGGCCCGACACTAGGCGCCGCAGACCGTCTTCGCCGCCCAGCTCGGCACTGACCGTGCCGTGGTCGATGACGTCGTAGCCATGCAGGGAACCCGCCCGCGCGGTCAGTATGGGGCTGGTGTAGATATGGCTGATGCCCAGTTGCGCCAGGTACGGCAGTTGCGCGACGGCATCGTCGAAGGTGAATCCCCGGTGAAGCTGCAGCCGCGCGGTCGCCCGTGGCATTTCCGGTGTCGTCGATGTCGTCATCGGATGGCTCCTCAGCCGTCTTCGCGTTCATGGCGCACCTTGCTGAGGCGCGCCGCCGCCCAAGGGCTTTCCAGCAGCGAGGCCGCTGTGCCGGGCAGGCGCCGGCGCCAATTGGGGTGCTCGCTGGTGGTACCCGGCACATTGGGTTGCTCGGGCAGGCCAAGGATGTCCTCGATGGGCAGCATGGCCAGCGGCGCCGGCGTCCGGGCGACAAAAGCAATGGCCGCGTCCACGGCCGGTGCGGACGCTGTCGGTGGGTTTTTCTGGCCAACGACGCCGGTATGGCGGAATGCTGCCCACAGGGCATTGCGATCCTCGGCGCGCTCGCGGTACTCCAGGCGGGTGTCGTCAGCACTGATCAACTGCCCCAGTTTGCCGCGCCAGTCGAGATCGCGGCCTTGCCACCACCCCGCCACTGTCGGCAGATCATGGGTGCTGGTGGTAGCCATCACCCTCGCCGACCAGCGTTGCGGATCGATAAACAAACCGTGGTCGCGCTCGAACCACAGCACCCGGATGCCCAGTATTCCGGCCTCCGCGAGTTGGTCCTGGAAGCCGGCCGGAACCGTGCCCAAATCCTCGCCAATAAAGATCGCGCGATGGCGCCAGGATTCCAGCGCCACCAAGCGGAGCAGGTCCCGAAACGGGAATCGCAGATAGGCGCCGTCACCGGCGCCGGCCCCTTCGGGCACCAGCCACAGCCGCCGCAGACCAAGCACATGGTCCATGCGCAGGCCGCCGACGCGGCACAGATTGGCCCGCAACATGTCTAAAAAGGGCGCGAACGCGAACTGGGTCAACGCGCGCGGTGACAATGCGGTCAGGCCCCAATTCTGGCCCTGAAGATTGAGGAGATCGGGGGGTGCCCCGACGCTGACCCGACCCAGCAGCTCCTGCGGCCGGCTCCATGCATGGCTGCCACCACTGTCGGTGCCGACAGCGCAGTCGCCGATCAGGCCGATGCGCATGCCGGCGTCGCGCCCGGCGGCGTGCGCCGCGTGCAGGCCGTGGTCCGCCAGCCACTGCAGGAACTGATGGTAGCGTACTTCGTCAGCGTGCTCGCGGGCGAACGTCGCCACCTCGCGGCTGCCGGGATCGCGCAGGGCAGCAGGCCAGTTACGCCAATGCCACTGACCGGAATCGGCGCCGAAACGGTGGGCGTGGAGCGCCTCAAAGCGGGCGTGGCCGGCCAGGGCTTCGCCGCCCGCGGCGATAAAAGCCTGGAAATCGCGCGCGCGGGAGGTAACCCCGCTATCGAGTTCGGCGGCGACGAGACGGTAAAGCTTGCGCAGCAAGGTCAGCTTCGCGGTGGCCGCCGCCGGCCAGTCGATGAGCGCGGCGGCTTCCAAGGCCTGCAGTGCGGGCCTGTCATCACAGTCGATCAAGCTGTGCACGACGTCGCCGCCAAAGACGGCGGCGGGATCGCAGTGCAGCACATTAAGATGACTGCGACTGGATGGCGCATAGGGACTGAAGTGGCTGACATCGGCGCTGAACAAGGCATGAAGTGGGCTGACTGCGAGCGCATCAGCACCCTGGGCGGCGGCGCTGCGCGCCAGTGTCGCCAGGCCGCCGAAGTGGCCGATGCCGCCATCGCCGGGCGTTCGCAACGAATAGGCCTGAACCGCGATCCCCCAAGGCCGCTGGCCGCCCCGCTGGGCAGCGGCTAGATCTTCGACGCCGAAGCAGCGCTGCGGCGCCACGGCCAGCGGCAGAACCGCATCACCCATCAGCAGGCGGTGATAGCCGGGCTGGTTTATGGGCGGTAGCCACTGCCGTCCGGCGGCATCGGTCGCAACCCGTACATCGAGGCGCTCGCCAGTCTCCAGCTCCACCCGCAGCCGCCGGCCCCCCTCCAGCTGTGCTGGAACCGCGATCACCGCGCCGGCCGGCGCGGTGATCATCGATGGCATTGCGCTACCGCTGCTTTCCGCATCGACGCGCGCGCGGCTGTCGGCAATCTGCGCCGGCGTGTTGGCCGGCAATTCCAGAGCCGACAGCAATGCGCTGAGTGTATCCAGCGAAACGCGATGGCGAACACCCTGATAATCGTCCCATTCAGCGGCGAGCCCGGCCGCTTCTGCGAGGTCCAGCAGCGCCGCATCGCTCATGCTGCCTCCAGAAATACACTACAGGCTTTGGCCGTGAGACGACCGCTGGCCGCGCTAGCCCCTGCGCCTGCTACGCTTTCATGAAGGAGCTCGCCGGCGATCGCAGTTATTGCGCAGGCGTCGTCGCCAAAGTTGGCGGCAAGGCGCAGGCGGTAGCCGTCACCCAGTTGCCATGCGGCGGTGACCGCTGCCGCGCCCACTGCCTCGGCCCCCAGACTGGTGGTACCTTTGAGACGCGGGACAAGGTATTCATGGCGCAATTTCAGCAACCGCTGGTAAAGCTGGCGATACGCTGCGTGTTCTCCAGTCCCAGCCTCGACGAAATCGGGAATCGAACGCGCAAAGGTGCTGTCGGCGTTGGGATCGGGGATGCGCTCGCGGGCGGACGGATTGGCAAAGGCGGCAAAGGCGGCGAACTCCTTGCGTCGGCCCCGCCTGACGGCATCGGCGAGTGCGCCGTGAAAATCGGTAAAAAACAGGAATGGCGCCGTCGAGCCCCAATCCTCGCCCATGAACAGCAGCGGAATCTGCGGACACAGCAGCTGCACCGCGATGGCAGCGGCGAGCGCGGCGGGATCGGCCAGCAGGGTCAGGCGCTCACCGAGGGCGCGATTGCCGATCTGATCGTGATTCTGCAAGAACAAGACGAACGCATCCGGCGCCAGATGCCCACTGGGCGTGCCGCGGGGCTGACCGCCGTGTCCCGGGGACGGCTCGCCCTGGTAGGCGAAGCCTTCGGCCAGCACCCGCGCCAGCAGCTGAGCGGGTTGCTGGGCGTAGTTGGCGTAGTAGGCGTCGGTCTCGCCGGTCAACAGCACGTGCAGCGCATTGTGGCCGTCGTCGTTCCACTGCGCGGTGAAATCGTCAACCAGCAGACGGCTGTCGTTATGCTCGTTTTCTAGCACCAGGTGAACATGGCGGCCCGGCTCCACCGTGGCCCGCACCCGGGCCGCGAGTTCTTCCAGAAAGGTGGCGTCGTCAATGGCGTGCACGGCGTCGAAACGCAGGCCGTCAAAGCGGTATTCCATCAGCCAGTAAAGGGCGTTGTGGATAAAATAATCCCGCACTGCATCGCGGCGAAAATCGATGGCACTGCCCCATGGCGTCTGCACGTCACCGCGAAAAAATTCCGGCGAATACAGATAAAGGTAGTTGCCGTCGGGGCCAAAGTGGTTGTACACCACATCGAGAAACACCATCAGGTCCAGTCGATGTGCGGAATCGATCAGCGCCTTCAGGCTGTCCGGGGAGCCGTAGCAACTGGCTGGGGCATAGGGCAGCACACCGTCATAGCCCCAGTTGCGCTGACCCGGAAAAGCGCCTATCGGCATCAACTCGATGGCGGTGACGCCGAGGTCGCGCAGTGCCGGCAGCTGCCTGGCAACCCCGGCAAAGCCGCCCAGCGCACCGACGTGGACTTCGTAGATGATCGCTTCCTCCCAGGGCCGGCCACGCCAGTCCGGCCGCTGCCACTGGTAGTGGCGAGGATCGACGACGATGCTTTTACCGTGCACGTCTGCCGCCTGTGCCCGTGAGGCTGGATCCGGTACCGCGACGCCGGATTCCAGGCGGTAGCAGTATGTTGCGCCGGCACCGCAGCTCGCCTCCACGGTAAACACGCCATGGGCTTCGCGCCGCATCGGCAGTGCGGCCAGTCCGTCGATTTCGACTTGGACCTCAGGCTGCGCCGGCGCCCACAGATGAAACCGGGTATGCCCCGTTTTCGTCAACTCGGCGCCAAATGGCAGTGGGTAGGAAAAGTGGGTTTTCATGTCTGTCCCTCCTGCTCCTCCTGCCCCGGCGGCGCCAGTTGCTCGTCGTCCCGATCCCCGGCGATCTCGCTGGCGAGTGCGGCATCGGCTTCCTTCTCAACGACGGTGGGCACACTCGGGGCGTTCGGGGCTTCGCCTGCCTTTCGATGGAGCTCTTGGGTTGCTTGCAATAGCTGCTCTGCCTGCATCGTTGCGGTCAGCAATACCAGGCTGTGGCCGGCAACATCACAGTGGCCGTCAGCCAGAGCGACGTCGATGTGTGCCGGATCGTTGGTGTCCACGCGCACGGCGTAGTCGAATTTCGGCTCCGACAGCGTGAACCTGTGTTGGGCACCGTCGGAGTTCAGTAACAGCACCAGCACCTCCAGATCGCCATTCCCGGCCTGGATCACGCGCCGTACACCCAGTAGCCGCGCATTGGCGTCGTTCCATTCATCCTGTTGCAGTTCGGTGCCGCGTTCGTCGAACCAGTGGATGTCGCGCAGCCCAGGCATAAACTCGATGTGGGCATGTTGGAAGTAGCTGCCCTGCAGCGCCGGATGGGCGTGTCGCAGCGCGATAAGGCGCGTCGCGAAGACTTTCAGCGCGGCGCCGCGTTCGCTGGTCGGCAGTTTCCAATCGAGCCAGGACAGCTCATTGTCCTGGCAATAGGCATTGTTGTTGCCCTGTTGGGTGTGACCGAATTCGTCACCGGCGAGCAGCATCGGAGTGCCTTGGGCGAACAACAAGATCGCCAGAAAATTGCGTTTGATCTTCTCGCGTTGATTGAGGATATCGACGTTTTCGGTAACCCCTTCCTCGCCCCAGTTGGTGCTTTCATTGTCATCTGCGCCGTCGCGATTGTCCTCGCCATTGGCATCATTGTGCTTGCCGTTGTAGCTGACCAGATCCTCGAGCGTAAAGCCGTCGTGGGCGGTGACAAAATTGATGCCGGCCCAGGGACGGCGGTGGTGGTGGTCGAAAAGTTCCGCAGAACCCTGCAGGCGCGCCGCCAATGCCGGCCGCATGCCGGCGTCGCCCCGCCAGTAGCGGCGGACATCGTCGCGGAACTTGCCATTCCACTCGGCCATACCGGCCGGATGGTTGCCGATCTGATAGCCACCCGGGCCGATGTCCCAGGGCTCGGAGATCAGTTTTACCCGGGCCAGCACCGGGTCCTGCATCAGCGCGTCGAAAAAGCCGGCCCCAGGATCAAAGCCGCTGACCTCGCGGCCGAGGGTGACGCCGAGGTCGAAGCGAAAGCCATCGATGTGGAATTCCTGTACCCAGTAGCGCAGCGAGTCCAGCGTCAGTTGAATCACCCTCGGGTGCGAGAAATTGACGGTGTTGCCGCAGCCGGTGTCGTTGATGTGGTGGCGTGGCTGGTCGTGCACCAGGCGGTAGTATTCGCCGTTGCCAAGGCCACGGAAGCTCAGCGTCGGGCCGAGTTCACTGCCCTCACAGGTGTGATTGTAGACCACGTCCAGCAACACCTCGATGCCGGCGGCGTGCAGTTCTCGCACCGCCCATTTGATCTGGCCCAGGGTGCCGTCAGAAAGATATGTCTGGTCGGGGGCAAAGTAGGCCAGCGTGTTGTAGCCCCAGTAGTTGGTCAGGCCGGCTTCCAGCAGATGACGGTCGCGGGCGAAGGCATGGATCGGCAGCAGCTCGACAGCGGTAATGCCCAGGCCTTTCAGGTATTCGATGGTACTGCGGTGGCCCAACGCGCCAAAGGTGCCGCGGTCGTGGGTGGGCAGATCCTCGCGGCGCCGGGTAAAGCCGCGCACATGCATTTCGTAGATGACGGTGTCGGACCAGGGCACTCGTGGCGGGTGATCGTTGGCCCAGTCGAAGCGGTCATCAGTGATCACCGCCTTCGGCATATAGACAGCGCTGTCGCGGCGATCGAAGGACAGGTCGGCGCGGGGCGAGCCGACGCGGTAACCGTAAAGGGCGTCGTGCCACCTCAGGTCACCGGCCAGCTGGCGGGCATAGGGATCCAGCAACAGCTTGTGCGGATTGAAACGCAGGCCGCGCTTGGGGTCGTAGGGACCGAATACCCGGTAGCCGTAGCGCTGGCCCGGGCGGACGCCGGGCAGATAGCCGTGCCAGATGCCGTCGGTGCACTCCGGCATATCCAGGCGCGCCACTTCATGGCGACCGTTGTCATCAAAAAGACAAAGCACCACGCGCTCGGCCTGCTCCGAGAACACCGAAAAATACACGCCGCGACCGTCCCAGTTGGCACCCAGCGGGTAGGGGGCGGAGGGCTGCAGGTGATCGGCGAAGTCGGGCATGGTCTCGTTCCTCGGGAGGCTGGGCAGGGGACGAAAAGGGTGGGTCAACCTTCGGAAAGCAGGAATACGGTGGCCAGCGGTGGCAGCGTCAGCTGCATCGAAAAGGGCTGGCCGTGGCTGGGTTGGGTCGTGGCAACGACACCGCCGGCGTTGCCGAGGTTACTGCCGCCATAGAGTTCGGCGTCGCTATTGAACAGCTCGCGCCAGTGGCCGCCGTGGGGCGCGCCGATGCGATAGCCGTGATGGGGTACGGGTGTGAAGTTGCAGACCGCTATCAGCGGCGGCGCATCGCCGTAACCCGCGCGATAAAATGCAAACACGCTATTGACGGCGTCGTCGCCGATGATCCAGCGAAAGCCGGCGGCATCACAGTCGGCGACGTGAAGCGCCGGGACACTCGCATAGAGTCTGTTGAGGTCGCGTACGACCCGCTGGATGCCGGCGTGCAGCGGATCACCCAGCGCTGGCCAGTCGAGCTCGGCGTCGTGGTTCCATTCGCGGCTCTGGGCGAACTCGCCGCCCATGAACAATAATTTTTTACCGGGATGCGACCACATAAAGCCGAAGTACGCGCGCAGGTTGGCAAACTGCTGCCATCGGTCGCCCGGCATGCGCGTGAGCAGCGAGCCCTTGCCATGTACCACTTCATCGTGGGACAGCGGCAGCATGAAGCGCTCGGAGAATGCGTACAGCAGCCCAAAGGTCAGCTGATTGTGATGATGGCGACGATACAGTGGATCGATGCCGATGTACTGCAGCGAGTCGTGCATCCACCCCATGTTCCATTTGAACGAGAAGCCCAGGCCCCCGTCGCTGACGGGATGGGTGACGCCGGGCCAGGCGGTGGACTCTTCGGCGATGACCAGAGCGCCCGGGCAGCGCTGATGCACGACGCTGGTGAAATGGCGCAGAAAGTCCACCGACTCGAGGTTTTCCCGTCCGCCGTATACGTTCGGCACCCATTCGCCGGCGCGACGGGAATAGTCCCGGTACAGCATCGAGGCGACCGCATCCACCCGCAACCCGTCGACGTGATAGTGCTCCAGCCAGTGCAGCGCGCTGGCCAGCACGAAGTTGTGCACTTCGCGCCGTCCCAGGTTGTAGATGAGCGTATTCCAGTCCTGATGGAAGCCCTCGCGGGGGTCTTCGTGTTCGTACAGCGCGGTGCCGTCGAAGCGGGCGAGGCCGTGGGCGTCGGTGGGGAAATGCGCCGGTACCCAATCGAGCAACACGCCGATTTTTGCGGCGTGACAGCGATCGACAAAACGTTTGAACGCGCGCGGCTCACCAAACTCCGCGTGAGGTGCGAACAGGCTCAGCGGCTGGTAGCCCCAGGAGCCGCCGAAGGGATGGGCGGCAATCGGCATCAGTTCTATGTGGCTGAAGCCGAGGTCGGCGACATAGGGAATCAGCTCGTCGGCCAGTTCATCCCAGTTCAGTGAGCGACCGCCCTCCTGGTGTCGGCGCCGCCAGGAACCGGCATGCACTTCATACACGGCGAGCGGTGCGTGCACGGATTGACGTTCATCACGGCCTGCCCGCCAGTCGGCATCGGTCCATTCGAAGGGTGTGCAATCGGCCACTACCGAGGCCGTCAGTGGTGGCACCTCGGTTTGCAGCGCGATGGGGTCGGCCTTCAGCGGCAGCACGCCGCCGGGGCCGAGAATCTCGTATTTATAGCGTTCGCCCGCGCCCACTCGCGGCACGAACAGCTCCCAGAGGCCAGCCTCGACGCGACGGCGCATCGGGTGGCGGCGACCGTCCCAGCTGTTGAAGTCACCGACCACTGACACTCGCCGGGCGTTCGGCGCCCAGACCGCGAAACGGACCCCCTCGACGCCGTCGAAGTGCATCGGTTGCGCGCCGAGACAGTGGCCGAGTTCGTAATGCCGCCCTTCGCCGAACAGATAGAGGTCGAGTTCTCCCAGCAGCAAGCCAAAACTGTAGGGGTCCTCGGTGTCCTGTGTGCCGCCCGGCCACTGGATGCGCAGGCGGTAGGCCGTATCCTGCGGGATCCGGCCCGCGAACAGGCCGGGAATCTGCACGGGCGCGAGCGTCGCCAGGGGTTCGTCACGCTGGCCTTCGAGTACCACGACACTTTCCGCGCCGGGCAGAAACGCGCGCACGATGCTGTCGGTCTCCGCCGGGTGCGGGCCCAGCACCGCGAAGGGATCGCCAATGGTGCCTTCCTGCAGGGCCCGCGCAGTTTCCGGGGCGATGATCAGGCCAATATCTGCCGGTTGGCGGACTGGATCATTCATGGTTTTGGTCCAAAGGTCGCAGTTCGACAGCGTCGGCCGTCAGGTTGTCGGTGGTCGCAGCGGTGATGCCGAGGCGGTGCGCGATGGCGAGGAGGCCGCGCAGCGGGATGCCCAGCCAGCTCGGCCGGTGGGCGGCTTCATAGGCAATTTCGTAGACGGCCTTTTCCAGCGTGAACAGCTGGATCATCGCCTGCGCACCATTGGGGTCTTCCCATTGGTGGGGAATTGCCGCTGCCGCTTGATGATACGCAGCAAGAAATGCCTGCTCTGAGGTAACGCGAAACCGCTCGATGAGTTCGTGTCGCTGCTGCTGGCATTGATCAATACCGTCCACCGAGGGGTTGTTCGCTGCGGTGGCGGTGGCGTAGTCAAAGGAGCGGAGGATGCCGGCGACATCCCGCAGCGGACTGGATTTGGCCCGGCGTTCGGCCAGCGGGCGTGCGGGCTCACCCTCGAAATCGATGAAATAGGCATCGCCGTGGGCCACCAGTACCTGCCCGAGATGCAGGTCACCGTGGGTGCGCGTGCACAGCGATCCCAGTCCCGCGCGGGCCAGGCTGGCCACAACTTCATCCAGCGGCTCGCGGTGGGCCAGCAGGACGGCGGCGCGCTGCTGGTCCAGCGCGTCCAGCTGTGCGGTGCTGTTTGCCAGCACCTCCAGCGCCCGCTGCAGCTGTGCCTGAATCGACTGCTGCCACTCGGTGCACTTCCACTCGGTAACCGGTTCCGGCGAGAAAGCGGGATCGTCGCTGGCCTGCGCCAGTACCCGATGCATTTCGCCGAGGCGTTGGCCGAGAATGGCCGCCGACTGCGAAAACTCCGCCAAAATGGCGGTCTGGCGCGCTTCGGTATTGCTGTCGACCGCAGTGTTGAGATCGCGCATGGCCCGTTCCAGCGTATTCTGGGTCCATGACCAAGCATCGCCTTGGTTGTGCATGAAATGCTGTACTACCGCGAGCACGTGGGGCGTGCCGTCGGCGCTGATGCGAGTCACTTCCCCCAGCAGCGGCGCGATGTTGGCGAAGCCGCGTTCCGTCAGTACCCGGCCCATCTCCGCCTCGGGATGTTGGCCGCCGGTGATCCGGCGGATGAACTTGACGATGGCCTGATCGCCCACCACCAGGGAGGTGTTGGACTGCTCGGCCGCGAGATGACGGACCTCTGCATCGGTGGGTATATCCAGCTCGGCCAGGCGCGAGGTGACAATAAAGCGCACTTCACCATCCGCGGTCGGCAGTCGGGCGTCGTCACGCAGCAGTCGGATCACCGCGTGCGCCAGCGAATCCAGCGTCGATGCATCGGTGAGAAAGCCCACGCGTCGACCGCGGCGCACCCGCGCCAGCGCCAACTGTTGCGGCGGCGCAGCGGTCAGGTCTTCTTCAGCAATGAATTCGAGCGGCAACAGATAGTGCTCTTCACCGTTGGCTGTGATGGCGGCGATTTCGGTGAGCAGGATCGATGGTGTGGTGTCTGGCAGCAGCACCGCTTCGGCGATACGGGCACTGACCAGCGGCGCGTCCTTGGCGGCATACCAGCGCCGCATTGGCAGGTAGGTCGGCAACACCTCGCGTTCCAATAGTGCGCGCATCGGCGGTTCGAGGATTTCCGAGACATCGCGGCGAAATACCAGAGTCAGGTAATCGGGCATGGGCTCCGGCGCGGGCACGTGCCAGCTCGGCATCTGCGCCATCGGCGCCAGCGCAAACCAGTAGAAACCATAGGGCGGCAACGTCAATAGATAGGGCAGTTGACCTATGGGCGGAAACGCCGAGCCACCGACCATCTCCACCGGCACTTGGCCGGCGAACGCGGCCAGATCCAGCTCGACCGCCTGGGCGGAACGCGACACGTTGGCAACGCAAAGGATGGTTTGTGCGCCGTCCGGGCCGGCGTATTCGCGCAGGTAGGCGAGGATGCGACGGTTGTTCGGAGACAGCAGTTTGAGCGTACCGCGACCGAAAGCCTGCTGCCGACTGCGGATCGCCAGCATCCTTCGCATCCAGTTCAGCAATGAGAACGAATCGCCGCTTTGGGCCTCGACGTTGACCACCGAATAGCCGTACAGCAGGTCCATGATCGGCGGCAGCACCAGTTGCGCCGGGTCTGCCCGGGAAAATCCGCCGTTGCGGTCTGACGACCACTGCATCGGCGTGCGTACGCCGTCGCGATCGCCCAGATAGATGTTGTCGCCCATGCCGATCTCATCGCCGTAGTAGATGACCGGCGTGCCCGGCATCGACAGCAACAGGGAATTCAGCAGCTCGACGCGGCGGCGGTCGCGTTGCAACAGCGGCGCGAGGCGACGGCGAATACCCAGATTCAATCGCGCGCGACTGTCTGCCGCGTATTGTTGCCAGAGGTAGTCGCGCTCTTTGTCGGTGACCATTTCCAGCGTCAGTTCGTCGTGGTTGCGCAGAAAAATGGCCCACTGGCAGTTGGCCGGAATATCCGGCGTCTGCCGCAGAATGTCGGTGATGGGAAAGCGGTCCTCCTGAGCGACCGCCATGTACATGCGCGGCATCAGCGGAAAATGGAACGCCATGTGGCATTCGTCACCATTGCCAAAATAGCTCTGGGTGTCCTCCGGCCACTGATTGGCCTCCGCCAGCAGCAGGCGATCGGGATAGTGGCTGTCAATTTCGGCGCGAATGGTTTTCAGGATCTGATGGGTCTCCGGCAGATTTTCATTGTTGGTACCCTCGCGTTCGACCAGGTAGGGGACGGCATCCAGGCGCAGACCATCGACGCCCATATCGAGCCAGTAGCGCATCACCGAGAGCACCGCGCGCAGCACCTGGGGATTATCAAAATTCAGGTCCGGCTGATGGCAGTAGAAGCGGTGCCAATAGTAGGCGTTGGCGACCGGGTCCCAGGTCCAGTTGGACTTTTCGCTATCGATAAAAATGATGCGGGTGTCCGCAAACGCGGTGTCGGTGTCAGACCACACATAAAATTGTCGGGCCTTGGAGCCGGCGGGTGCCAGTCGCGCGCGCTGGAACCAGGGATGTTGGTCAGACGTGTGATTGATGACCAGCTCGGTAATGACGCGAAGCCCGCGGCGATGGGCCTCGGCGATGAAACGCCGCACCCCGGCCCGAGTGCCATAGTCTGGATGGACGCCACGGTATTCGGCGATGTCATAACCGTCGTCGCGCCGGGGACTCGGATAGAAAGGCAGCAGCCAGATAGTATTGACTCCGAGCCCCGCGATATAGTCGAGCTTCTGAATCAGCCCCGCGAAGTCGCCGATGCCGTCGTTGTTGGCGTCGAAGAAGGATTTGACGTGGAGCTGGTAGATCACCGCGTCTTTGTACCAGAGCGGATCGTCTGTAAAACTCATCTTGGGGGTTTTCCTTGGCGTTCTGGCCATCAACCTCAAGCCCCGATCGGCGCCAGCCGCCAGATAGCGAAGGGCAGATGCTGCGGGTCGAAGTACCAGTGTTGGGTGCGGCCGTACCAAGTGAACTGGGCGCCGCTCATCAGCTCGGTGACTTCAATGGCCGCAGTTTCGGCAAAGCCCAGCGCCGCCATGGGCACATCGAAATGTGCCGACTGCGGGTTGTGGGGATCCAGGCTGATCGCCACCAGCACAAAGCTGGAGCGGTCCGCCGTGGCCTTGGCGAAATACAATATCTGGTCGTTCGCGATCGGGTAGAAGCTGATGCCGAGATGAGTCTGCAGCGCCAGATTATCGCTGCGGATGCGGTTCAGCTGGGATATCTCGGCAATGATGTTGTCGGCGGTCGGCGCGAAGCTGCTCAGAGGCCTGGGTCGGATCTGGTATTTTTCCGAGTCTAGGTATTCCTCCCTGCCGGGCAGCGGCGCGGCGTCGCATAGCTCGAAGCCGCTGTACATGCCCCATAGACCCGACAGCGTGGTCGCCAGCGCGGCGCGGATCAGAAACCCCGCGCGTCCGGAAGTTTGCAAAAACGGCGGGTTGATGTCGGGCGTGTTGACAAAAAAATGCGGTCGATAATAGTCGCGGGCGTCTCCCTCCACGAGTTGGTGCAGGTAGTCGATAAACTCCTGCTTGCCGTGGCGCCAGGTGAAGTACGTATAACTCTGGGTGAAGCCGATCTTGCCCAGCCGGTACATCATGGCCGGACGGGTAAATGCCTCGGCCAGGAAGATGACATCCGGATCGCGCTCGCGTATGTCCGCGATCAACCATTGCCAGAAGGGGAGGGGTTTGGTGTGTGGGTTGTCGACACGAAAAATCTTTATACCTTCATTGACCCAGAACTGAACGACGTCCCGCAAGGCCAGCCATAGGGCCGGCATTGCGTCTTCGGCATAGAAATCGACGTTGACGATGTCTTCATATTTTTTTGGCGGATTTTCGGCGTAGCGGATACTGCCGTCCGATCGCCAGGAGAACCAGCCCGGATGCTCCTTGAGCCAGGGATGATCCGGCGAACATTGAATGGCAAAGTCCAGCGCTAGTTCGATGCCCTGTGCCTCCGCCGCCCTGTGCAGCCGGCGCAGCGCATCGAGACCACCCAAGTCGGCGTGAACCGCGTCGTGGCCGCCGTCCGCCGCACCAATCGCGTAAGGGCTACCGGGCTCGCCGGGCGCGGCACGCAGACTGTTGTTACGGCCTTTGCGGTGGGTTTCGCCGATCGGATGAATGGGCGGGAAATACAGGACATCAAAACCCATGGCGCGAATGGCCGGCAGACGAGCGACAACATCGTCGAAGGTGCCGTGACGTTCAGGGCTGTCTGTTTGCGAACGCGGAAACAACTCGTACCAGCTGGCAAATCCTGCAGCCAGTCGCTCCACTTGCACGGACACTTCAGGTTCGCCACGAACCAGAAATGCCCGTTGCCGGGCTTCAGATAAAACCACAGCGCTGCTGTCAGCCAGCATGAGTTCCAGTGCTTGCGTGGCGGGAGCTTCCGCCAGTGCGGCTGCAAGGGCCTGCACGGCCGCGCTGCCAGGACAGTCGGGAATGGCGGCTACGCCCCGTATATACCGCTTGCCTTCTTCGATTTCCAGGGCAACGTCGAGACCGGCCAGATATTTTTGGTGGAGCTCGTTGCGAAACGTTCCCCACCTATCATGCCAAGCCTCAATAGTGAAACGATGGCAGCCGGTGAGGTTAGGCCTGACGGTCGCCTGCCATCGATCATTTCCCAACTCCCTCATCTCAATGCGTCGGGCTGCGCCGTGGGGCTCCTGCCAGACTACTTCCGCAGCGAGTTGGTCGTGACCATCCATAAACACGTCCGCTGTAATCACCAGATCCTGACCCACAGTGGCTTTTGCCGGAAATTGGTTCGCATCGACGCTGGGGCGAATACGGTCGAGGACTATGCGGGGTGCACTGGTTGCGTCAACTATCCGCTTGTCTGGACGCAATCGTTTCACATTTTTGGTACGGGGCATGAATTCGTGTTTCCCGGTAGAGTTAAGGACGCGCTTGAAGCCATTGCGCGCAGCGATTAAATGCAGTGCAAGTAACGCGACATTGTCACTGGCATGGGGTATCTCCGCATAGCTTTCTAGACTTCGCGCCACCGCGAAAATTCCATGTGTTTATTAATCACCTTGAAGTTGGGGTGTCGCACCGCTCTCCTACGCCCAGTCATCCTTGGCAGATACCGCAAAAGCAAAGACCACAAATCCTTCATCGCGATAACCTGGTTTCTATACGGTTTTGATGGATGGGAACCAATTGGCGGGAGTGGCACTCGTAACTATATGTACTCAACTATATGTACTCAACTATACGTACTCAAAAAGCGTCGTGGAGCGAGGACGAGAAAAATGAACGAGGACAGTGTTGACAATGCGGGTGCCAACCGCTCGGGCGCGACTGCCGACGAGCGGGTCGATCAATCTCCCGGCGATTCGTTTCCGGCCAGCGATCCGCCGTCGAATACGCCGGTGACCGGAGTGAGATCGGCGGACGTAACGCCGACAGCGGATTCCGCTGAACCGGCCGCATCGCAGCGGCTCCACCGATCCTTGGAGGAGCCGGAGGAACAAAAACCGCCGTTTCCATTCCAGCACCAGCAGAAGCCGGGTCTGGAATCGGGACTGCGACCTCGGCCCCAATATCTGGCGCCGGCGTATCGTGGTGCCCGCAAGCTGGAGAGCAAAATAGCCCTAATAACTGGGGGTTACTCCGGCATTGGCCGTGCGGTGGCAGTCTTGTTTGCGCGCGAAGGCGCGGATGTCGCCTTGGTGTTTTTACCGCAGGAGGCCAGTGACGCCGAAGAAACCCGCGCTGCGCTGCGGAAGGAGGGCCGCGAGGCGTTGTTACTGCCCGGTGATATTGGCGATTCCCAGTTTAGCCGCAATGCGGTTTCCCAGACCATCGATCACTTCGGTCGGCTGGACATCCTGGTCAATAACGCTGCCTTTCAGCAGCATCGAGACCAGATCGAGGATCTGACCGAGGAGCAATGGGATCGCACCTTCAAGACCAATATTTACGGCTATTTCCGTATGGTCCAAGCGGCGATACCGCACTTGCGCTCTGGGTCCTCCATCGTCAATACGGGCTCCATTACTGGCCTTGAAGGGAGTGCCAATCTGATTGACTATTCCGCCACCAAGGGCGCTATTCACGCGTTCACGAAGTCGCTGGCGCAAAGCCTTATGGGTCGAGGTGGGCGAGTGAATTGCGTGGCACCGGGTCCAGTGTGGACGCCACTCAATCCCGCCGATGGCCCCGCGAACCGCGTCGCGCATTTCGGTGAAAAGACGCCCATGGGACGTCCGGCACAACCTGAGGAGATCGCTCCGGCTTACGTCTTTTTCGCGTCGGAGGCGGATTCCAGCTACGTCACTGGTGAGGTACTGACGTTGCTGGGCGGGGCCACGCGGGCGGCCTGACGAGGCAGAAGAATGCGCCGCCTGCGTTTGCCTACTCCTCATTCACCCACCGTCCGCGAATAGGCTTTCACGAATGCGTTATGCAGGATTCCGAGTAATGTAGACCAGAAGCTAATCTCTGGATTTTCGATATTTCCCGCGAGCGGGATTTGCGTGGCGAACTGGTCTTTTAGCTAACCCGACCGTTATTGACCTCTATCCAGTTGATGGCCAGCGGCATCAATGCCTTGATGGGGCGTGTCCAGTCGGTCCCCTCTCCAGTCTGCGACGTTGAGCTGCTCTTGGCGAAATTGATGATTGGTCGGTTCAGCGTGACGTCCCCGACAACGGCACCCTTAAACAGGGCGCCCCACTGCAAAGACAGATCGATAGACTGGATGCCACGAAAGGGATTGGAATGTCGCCGGCCTTCTTTGCCAGTTTCAGATCATGAATAATGTAAGCGCCGTGGAACAGCGCGATGTCGATGTCGCGTACCGAACCTGAATAGCCTTAAATACCGCTGAGTACTTTATTGACATGGGCGATTGTCCCGACCGGCAGGTACGCACGGACGCCAACAGCTACGATCACCAGGCCCATGGCCAGTCCGGCAACTATCCTGCGCCGTCGCTGATTGATGGTCTGCACTACCGTTACCTATCCACCATGCCACCATGGAAAGCCCTGGAGCAGTCATGCGATGTTGGCGCCCGTCAAAGCGAGTGGGTGTTCATGAACAGACAGTCCTCTCTGCCGTTGGTTCACGAGGCTCCGCCTGATCGCAACCCAGCGTGGGGTTGGGACTAAGCGCAATAAATTTCATCTGACGCAACCATGTAGAATTTGGAATGGCCAACGCCGAAGTCGTCCAAGGCGATGCGAAAGCCATGCGACGAGGGGGAGAGGAGGCGGCGACACGGCACGGGTGGGGGGTCGAAGTTCCTCGGCAAGGCGTTTCGGCGATTTCAACCACCCCCGCTCCTGGAAAGCCGGCTGCCGTGCGCGGTGGGGCAGCCGGAGTTGATCGAGGATCCCCGCTTTGCCGATATTCGCAGTCGCGCCAGGCATTTCCGCGAGATGATGGCGCTGGCGGAAGTCTGGATGACGAGGCAGATGAGCGAGCAGGCGATTCTGGATGCGCTGACGAGCAGCGCGTACCCTGCGGGCACC
Source organism: Porticoccaceae bacterium (assembly GCA_051306415.1). Taxonomy (GTDB): domain Bacteria; phylum Pseudomonadota; class Gammaproteobacteria; order Pseudomonadales; family Porticoccaceae; genus CBDDRG01. The sequence goes on from JBPPNE010000065.1 coordinate 18,539, forward strand.
TGTGGCTGCGTTCACTATGCGGCTACGTTCATTATAATGCCTCCGCTGTCCGCGCCACGACGTGGGACGGCTTTCATCAAGCCCGTCGAGTTCATCCGCGGGATCCATTACGGAATTTAACAGGGGATCATCATGGAATTGCACAACAAGGTTGCCGTTATCACTGGCGGAGCGTCCGGTATCGGCCGCGCCACGGCAGAAAAATTCGTGGCGATGGGCGCCAAGGTCGCCATCTTCGATATGAACGAAGAGGCCGGCAATGCGTTGGTCAAGCAGTTGGGCGACGCGGCGATCTTCTGCGCGGTCAATGTCACCGACGAAGCCTCGGCGCAGAAAGGCATCGAGCAGACCATGGCCGCCTTTGGTGCGATTCATATCTGCGTCAACTGCGCCGGCGTCGGCAACGCGATCAAGACCGTCAGCAAAAAAGGCGCTTTCCCGCTGGCGGATTTCAATCGGATCATTCAGATCAACCTGGTGGGCACCTTCAACGTGTTGCGCCTCGCCGCTGAACAGATGACGAAAAACGAGCGCGCCGACGACCTCAGCGATCGCGGCGTCATTATCAATATCGCATCGGTCGCCGCCTTCGATGGCCAGATCGGCCAAGCCGCCTACAGTGCCAGCAAGGGCGGCGTTGTCGGCATGACGCTGCCGATCGCGCGCGATCTCTCCGACTACGCGATTCGCGTCAACACCATCGCGCCGGGGCTGATCCACACGCCGCTGCTGGCGAGCCTGCCGGATAACGTGCGCGATTCCCTCAGCAACACCGTGCTCTACCCCAAGCGTCTCGGCAAGCCGGAAGAGATTGCCCATCTCGCCGTCAGTATCGTCGAGAACGGCTACATCAACGGCGAGTGCATCCGCATGGATGGCGGTATCCGCATGCAGCCGCGCTGACCTTCCGCGCCGGCGGTTGTTGCCACGGATGCCCCACACTCAGCGCCAGTTGTCGAGCATGGCCTTGAGTTCGGCGGTGAACGCCAGCGGCTGGTCGAGGAACAGATGGTGGGCCGCCGCGGGTATCGCGACGAAGGGCGAGCGCGGCGGCGCGACGTATTGCAGATAGTCCACCACGCTGGGCGACACCAGCGCGCTGATGGTGCCGTAGATCAGCCCGAACCGCGTCTTCAATGCCAGCAAGCTGTCGGTCTGGTCCTCGAACTTGAAGCGGTCGAGCAGCTTGGCATCCGCCTTCAGCGTCCAGCCGCCGTCCTCGGGTTTGATCGAGTGGCGCGCGATGTGATCGATGATGTATTGATTCGGGCAGCGCTGCGGCGGAATCACGCGGAAGTTTTCGATGGCCGTGGCTGCATCGGGATAGATCGGATTGGGCAAAAAGCCGCTGGTACTGCGCGGCCGCGACTCTCCGGGCAGCGGCACCACCTTGGCGTCGAGAAAAATCAGCGCGTTCACCTGCTCGGGAAAGCGGGTCGCGGTCTTCAGCGCGATGCCGGCACCGAAGCTGTGGCCGATCACCGTGAAACTGTCGCCAATGGCGGCCTGTTGCGCGACCGCGAGCAACTCGTCGGCGTAGGTGTCGAGGTCGTAGCGATCGCGATGGCCGCTGTCGCCGGCGCCGCTACTGTCGATGGCGACCACCTGGTAATCCGGCAGCAAACCCGGCGCGATGAAATCCCACCAGTGGCTGTGGGCGTTGTAGCCGTGAATCAGCAGCAGCGCGGGTTTGCCCGCTTCGCCCCAATGGCGATAGGCGATGGCGCAGCCGGCAACCTCAACGGTCCCGCTGCGGGCGGGGATTGCGATGGCGCGGGTGAACCACTCGGGAGCTTCGGTCATGGTGTTGTCTCCTGCTCGTTATTCTGAAATCTGATTATTGTGAAATCGGGTTACTCTGAAACAAGGCGGCTCTAAAACAAGGTGATTGTGAAATTCGTAGGCCAAAAAATCGGTGTCCCGGCGACCGTTTTCCCGCCGCCACCTTGGCGCCGCCCTGCTGAACGACCAAACGCTAAACCCACTCTCAAGCGGGTAGCCGCAGCGAACAGTTTCCCTGTCCCTGACCAGGTGCTAGGCTAGCCCAAAACCACAATGATACGAAGGGGCCTGCCATGAAAGAACTCACCACCAAAGTATTTGCCGACAATTTCGTCTTCCTCGAAGGCCCGCGCTGGCGCGGTGGCCGGCTGTGGATCTCCGACATGTACGGCCGCAAGGTCTACACGCTGGCCATGAACGGCGAGCGCGAAGTCGTTGTCGAGGTGCCTGGAAAGCCCTCCGGCATCGGCTTTCTGCCCGATGGTACGCCGCTGATCGTGTCCATGCACGACCGCAAAATCATGAAACTGGTCGGCGGCAAGCTGGTAGTGCACGCCGACATCTCGACACTGGCGGCCACCGAAATCAACGACATGGTGGTGGACAAAAAGGGCAACGCCTATGTCGGCAACATCGGCTTCAACCTGTTCAAGGGCGAGAAATTCAAATCCACCAATTTCCTTCTGGTCACCGCCGACGGCAAGGCGCGCGAAGTGGCCAACGACCTCGCGGTGCCCAATGGTCCAGTGGTAACGCCCGATGGCAAGACACTGATCGTCGCCGAATCCTGGGCCAAGCGGCTGACCGCTTTTGACATTCAGGCCGATGGCAGCCTTGCCAACCGGCGCGTGTTTGCCGAGCTGGGCGATTCTGCACCCGACGGCATCTGCCTCGACGCCGAGGGCGCAGTCTGGGTGGCCTGCTTCAACCAGGACAATTTCATCCGCGTGCGCGAAGGCGGCGAGGTCACCCATCGCGTCAAAGTCGTCGATCGCTTTCCGGTCGCCTGCACCCTGGGCGGACCCGACGGCCGCACTCTGTTTGGACTTACGTACCAGGGCTCGATCAAGGACATCGGCAGCGGCAAGGCCGCTTCGCGCATCGAGATCGCGACGGTCGATGTGCCGGCGAGTGGGTCGCCTTGATACCGATTCTGCTGAGGATGCTCTGAAAAAGTCCTTCGACCATTCGGCAAGCTCATGGCTCAGGACGAGCAGTAACTTACTGATTCCGTTCGTGGTGAGCCCTGAGCCTGCCGAAGGGTCGAACCATGAATGGAATCAGGTTATTCAGAACATTCCCAGTCTTTGGTGCTCGCAGCAGCGACGGCTTGCGGCTGCGAGCGCTAAACGAGCACCAAAGAGGTACAGCCACCCATCCGAGAAACGGATCGCGACGTCACTCAATTTTTCGGTACCTATTTTCTTGATGGCGAGTCTTTCGCCATAGGAAATCCTGATGCGAAATGGAGTAGCGTTGCTCTGAACAAAATTCAATAACCAAACTGGAGTCGATCATGAGTGTGGTAGAAACCAAGGGCGGTTCCCTGCGCGGAACCCAACGCGATGGCATCTGGATCTTCAAGGGTATTCCCTACGCCGTGCCGCCTGTTGGCGCATTGCGTTGGCAGCCACCGGCTGATCCCGTGCCCTGGACCGGCGTGCGCGAGGCCGCTGAGTTTGGCAACTGGGCGCCGCAGAACAAATCCAATCTCGACGACGTCATGGGTGCCGAAGCGGGAGAACAATCCGAGGATTGCCTGACCCTCAATGTCTGGACCCCGGGCCTCGATCAGGACAAACGCCCAGTCATGGTGTGGATTCACGGCGGTGGCTTCACCAT
>JBPPNE010000066.1:0-10436 GCA_051306415.1 Porticoccaceae bacterium
AAGAGTCGCAAGGGACTTGATAGAACTCTGCAATCGCTGGGTTTGATGGGATTTTTTGACGCCACCAGGTGTGCGGACGAAACGGCATCGAAACCCGATCCAGCGATGTTGGTATCCCTGCTGGACGAGTATTCGCTGGCGCCTGACGCCGCGCTGATGGTGGGTGATACCACCTTCGATATGGCCATGGCCCAGCGTCTCGATATGCCGCGGCTCGCGGTTAGCTATGGCGCACACTCGCGGGAACGGCTGTTACGTCACGATCCACTGGCCTGCGTAGACAGTTTCCATGAGATCCATGGCATCGTCTAGTGCATTCGCGCTGTCCTAGCGGGCTCGTGCAATCATCCAATCCTCGCTGAGCAAACGCTGTTGAGTCAAATGATCTGGTAGCCGAAACGCGCCAGCATCTGGCGCAGGCGAATCAGCGGCAGACCAATTAACGCGGTGGGGTCGTTGCTGCGGACTGCGTCAAACAGGGCGATACCGAGTCCCTCGACCTTGACGCTGCCAGCGCAGTCATGGGCTGGCTCCCGCGCCAGGTAGCGGTCAATTTCGCTGGCGGAGAGGGTACGGTAAAACACCTCGGTGGCGATTACCTCGGTGGCGGCCTGCTTGGTCGCGGGACTGAAAACACAGACACTGGTGAGGAAGGTTACATGACGCCCAGATAGCCGGGCGAGCTGCTGGCGAGCCTTGGTGGGACAGCCGGGCTTATTGATGATTCCGCCGCTTGCTACCGCGACCTGGTCGGACCCGATGATGATGTGAGTGGGGTAGCTCACGGCCACGGCGTTTGCTTTTGCCCCGGCCAGACGGCGCACCAGCGCATCGGCAGTTTCCGCAGGCAGTGGCGTTTCATCGATTTCCGGCGCGCAATAGGTGAACTCAATGCCCAGGCGGGAGAGCAGTTCACGCCGATAGGGTGATGACGAAGCGAGCAAAAGCTGCATGGCGGTGTCGTCCTGTTGACGTCGCGATAGGGCCGCTATCATCGGTGATTTTTCTTTGGCAGATCAAGGTTCTATCCATAGACAGATCAATGTCATAGCCATAGAATGGCGCCCCTGTGCAAAAACCCCCGGATCAGATTGTGCTGCCGCAGTGGTTAGACCCCCGCAAGCTGGCTCAGCAAGGTGCCCGCTTCCTCGGAGAAGTGGCGCCGGAAAACCTGCCGCAACTGCAACAAGCCGTGGAGCGGCTGGGGCCGGTCTCCGCAACCCTGACATTCGCTGTCAATGAGAGCGGTTTGCCGACCCTTGAAGGTGTGCTCACCGTCGAGCTGGGTACAGTTTGTCAGCGTTGCCTCGCGCCAATCGAGCAAACGCTTTCGGCAACCTTGGCGGTCGGTGTGGTGGCCGACGATGAAGGTGCCGAGGGCCTACCGGAACGGCTGGATCCCTGGGTGGTTGGCATGGAGATGGGGGATCTGTACGCGCTGATTGAGGAGGAATTGCTGCTTGCACTGCCGATGATCCCGGTTCATCCGCCGGGCGAGTGTGCAGATGTGGATGTGTATGCGAGCGGCGAAGCAGCGCAAGCGCCGCGGCGCAACCCCTTTGACATACTGCGTCAATTGAAGACATCCGATTGACTTGACTTGACTTGACTTGCCGTGGCGGCGGTCGGCGTGTCGGTAGTGAGCTAACGCGAGTGGTTGGTGGCTTTGTAGTTTGGATTGTTCAAGAGTCGGATGGTTAAAGAAATTGTTCCAGATTCACCTTCAGGAGTGACCTATGGCGGTACAACAGAATCGCAAGACCCGTTCCAAGCGCGACATGCGCCGATCCCACGATGCCCTCGGCGACGGCGCAACCCTGTCGCTCGATCCTGTCAGCGGCGAAAAGCATCGCCGCCACCATGTGACCGCTGATGGTTTTTATCGCGGCCGTAAGGTGATTGACACCGACCGCGACGAATAACGCCGTCTTGATTGACCGCCCCCGTCTTGCGGTTGACGCTATGGGCGGGGATTTTGGCCCCGCCTGCACCGTGCCCGCCACGGTGGATATGTTGCTGCGGCACCCGGGATTGCGGGTGCTGCTGTGCGGCGATCGCGCCGCCGTCAGTGACTGTTTGCCCCCCGCTGAGTCTGCCAGGCGGGCGATTGCGGAGCGACTGGAGATAGTCCACTGCGACCAGGTTGTCGGCATGGCCGAGAAACCGTCATCGGCATTGCGACACAAACGTCAATCCTCGATGTGGCACGCGCTCCAAGCGGTTGCCGATCACCGTGCGGATGCCTGTGTCAGCGCTGGCAATACCGGCACCCTGATGGCGATGGGAATGGCGTGCCTGGGTACCCTGCCTGGCGTTGACCGGCCCGCCATCTGTGTCGCCCTGCCCACGCAGACAGGACGCTCTTATCTGCTCGATCTCGGTGCCAATGTCGATTGCACGGCGGCGCAACTGCACCAGTTCGCGATCATGGCAACCCTCATGGTTACCGCGATGGACAATCAGTTGGCACCCTCGGTGGCTCTGCTCAATCTGGGCGAGGAAAATGCCAAAGGCAACCGCGAAGTTCGCGTTGCCGCCGAGTTGCTGGCGGCAGATGCCAAGCTGAACTACCGCGGTTTTATCGAGGGCGACGGCATTTTTGCCGGGCAATGCGACATCATTGTCTGTGATGGCTTCGTCGGCAATGTCGCGCTGAAAGCGAGCGAGGGCGTCGCGCAGATGGTGGTGGCGCTGCTGGCGCAGATGTTTCGCTCGAATCTCTGCACGCGTTTAGCCTACCTGCTCGCCCGTCGTGGCCTGGAAACAGTGCAGCGCCGAATCAATCCGTCCGTTTACAATGGCGCCAGCTTGCTGGGGCTCCAGGGCGTGGTCGTCAAAAGTCACGGCCGGGCGAGTCAGGATGGCTTTGCCAACGCTATCGGGGTTGCGATACGAGAGGCATCCATTAACGTGCCGGCGTTGATCAGTGCACGCCTTGGGGCTGCCGTGGATAATCGGACTCCAGCGTAGTTGGGCCGATTGGGCAGGTAAAGAATTGGCCGCATGGGTTCTTGGCTCGGACGCCATTCGCCATGTCGGCTCTTTGCGCTGCGCACTGCCGGGAATTTTAACAAGGCCTTTGGTGCCCAAGCACAGGATTCAGTAATGCATTGCAGCTCGCTCGCTTTTGTTTTCCCCGGCCAGGGCTCCCAGCGGATTGGCATGCTCGCCGATGTGGCCGCGGAATATCCCGTGGTCGAAAGCACTTTTCGCGAAGCCTCGGCAGTGCTCGGCTATGACCTGTGGGCATTGGTGCAGAGTGGCACCCAGGAGGACGTCAACCTGACCGAGCGCACCCAGCCAATCCTGCTGGCCGCGAGCGTCGCGCTATGGCGGGTGTGGCAATCCCGCGAGGGGCCGCGCCCTGGGATCATGGCGGGTCATAGCCTCGGTGAATGGTCGGCGCTGGTGTGTGCCGGCGTCGTTGAGTTTGCCGCCGCGGTGAATCTGGTGCGCTTGCGCGGCGCCTACATGCAGGCGGCGGTGCCGGCGGGGCAGGGGGCAATGGCCGCCATCATCGGGCTGAACGATGCCGAAATTCGTAGCTGTTGCGAGGCCGCCAGCGAAGGTGATGTGGTGGCGCCAGTGAATTTCAATGCCCCCGGCCAAGTCGTTATCGCCGGTAGCACGGCGGCGGTAGCGCGCGCGATTGCCGCCTGCAAAACGGCAGGTGCGAAGCGCGCGCTGCCATTGCCGGTGAGCGCACCCTTTCACACCGAGTTGATGAGTCCGGCCGCCAATCGTCTTGCCGAGCACATCGACAATACGCCCTTTGCGGCGCCGCAAATCGCGGTCATTCACAATGTCCATGCCCGCACCGAAGCGGATCCCGAGGCGATCAAACGTCTGATGATCGAACAGATTTACACTCCAGTACAGTGGGTCGATACGGTCGTGGCTCTGGTTGCCGCTGGGGTATCGACGACGGTCGAATGCGGTCCTGGGAAAGTGCTCAGTGGCCTCAATAAAAGGATAGCGCGGGATCTCGACACCCAGGCGATGGACGACCTAGCGAGTATCGATCAGGCCTTATCGGGGCAGTACTTGTCGGGGCAGTTAAAAAAGTAGGCTGGAAACGGATCGAGACGGGAGGTGTGATATGAGCATTAAGGATAAGGTTGCCCTGGTTACCGGCGCCAGCAGGGGCATTGGTGCGGCCATCGCCGATCTGTTGGCTGATGTGGGGGCCATCGTCGTTGGCACTGCGACGACGCCTGCCGGTGCGGAAAAAATTTCCCAGCGGTTGGCTGCAAAAGGCCTTCGCGGTCGCGGTATGACGCTGGATGTGGCCAAGCCGGAATCGATTGCCCAAGTGGTCGAAGCGATTACCGAAGCATTCGGGCCCCCGCAGATTCTGGTCAACAATGCCGCTATCACCCGCGATAACCTGTTGTTGCGGATGAAGGATGATGAGTGGTCCGACGTCATCGAAACCAACCTGAGCGCGGTGTTTCGCCTCAGCAAGCTCTGCGCCAAAGGTATGACCAAGGCGCGCTGGGGGCGGATTATCACGATCAGCTCAGTGGTGGGTTCGATGGGCAACGCCGGTCAAGTCAACTATGCTGCCAGCAAGGCCGGCGTGGCCGGGTTCGGACGGGCCTTGGCGAAGGAGTTGGGTTCGCGCAATATCACCGTCAATACGGTGGCGCCCGGATTTATCGACACCGATATGACGCGCGATTTGCCGGAGGCTAACAAAGCGGCGATGCTGGCGTCGATTCCGCTTGCGCGCCTGGGTTTGGCCGAGGAAATTGGCGCTTTGGTAGTCTTCCTCGCCGGTGACGGCGGCGGTTATATCACCGGTGAAACCATCCACGTCAACGGTGGCATGTACATGGCGTAACGGCGCGATAGCCGCTGTTAGAGCCGGGGGGTATAAAACCTGTCGCCAGTGGGGTTTTTTGGGTAAAATGCCGCCCCGTGATTGGCTGGACAGGATTTACTCGGCGGTGCCCCGGGCGAGGGGCCGCGTCAGGGGTGGTGTTAGCGACTAATCGATAGAGTTTTCAGACAGATTATTAGACAGGAGCACTGATTGTCATGAGCAACGTCCAACAACGCGTTATCAAAATGGTTGCCGAGCAACTGGGTGTCAAGGAAGATGACGTCAAGCCGGATTCCGCCTTCGTCGATGACCTCGGCGCTGACTCCCTCGATACGGTTGAGCTGATCATGGCACTCGAAGAAGAATTCGATACCGAGATCCCGGACGAGGAAGCTGAAAAGCTCACCACCGTCCAGCAAGCGATCGACTATATCAATAATCATTTAAGCTGATTGTCCGATGCCCAATGCCGCCCGATTCACGCGGGCGGCATTGCCGTTTTTGGCCGTTGGGTCTTCGTGCGCCGCGATTCCGCATCTGCTTTAATTGCAGGCCATGAGAGCTGTCAGCGATTTCATTAACGGTGTTGCCGAAGCATCCCTATCGCCGTTCGACCGCGGACTGAGCTACGGCCATGGCCTGTTTGAAACGCTGCGTCTGCACCAGGGCGGCTTGCCGCTTTGGGATCGGCACTTGCGGCGTCTGACAGCTGGCGCCGACAAACTCTTTATCCCCTTCGATGCGACGCTGCTCCAGCGTTTCGTGGATCAGAGCCTCGCTCATTTTCCCGCTGACGGCATCGTCAAAATTACCTTGACGGCGGGTGAGGGAGCGCGCGGATATCGCTACCAACCAGCGCGGCCCAATTACCTGGTGCAGTATTTCGAATTGTCGTCACCGCCACTGCCGGCATCGGTTGTCCTTCAGCCCTGTGTGTACCGTTTGCCCGATAATCCCCGGCTTGCTGGCATCAAACACCTGAACCGGTTGGATCAGGTGTTGGCCGCCAGCGAGTTGGCGGATGCTTGCGACGGTCTGTTGCTCGACACCCAGGATCGAGTCATCGAGGCCCTTGGCAGCAATCTGTTTATTCTGCGCAATGGTCGCTGGCTCACGCCGGATTTGACGCGCGCCGGGGTGGCGGGAGTGATGCGCGGCTACCTGCAGACGGAGGTGTTCACTAGCCTTGGTGTGGCGGTGGCGATCGCCGACATCACCTTGGCGGACGTGGCGGCAGCGGAGGAAGTGTTTATCTGCAACGCGGTTATGGGCATTCGATCGGTGCATGAGATCCGCAGTGTGGCGGCTTGGGATCTGGCGAGTTGTGGCGTGGGATCGCAGACGCGGGCGCTGCGCACGGAACTGAGCAGGCAGCTACCATGCTTCGCCGCCTGATTGTCGGCGCATTGTCGGCAGTTGCACTGGCGCTCGTATTGGGTGGTTTTTGGGTGCAACACGCCCTCGATAGCCCTCTCGATGTCGGTGAGGCCGGCCATCGCCTGATGGTCGCCAAGGGGGAGGGCCCGGGAGCCGTGATGCGCAAGCTGGAGGCCGACAACATCATCCCCTGGAGTTTCCCCATTCGTTTGTATCTGCGCTTTACCGCTGTGCCGCAGATCCATGCCGGCGAGTACCTGCTTCGCGGCGACGACACCGCTCGCAGTGTGTTGGGCAAGCTGGTGCAGGGACTGGTGATCCACCATCAATTGACCTTCCCCGAGGGCTGGACGCTGCGCGAATGGTTGGATCTGCTGAATCGTCAGGACAATATTGAGAAAACATTGGCAGGAAAAACCAGCGCCGACATTGCGCGCTCGCTCGGCATCGACGCGGTTAATCCCGAGGGCTGGTTTGCGCCGGATACCTACAGCTACACCGCCGGCGATACCGATCTGGAAATTTTACGCCGCGCCAACGTGCGGATGCGGGAGATCGTCGATGACCTCTGGCATCAGCGCGACGCCAATCTGCCCTATGCCAATGCGTATGAGGCGTTGATTCTGGCCTCTATCGTTGAAAAGGAAACCGGCGTGGCAGAGGAGCGCACCGCTATTGCTGGGGTTTTTGTCCGCCGGCTCACCGGCAAAATGCCCCTGCAAACCGACCCCACGGTGATCTATGGGTTGGGTGATGCCTATGCTGGAAATCTCACCCGCAAGCATCTGGAGCTGCCATCGCCCTACAATACCTACCTCATCAGTGGCTTGCCGCCGACGCCGATTGCCAATCCGGGCGCGGCGGCGCTGGGCGCTGCGCTGCATCCAGCGGCCGGCAGCGCCCTGTACTTCGTTGCCACTGGGGATGGCAATCACCAGTTTTCGACGACACTCGACGAACATCTTAAGGCCGTGCGAAAGTATCAATCGAAGCCGCGCGACGGTTACCGTTCGGCACCGGAAAAATAGGCGGAGATGACGCAATGGCAGGCAAATTGATCACCGTCGAGGGTGTCGAGGGCGTCGGCAAGACCACCAACATCGAGGTGATTTGTCGCTGGTTGGCAGAAAGAAAAATCCCCTTTATCCATACCCGGGAGCCGGGTGGAACGGTTTACGGCGAAAAAATCCGCAGTCTGCTGCTCGATATCAGCGAGGAGACGCTGGATGCCAATGCCGAGTTGTTGCTGGTGTTTGCCGCCCGCGCCCAGCATCTTGCCTTGCGCATCCTGCCGGCACTGACAGCGGGCACCTGGGTGGTCTGTGATCGCTTTACCGATGCGACCTTTGCCTACCAGGGCGGCGGTCGCGGTATTGACGAGAACAAAATTGCTGCGCTCGAATGCTTGGTCCAGGGCGACTTGCGTCCCGATCTCACCTTCGTGCTGGATATTCCCCCGGCCGTGGGTTTGGAGCGGGTCCGTTCTCGCGGTGAAGAAGATCGCTTCGAGCGCGAACAACTCACCTTTTTTGACCGCGTGCGCGCCGCCTACATGGCGAGAATTGCGCAGAACCCCAGTCGCTACCGTCGCATCGACGCCGCCCGCAGCATCGATCGGGTGCAGGCCGATATCCTTGGATGTCTTGAAAACTTTGTCGGATCGCGATGATGGCGTCACCAGAAAATTACGCGACAATCGCACCCCTGCCATGGCACCAGCGTGAATGGGCGCTGTTTGGCGAGCTGATGGCGAGCGGCCAGCTACCCCATGCGGTGATGCTCTGCGGCGACAGCGAGATCGGCAAGCGGCAATTTGCCTGGGCGCTGACTCAAAAGGTGCTGTGCGCACAGCCTGTCAATGGCCTCGCCTGTGGGCGCTGCAAGCAATGCCGGTTGATGGTGAAGGGAACTCACCCTGATTATTTTCCGATTGAGCCCGCCGAGCCCGGCAAGGCCATCCCGGTGGATGCGATCAGGGCATTGGCGGAATTTACCGGTAAAACCGCGCAACAGGGTGCTTGGCGGGTGATCGTGGTCAATCCCGTTGAGGCCATGAATGCCAACTCCGCCAACGCCTTCCTGAAAACCCTCGAAGAACCGGGCCCGAAAACTCTGCTCCTGCTGGTGAGTCACCGGCCTGGCCAAGTGCTGGCGACCATTCGTAGTCGCTGCCGCCTGGTGCGCTTCGCGGCGCCGGCGTCAGAGCTCGCGCTTCCTTGGCTGGTGGAGCAGACAGCGGGTCGCACCGATGTCGCCGAATGGCTGGCCGCTGCCAACGGGCGGCCGCTGCGGGCGCTGCGCCTGATGACGAGCGAGTTGCACGCTCAATTGACCGACTTCGACACTTGGCTGAACGAGATTGCCGACGGCAGTACACATCCGCTACAGGTCGCCGAGCGCTGCGCCAAGTTGCCCTGGGAGGAAACCGTGCCTCGCCTCCAGCAGCGGGTTGCCCGCGTACTGCGCGGCGAGGCCGAGTGTGGACGCATACCCGCCAGGTTGCCGTTTGCCTTCCTCGACCGCCTGACTACGGCAACGCGCTGGCTACTCGAATCGCCCAACATCAACCGCCAGTTGCTATGGGAGGAATTGCTGCTCGACTGGCGGCGGCTGTGTCAGGCTGGTCACTCACAGCGCGGGTATGGTAGCCTCTTCCAGTAACCACAGGGTTGGACGGAGCACGATATGGAGGCAGTGGGCGGCGGGGTGCGCAGTGGCATTTTGAGCCTGGCACTCAAGGATCTCGAAAGTCTGTACCTGTCTTACATGCCATTTATCAAAAATGGCGGCATCTTCATTCCGACTCGCAAGGACTACGTGCTCGGGGATGAAGTCTTTGTACTCCTGGAATTGATGGACGAACCGGAGAAGATTCCACTCACCGGCAAAATCGTCTGGATCACTCCGAAGGGGTCGAGTGCCGACCGGCGTCTGGGTATCGGCATCCAGCTCGCCGAGGAAAGCGCTCAGCTGGTAGGGAAAATCGAAGCCTATCTCGCCGCACTCCTCAGCCAGGATCGGCCGACCAATACCTTTTAGTGACCGTCTCCGGGGAACCAGGCCTTGCCGCTGTCGGGCCGCAACGTCCCCAGCTCACAGCCCGAGGCAATAGCGATTTCCTGCACTGCTGTTGCTCGCCGGCATTCATTGACCCCCCTTATCTTGTCAACCTGAACCGCCAGTCAGGTAAGCTGGGCTCCCCCGGCAGTCGAATGGCGACTGGAAGGTAATGAAGTGATCATGGCGCGACGTCTCGCCAATACCATTCTGTTGATAGCCATTGGCTTGGGGACGGGCTGCAATCTGGCGCCCGGCCATGAACCACCCTTGCTGCCGACAGCACCGACTTATCCGGGGTTGCCCGGCGAGAGCCAGCAGGCAGCGATAGCACTGGGGTGGCGCCAGTTCTTTGCCGATCCGTCGCTGCAGAATCTCATCGAGCGGGCGCTCGGTGACAATCGTGATCTGCGTATCGCAACGCAGCGCATCGAGGAAGCGCGGGCGTTTTACGGTATCCAACGGACTGATCAGTTCCCCAGCGTGGGCGCGGGCGCGGCGGCAGCCCGCGAGCGGGTGCCGGCGGAGCTATCGCCGAGCGGACGCGCACTCACTGCCGGACAATATCAGGCGACGCTCAACCTGAACGCCTGGGAGCTGGACTTCTGGGGTCGCGTGCGCAACCTCAAGGAGGCCGCGCTGGAAAACTATCTCGCCACCGATGCCGCGCAGCGGGCGATTGCCATCAGTCTGATCCGGCAGGTAGCTGACACTTATCTGGTTGCCAGCGAATTCGATGAGCGCATTCAGCTTGCTCGTCGCACTATTGCGACTCGGGAGGAATCATACCGAATCGCCAGGCGGCGTTATGAAGTCGGTGCCGCTTCTCGCATCGATGCCGCCCAGGCTGAAACCCTGCTCACGCAGGCGCGCTCGGAATGGGTTGGGCTCGAGCGCCTGCGGGAACAGAACCGCAATGCGCTGGTGCTGCTGGTGGGATCGCCGGTGGCCATTGACATCCAGCCGCTGGCGCTCAACGAAGCCAACTTTCGCCAAGATCTGGGCGCCGGGCTGCCCTCCGACCTGTTGCTCAACCGCCCCGACATACTAGTGGACTGTAACGTTTAAATAGGGAGTATCATTACGCCTGCGGAGGGCGTGATGAAACTGAGCAAGAGCGAACGCATGGAACTGCAGCGACAAGCCGGTGCGAGGAACGGTCGAGCCGATTCGGCGC
>JBPPNE010000067.1:0-4613 GCA_051306415.1 Porticoccaceae bacterium
TAATGCTGTACCCGCTGAATGGTCTCGCAGCGATGCTGCGCCGATACCCCGACCGCACCGAAGTTGTTCATGGGTTGCTTGGTCAAGTCACTGGTCGCGAACTGCGGAGCGAAGGCCGGGTTTACGGCGGCGGTTTGAACAAGATTGAGCCGAGCGAACTGGCGCGCATATCGGCAACGTCGTTTGTTGAGCTTTGGCCGGAGATAAAATCCGACGTGCAGTTGCAGGAAAAGCTCTTCGGCTAGGGCCTGTTGGCATTAAGGTTTAAGCGATTACCCCAACTCATTGACGAAGTTGGGGCGATGGCTCGAAAGATTCTGCGGAACGACCAGTGGTCACGGATCGAATGGATGTTGCCGGGAAAACTCGGTGACCGAGGGGTCACGGCTCGCCCGTTGGACGCTGACCGGCGGGCAGGTGCATGACCTGACAGAGGCGCACAACCTGATCGAAGGTATCACGACCGATGCGGTCGTCGCCGACAAGGCCTTCGACGCCGACGCACTGATTGCCAAGATCCAGGCCAGCGGCGCCAAAGCGGTGATCCCGCCCAAGGCCAATCGCGTGAAGCACCGCGACTTCGATCGGCATCAGTACAAGCACCGCAATTTGGTCGAGCGATTCTTCTGCCGCATCAAAGAATTTCGCGGCATCGCCACGCGCTTCAACAAGCTCGCCGGTAGGTTCTCTTCGTTCATCGCGCTCGTGGCAAGCTTCATTTGGTTGGCTTAAATGTCAACAGGCCCTAGACAATCTATGCGCCTTAGGCGTATATTCCGCAAATGTTCACCGTTGTTGAAACTCTGCTGTTCCAGCGCCAATGGCCCCTCTACTGGGCTGAGGAGGAACGCGGTGCTTTCGCTGCCTATATAGCTGAGCGCCCTACCGCCGGAGATGTTGTGCCCGAATCCGGCGGCATTCGCAAGGTTCGTTGGGGTCGAGCAGGTTCGGGCAAGTCTGGTGGCGTTCGGGTTATCTATTTCACCCGCACCGCTGAAGGCGAGGTTGTCGTGCTCACGCTGTACGCAAAAGCAAAAACCGACAACCTCACTGGTCCCAAGTTGAAGGAGATTCGCCGTGTCCTCGAAGAGTAAACCCATCACCAAAACTGAGCTCGCCGCCTACGAAGCCAAGCGCGATCTTGCGGCTGAGCTTTTGCAATCAGTGCGCGAAATGAAGGCTGGTCAAGTTCATGTCGTGTCGTCTCCAGTCATTGAGGCACGCAAGAAAACAGGCTTGTCCCAGTCTCAGTTTGCAACGCTTTTGGGCGTTTCAGTTCGTACGCTGCAAGGCTGGGAGCAAGGCCGCAAGCAGCCCAGTGGGGCAGCACGCACTTTGCTTGCTATTGCCAGCACGAATCCAAAGGCCGTGCTCGCGGTTGCCGATAAATAACGCTTCGGGTTGCAGTCGCCCAACCCCTCATTCAACCGGCCGCCTGGCGGCGCCCGTTAATTCGAATGTTGGGCATTCTGAAGGTCGAGTGTTTGAGCAGCGAAAATGAAAAGAGTTGTCCTTGATATAGAAACAGAACCATTTTTCCAAAATTTCCTAGATCCGAAAACGGTGTCGGAGAGAATCGAGTGCGCTCCCAAGATGCGTGTAGCATGCCTATTCAGTGAATCGAGTAAAAAGTATAAATATTACACACCAGCCTCTACTACTTGACCCCGAACGAATTCACCGTGAAGCTGAAAACCACCAACCACCCAAGAGTCAAAGTCCAGTCATCATTGGCCCGAAAAAACCGGGCAGGTCATCTCCATCGGTTGGTTCATCGTTTGGCAACAACAAATAAACCCGATACACCGTTTTTTTCAAACGCTAAAACACCAGATTCGGTTATAACTCACCCTTCCAAGGAGAATCCAAAATGAACACTAGTGCTTCCAGGGAAGCGTTTGATCCCGTTGCTTTAAGACAAAAATATGATGAGGAAAGAGTGAAACGTCTACGCCCTGACGGCAATGAGCAATATCAGGAGATGACGGGGAATTTTTCGTATTTTCTTGAAGATCCATACGTGGAAGAACCCATCAACCGAGAGCCCTTAGAAGACGAAGTGGAAGTGGCTATTATCGGTGGTGGCCTTGGCGGTCTGTTGGCAGGTGCGCGCCTGCGTGAAGCGGGAATAGAAGATATTCGGATGATTGAGAAGGCATCGGATTTCGGTGGCACCTGGTACTGGAACCGCTACCCCGGGGCTGCCTGTGATATCGAGGCTTATACTTACTTGCCCTTATTAGAAGAATTAAATTATATACCCCCTCGCAAGTATTGCGATGCGCCGGAAATTTTGAAGCACTGTAGAAATATTGCCGAAAAATACCGGCTCTATGACAACGCCTGTTTGCAAACAGAAGTTAAAGAGATGATTTGGGATGAAGCAACCAGGCGGTGGACGATTCATACCAACCGGGATGACAAAATAAAAGCGCGCTTTGTCCTTATGGTCAACGGGCCTTTGAATCGCCCAAAACTTCCTGGCATAAAAGGCATCAATGATTTTAAAGGCCACACTTTTCATACCAGTCGATGGGACTATAACTATACCGGTGGCGATGCCCATGGCAATCTCACGGGCCTGAAAGACAAAAGAGTCGGCATTATTGGCACCGGTGCAACTGCTGTCCAGTGTGTGTCTTATTTGGGCGAAAGTGCCAAGCAATTGTACGTGTTTCAGCGCACCCCGTCGGGTGTTGATCCCAGGAATGACCATCCTACAGATATGGAGTGGGCTGCCGGCTTGAAGCCCGGATGGCAAGTACAGCGGCAAAAGGATTTCACCGCCATATTGACCGGCCGGGGAGGACGCCGCGGCGAGATTGATCAACTGGATGAATTCGATGATGCCTGGGTCGAGATGGGCAAAATTTATCGCCGACGCATGCGTGAAGCTGGAAAAGAGGTACCAAAAAGCGAAATCGCCAGAATCTATGAGCTGGCCAATTTCGAAAAAATGGAAAATATCCGTAAGCGAGTCGATGACATCGTTAAAGATAAAGCAACCGCCGAAGCGCTTAAACCCTATTACGCCTTTATGTGTAAGCGGCCCTGCCTGGACGATCGATACCTGTTCACCTTCAATCGTGAAAATGTAAAGCTGGTTGATACCAAAGGGCAAGGCGTCGATTCTATTACGGAAAAAGGTGTCGTCGTTGGTGGTATGGAATATGAGCTGGATTGCCTTATTTTTGCGACTGGCTTTGAGGTGGGCACTGATTACACTCGTCGAGCCGGCTACGATTTAATTGGAGTAGACGGCGTTAGCCTTGAAGAAAAGTGGGCCAAAGGGATGATCTCGTACTATGGAATACATAGCCATGGCTTCCCCAATTGTTTTCTGATAGGTCACGGACAAGCGTCTTTTACCGCCAACTATCCCGATGGTCTGGACGAAGGTGCCAAACATATTGGCTATTTGGTAAAGTACTTTATCGAAAACAATATCACTCGGGTAGACACCACTGAAACCGCAGAAAAAGAATGGACCGCTGAAGTGGTCGGCACCAAGGCCCGTGGACCAATGGGCGGATCGTCCTGTACGCCGGGTTATTACAACCTGGAAGGACAGCACGACCCCAGGGCCAGAAATAACCAACCCTACGGCGGCATGATGGGCGCCAATCAATATTTCGCTAAATTAGAGGCTTTCCGGGAAGGCGATAAGATCCCGGGACTTGTAATTTCATAGGCTGTAGTCATTCAGACTTGATCTGGCAGTCATCCATTGTTATCCATTTTTTGAGACCGTGTCTGTCAGATCAAATTCAGGATAAAGTCGGAGCGGTTGCTGTCAGGTAGTTGAGAAGATCTGATGTACGTCGAATCGACGCAAGGTCAGACAAACTATCCTGACCTGACGCACGGGGATCAGGCCTCGCATCACATCATTCCAAGCAGGAGCTGCATGATTGCTGGCAAGGATTGAACAGACAAGGTTGATGGTGTCGCGCTACGCCAAAGAGCGCGAGCAGAACCGCATCCCGGTTGAGATTGCTCCCGGCAAGAAAATCACCCTCAGCCCCGGTGAGCCTAGCGAATTGATCACTGCTGTTATCCAGGAATTCGCGCCGCGCTTTCCGCCGGGCAGCGTTCTCGTCTATATCGGCGACACCGGCGACACCGGCGACAAGTGGGGCTACTTCGACGCGCTGCTGCTGGCCAAGCTGGGTGTCGATGTGGATTCGCACGGCAAGATGCCAGATGTGGTGCTCCACGACACCAAGCGAAACTGGCTGCTGCTGGTTGAGTCTGTCACCAGCCACGGCCCGGTCGATGGCAAGCGCCACACCGAGTTGAGGCAACTATTCGCTGGTTCCACGGCCGGGCTCGTCTACATAACCGCCTTTCCCAACCGTGCGACTATGGCCCGCTATCTGAGCGAGATCGCGTCGAAAACCGAGGTCTGGGTTGCCGATGCGCCTTCAGACTTGATCCATTTCAATGGCGAGCGGTTTCTAGGCCGTACTGAGTGACCGGTAGATGGGGGCTTGCCTTCCATCCGAGCGTCAGGCTGATGGTCGGGTTCGACAATGCCTCGCCTGCACCGGAGCAGCAGAAGCAGGCGGCGGATGGATCACAGCGCTTACGCTTATGACCGCGGCGCGAACCAA
>JBPPNE010000068.1:0-18928 GCA_051306415.1 Porticoccaceae bacterium
CAGAAATCATCGGTTACCACCCATGACGCCACACGCTTCTTTGTCAGCTTCTCTGTCGCCATCACCACCTCCCTCGCCGCGTTAGTGGCGGCTCGGGAAGGCATTATATATTATTTACGGATAAGTTCTTAGTCGTCAGCCCTCAATGAAATAGTCGCTGTCTATCTTTTTGGTTTCATAGGATGTCACCGGCGCGACACCGACATTGTAGTCAATCATCAGCTGGGCCAGCCGCTCGCCATCGATGAGTACAATTTTGGAATCGATTTTCGCCACATAGTCTTCAGCCTCACGACTGAAATCAGACGTGGTAATAAAGATCCCCTTCTTTGCTCGATGCCCTTGCAAAGCACCCGCAAACTTCTGGATTTCAGGGCGGCCAACTCTGGTCTGCCATCGCTTGGCTTGAAGATAGATGACATCAAGGCCAAGACGATCTTCATTGATGATGCCGTCGATCCCTTCGTCACCACTGCGACCGATGGCTTTCCCGGCATCCGTTCGAGAACCGCCATAGCCCATTTTCACCAGAACGTCGATGACGAGGCGCTCGAAAAAAGACGGCGAGCATTCCGTTAGAATTTTCAGCAGCTCAGCGGAGAGATTTTCACGCAGCTCCTGATACGCTGACTCCAGGAGCTCGCCGGGTGTTTGCAGCGTTTCTGTCGGTATCCTTGTTGTGGCTTCTTCTTGTTCCCGGCGTTTCGTCCTGAATTCGACGAACTCGGGGAACTGATCCAGAAACCTCACATTGATTTTTTCGGGCTTGCCGGAAAGAGTGTCCTGACCACGCCGGGTTATGCGGAAGTACCCACGCCGCGTCGACTCCAACAGAGCCGCCTTGCTCAGATAGGATCTTGCCCAGGCAACGCGATTGTCAAACCGGGGCTGCTGTCCGCTCGGCAGCAGTTCGTTGTTTTCGGCATCGGTAAGCCCGAACTCGCGGGACAGGCTTTCGATAGCGTCGCGCACGGAGTGCTCGATTCCATCCGCTGCGAAGCGCAGTAACGGGAGCATGATTGACTGATAATCCGGTATCGCCATGGGTCCACTCCACTTCTGTTCAACCTTTGACGTGTTCCACCAAGTCCGGTCACCGGCTCCCGCGCAGGCCTGGGTTTTCACCGCAAACGGTTACCCGCTTTAACGGCGGCAGCTTCGCCAAATGATACGGTCAACTGCGTCAGCCCGCTTTTTTCTCCCACTCGTAAACGCGCATCGGCGGAATATTCAAGGGCTCCAGCGTAGCACTTCCCGCGCCCATGTAGGGCTCGCACAGGGTGGCAACCCGATCGCTGAACTGATAGGCCACGAAGCGGCCATTGGGCGCCAGCAAGTCGGACACCCGAGCGAGAATGTGCGATCCCATGCTATGGCTCATCGTCGAAAACGGTATGCCGGAAATCACCACATTGGGCGCACCCAGGCCGTAGCTTGCGAGAATTTCCTCCAGATCACCGGCGCTACCCAGATGGGCGACCAGACGGTCGTCCTGGATTTTGCTGACCATGGCATGGAGATGTGGATTCAGCTCAACGCTCAGCAGCTTGGCGTGGGGGCACATGGCCGCCAGTATCGCCCGGGTGGTGCCGCCGGTACCCGGCCCCAGCTCAACGATGGTGTCCGCCACCGCGATGCGGGCCGCGGCCAGCACGCGGCGCTCCAAGAAACGGGAGCTCGGAATGACGGACCCGATCTGAAATGGATGCTTGATGAATTCCTGGAAAAAAGCGCAGTGATTATTTATTTTGGCGCGCAGCGAGGTTGTGTTTGGCATTCACCTGATTCCGGTTGTTAGCCTCTTCAGGAGGCTCAAAAATCGCGTCATCCTAATGTGGTGCGCGCCAAAAATCCACCCACATCAAACACCTGTGCTTCACGTCACGCCCGGGGGTGACAAACAAATTCAGGTTCTACCCGGATCCCACCTTTCCGACCGGGATTGCCATGGGTTACCATCCCGGCGCACATTACCCATAACCCGAACAGCGAGGCCAGTGCGCGGTCATCGCGCCCCACCTCAAAGACGCGACACCAAACCGACCTGGCTGATGCTGAATACCCAAACCCGCTCAAATTCCCGACGGCAAGGCATCCGCCCTATTCGTCAAAGCACGCTGTGGCTTTGCGTTTTTTGTCTGGTGTGGATGACGGGTTGTGGCAACGATGAAAACAACGTCACCCGAGGCAATCGGGAGCAAGTGCTGTACTGGGGCAATGGCACCGAGCCCCAGGAACTGGATCCTCATATCGTCACCGGTATACCTGAGCACCATATCATCACCGCGCTTCTCGAAGGCCTGGTGCTGAAAGACCCGGCTACCCTGGAGCCGATCCCCGGCGTCGCCGAGGCGTGGGACATCAGCGCCGATGGCAGGGAGTACATTTTTCATCTGCGCGCCAATGCCCGCTGGTCCAACGGCGATGCGGTCACCGCGCAGGATTTTGCCTGGTCCTGGTGGCGGGCTCTGCAACCGGAACTCGGCAACCAGTACGCCTACATGTACTACCCGATCAAGAACGCCGAAGCCTATGCCACCGGCAAGCTCAAGGATTTCAGCCAGGTCGGCGTCGAGACTGTGAATGCACGCACGCTGAAAGTGACGCTCGCCAATCCGACACCCTATTTTTTACAGTTGTTGGATCACTACAGCCTGTTTCCCGTGCATCGACCGACCATCGAGAAATTCGGCGCGCCCGGCGAGCGCGGCACGCGCTGGACCCGGGCCGGCAATTTCGTCGGCAACGGACCTTTCGTACTCCAGCAATGGGATCTGAACAAGGTCGTGGTGGTGACAAAAAACCCGCAATACTGGGATGCGGCCAAGGTGCGGCTCAATGCCATCCGCTTCTACCCGACCGAAAACGTGTCCACTGAAGAGCGGATGTTCCGCGCCGGCCAACTCCATGTCACCGGCTCTCTGCCCACTGACAAGATTCCAGTCTACAAAACACAATTCTCGCAGCTGCTGCGCCTATCGCCCTATCTGGGCACCTATTTTTATCGCTTCAACACCCAGGTGCCACATCTGCGCGACAAGCGCGTACGGCAAGCGCTGGCGTTTGCCGTTGATCGCCAAAGCCTGGTCGACAACGTGCTCAAGGGCGGGCAAAAACCCGCGTATACCTTCACGCCGCCGGACACGCTGGGTTACACGGCGGTCTCTCCATTGCGCTACGATCCCGACCAGGCGCGCGCGCTGCTTGCCGCCGCCGGCTATCCTGACGGCAAGGGTTTCCCCCCTACCGAAATTCTGTACAACACCAGCGAAGGACATCAAAAGATCGCGGTCGCGCTTCAGCAGATGTGGAAAACCAACCTCAATATCGAGATCACGCTGAATAATCAGGACTGGAAGGTCTACCTCGACAGCGAAGCTTCCGGCCAATTCCAGATTTCCCGCACCGGCTGGATCGGCGATTACGTCGACCCCAACACCTTTCTCGACCTCTGGATCACCGGCGGCGGCAACAACCGCACCGGTTGGAGCAACGCGGAATACGACCGCCTCGTGCTGCAAGCCGCGCCGGCGGCGGCAACGCGGAACCAGCGTTACGATTTTTTCTACCGCGCCGAGGCTATCCTGCTCGATGAGCTGCCGCTGATTCCGCTCTACACCTACACCAGCGCCCATCTGGTGGCACCGAGCGTGAAAGGAATGCCCGGCAACCTTCTGGATTATTCGCTCTACAAAACCCTGTATCTGGAGGAATAACCCAGAATGTGGCGCTTCATCGGTAGCCGCCTGCTGCAAGCCATTCCAGTATTACTGACCGTGATTACCGCCACCTTCTTTCTGGTGCGGCTGGCGCCGGGCGGGCCGTTCAGCGCCGAGAAGGCGGTGCCAGCGGAGGTGCTGAAGGCACTGGAGGCACGCTATCGGCTCGACGAACCCATGGCGCTGCAATTCGTGCACTACCTGGGCGATCTCGCCCAGGGCGATTTCGGGCCGTCGTTCCGCTATCCCGGCCGCTCGGTGACCGAACTCATTGTCGCCGGCTTTCCGGCCACCGCCGAACTCGCCCTCTATGCGCTGTTGATCGCGATTATTCTCGGCACCACGGCCGGCGTGGTCGCCGCGCTGCGCCCTAACACGGCACTCGACCACATCCCGATGTCGGCGGCCCTGTTTGGCATTTGTCTGCCGTCGTTTTTGCTCGGTCCGCTGCTGGTGCTGGTGTTCGGCATCTGGTTGGAATGGGTACCGGTTTCAGGCTGGGGCAATATCGCGGGCGACAAAATTCTGCCCGCGTTCACACTCGCCGCCGGCATGACCGCCTACATCGCCCGGCTGTCCCGTGGCGGCATGCTCGAAGTACTGTCGCAGGATTACATCCGCACCGCCCGCGCCAAGGGCCTGCCGGAGTGGGTGGTGGTGCTGAAGCACGGCCTGCGCGGCGGGGTGATTCCGGTGGTCGCCTTTCTCGGCCCGGCGTTTGCGGGATTGCTGAGCGGCTCCTTCGTCATCGAGACGCTGTTCCAGATTCCCGGCCTCGGGCGCTTCTATGTGCAGGCGGCGTTCAACCGCGACTACACCATGATCATGGGCACCACGGTGTTTTTCGCGTTTCTGATCATCGGCTTCAACCTGCTGTCGGACATCGTCGCGGTGTGGCTGAACCCGCGCTTGCGCGACCAGTACCGGAGTAGCCGCCAGTGACCGCGAAGGTTGCCGCGCCAATTCCGAATCCGGCCCCGCCACCGCCGGAGGATAGCGGCGTGTCCCTGTGGCAGGATGCCTGGCGCCGGCTGCGCCGCAACCGCATGGCGCTCGCGGGCCTCGCGGTATTGCTCAGCTTGGCGCTCGCCGCGCTGCTGACACCCTGGATTGCGCCCTACAGTTACGAGGGGCAAGACCTCGTGCTCGGCGCCGCGCCGCCGTCGGCCGCGCACTGGCTCGGCACCGATACCTTGGGCCGGGATCTGCTGACGCGCATCCTGTACGGCAGCCGGGTGTCGCTGATGGTCGGCGTCATCGCCACCGGTGTCGCGCTGGTGATCGGCGTGCTCTACGGCACCGTCGCGGGTTTCGCCGGTGGGCGGGTGGACGCGCTGATGATGCGCCTGGTGGACATCCTCTACGCGCTGCCGTTCATGATCTTCATCATCCTGCTGATGGTGATTTTCGGCCGCAGCATCCTGCTGCTGTTTCTGGTCATTGGCGCTGTGGAATGGCTGACCTTGGCGCGCATCGTGCGCGGCCAGGTGCAGACGTTGCGCCAGCAGGAATTCATCGAGGCTGCCATTTCCATTGGCCTGTCGCGCTGGCGCATCATCGTCCGCCACTTGATTCCCAACACGCTGGGGCCGGTCATCGTCTACACCACGCTGACGATCCCGAGCGTAATCCTGCTGGAAGCGTTCCTGAGCTTTCTCGGCCTCGGCATCCAGCCGCCGCAGAGTTCCTGGGGATCGCTGATCGCGGCCGGCGTCGATACCATGGAGGAGTATCCCTGGCTGCTGGTGTTCCCCGGCCTCATCTTGTCGATCACACTGTTCGCGCTCAATTTTCTCGGCGACGGCCTGCGCGATGCCCTCGACGTGCGCGCCGCGAAGGACTGATGACCATGACGGCGCTACTCGACGTCCGCCACCTGACCACCCGCTTCCACACCCGCAACGGCATCATCACGGCGGTGGACGACATCAGCTTCGGTGTCAACCGGGGCGAGACGCTGGCCCTCGTCGGCGAGTCCGGTTCCGGCAAGTCGGTGGCCTGCTATAGCCTGTTGCGACTGATTCCCGAGCCGCCGGGCCGCATTGAGCGCGGCACAGCTCTCTTCGCCGGCACGGACTTGTTGCAGTGCGACCGCACGGCGTTGCGGCGGATACGCGGTAACGACATCGCCATCGTGTTTCAGGATCCGATGTCGTGCCTGAATCCGTTCATGACCATCGGCGAGCAGTTGATGGAGCCCTTGCTATACCACCGCAATCTGCGGCGCGCGGAGGCCCGCGAGAGCGCGCTGGCGATGCTGGACGAAGTCGGCATCCAGTATCCGCACGCACGCTTTGCGAGCTATCCCCACGAATTTTCCGGCGGCATGCGCCAACGGGTGATGATCGCGATGGCGCTGATCACCGAGCCTCAACTGCTGATTGCCGACGAGCCCACCACCGCGCTCGATGTCACCATTCAGGCGCAGATCCTCGAACTCATCCGCGCGCTGCAGCAGCGGCGCAACATCGGTGTGATTCTGGTCAGTCACGATCTGGCCGTGGTCGGCGGTGTCGCCGACCGCATCGCCGTCATGCACCGGGGCCGCATCGTCGAGACCGGCGCCACCGCCACCGTGTTTCGCTCGCCGAAGGATGCCTACACGCGTACCCTGCTCGCCGCCATTACCCATGGCGCCAAGCCCACGCCCGCTACACTTGCCAGCGCGCCCGCGCCGCTGGTTGAGGTGAGCGGGTTGACCACTCGCTTTCGCGACTACAGCGCCAAGCTCGGCACGCCGAAATACCGCACCGCGGTCGACAATGTGTCGCTGATTCTTGCTGAGGGTGAAATTCTGGGTTTGGTCGGCGAGTCCGGCTCCGGCAAATCCAGCCTCGGCCGCTCAATTTTACAACTGGTACGGGCGAGTACCGGCTCGGTGAAATTCGCCGGCCAAGAGCTGACTGGCCTGTCGGCGCGGGAAATGAAGCCGCTACGGCGGCGCATGCAGATGATCTTTCAGGATCCCTACGCCTCGCTCAATCCGCGCATGAGTGTGTTCGATACCCTCGCCGAACCCCTGCTCTACCATCGGCTGGCAACCTACCAGACGGTGACTGCGCAAGTGCATGCGCTGCTGGATGAAGTCGGACTGGCGCGCGCCTATGTGCGCAAGTACCCGCACGAGTTCTCCGGCGGCCAGCGCCAGCGCATCGCCATTGGCCGCGCACTGGCCACCCAGCCCGAGCTAGTCGTCGCCGACGAGCCGGTGTCGGCGCTGGATGTCACCATCCAGGCGCAGATTCTCGAACTGCTCCTCGAACTGGTCACCCGCCACGGGTTGACCATGCTGTTCATCTCCCACGACCTGGCCGTGGTGCGCTATCTGACCGATCGCGTCGCAGTCATGCACCAGGGCCGCATCATCGAAACCGGCGCCACTGAAGCCCTGTGGATGAACCCCGTTGAGCCCTACACCCGTGACCTACTGGCGGCGATTCCGACAGGGATTCGACAATCGGCACCGGTAGCTGAAAACTGATCGCGATAGAATCGCCTGCCATTGTGCCCAGCAAGCAGGGAGATGAGGACTATTCGACGTGCGGGTGATCAACAATCCGAAGTGCAAGCGGCACCACTATCGACCGCTTGCATAGCCTACGTCCACCTCCAATGCGTCTTACGGCTGAGGTGATACTCAATCAACGACTGCCTATTAGGGAACCTCTGAGCGGTTCGCCTGATTCCACCCCTGCGCGGCCCCACGCCAGGCGCGATTTTTCGCGGATTGGCGCGCCTTGGGGGTGCCCTTCCCGGCCCTTTGGGGGCTGGGTGCCCCGTGTCCTTCGGGAGCACCGGGCGAATCTAGCCTGTCATGCCAGCAGACGCCTGCGCACCCGGTAAAGGTTCGTCAGCCCGATCAGCATGAACACCGGGGTGGCGCTCTTGGCCGCAAACGCCAGCCCGTCAAACGTCGCCTGCTTCATCCCACTGGACCCTCCAATCTCGGTCAGGAAATCGTACACCAACGCCGATTCGTTCAGAGATTCCTTAGAGCGCGCCTAGGGCGCCCATTCGGTAAATTTTCGATATTTTTGCTGCCACGCGATAACCCATGAGGGCGCAGCTGCACCTTTGCCAGCGGATTTCAGTTTACCGTGTTGCCCACTGACTCGTTCAAGCACCGGTAATTGACTGGGCTTCAAATCAACAAAGAGGATGTGCTTGCCTTCCTTCAGGGCATCCTGGAAGCGGAGAAATTCCCGATTCGGCACCTGAATGCCAAAGAAGCCTCCCTCCCAGGTACAAAAACCGAGGAGGACAATGGCGAGAAAAATAAAAGGCACCCAGCCGGTTGCCGCGGTGAGGTTGCCAAAATAGGCAAATGCCAGCACCAATAGGGCGGCCAACACGCCAAAGCAAGCACCGCGTAGCCCCCAATGAACGACATCGGTTTTCATAAAAGCGTGTACTTCATGGAGTTGATGCAAAGCAACCTCTCTATCGCTCAAACTCAACACATGGATCTGCGGCCTGATAACGCCGCAGTTTTCTAGCTCCATCTCAACCGCTTCAAGATCGTCGAGATCATCGTGGACAAAATAATATCGTTCCATCCCACACCTCTCTATGCATTATTCGCGCAACGGTTAGAGATTCAGGCAGTGCGAACTACGGTTGCCAGATCAACAAAGGTTTTCGAAACATCATCCTACCGAATCAGCATTGTCCAGCCGGCTACCCCAAGCATAGTTCAAAACCAGCAAATTGCACGCACAATCCCCGGCGCCCTGGACTATATCACCGCCGTCGTAAGACCCAACCGCTGGCTCTCGACGCTCTGGCAATTCCCGGGGATTCTGTATATAACTTTGGACGAATATCCAGAGGGGGAATACCCCGAGACGGAGCCCTGCCATGAAGCTTCGAGTTATATTGATGATCACCGCGCTCTCGACGGCCCCCGCCGTCGCCGATGTCATCTACAAGTCGGTGGGCGCCGATGGCCATGTCGCCTACGGCGACACACCACTCGCGGGCTCCGCTCAGGTAGATGTCGTCAACGTTGAGCGTATTGCTACCAATCGAGCCATTGCCGATAGTCAGAAGGAAGGCCAGCAGCGCATTGAGCAAATGGCGGCAACCACTGAACGATTGCAAAAGGATCGCAAGGATCGCGAGGCGGCCGCGCAAAAATTAGCCGAGGCGCGGCGGATTGACGCGGAGAAACGTACTGCTAAAGCAGTCGCTGCAGAAGCGGCGTATTACCCTGACAACTATCTTGAACCTTACCCCCATCGAGCTGGGCGGCGCCACAAGTCATCCGAAAAATACCCCTCAGGCGGGGGCGGATCGAAATACCACGTCGGGCTGTCCCATGGGCTGAGCAACCGTAGCTATCGCGACGAGGACGGCTATTCGCTCCCGCACGGATCGACTTCCGGCCGACGGCCGGCAAGAAAATCCCCCGCCACATTCCAGGTTCCTTCGAAAAACTGAACCCGGTTTACATCGCAACCTGACTTTACCCCCGGCGGCTGTCAAGGGTTGTGTCGCGTCCGAGGACATTTATGCGGCGAGTTTTAACGGTGTAATTTCGGGTTCAAGTGCTGGGTTGAGGGCCACCGATTCGATAGGTGCCCAGTGGCGGGTCTTGCCGCTCCAGCGGCTCGGGTTGCGGCGGCGTGCCGCCTCGTTGAGGGTGTGGCACTTGGCGAGAGTGGCCGTGTCCGCCCCGTCATGGCGTTCGGTCGGCGTCACGAAGCGGATCCCACGGTGACGGTGCTCGTGGTTGTACCAATGCACGAAGCCATGCACCCCCTGGCGGGCTGCTGACAGCGTCGCGAAGCCGTTCACCGGGTAGTCAGGCACCTACTTGCTGGTACGGAACAACGCCTCCGAGTACGGATTGTCAGTGCCGACCCACGGCCGACTGAAGGAGGGCTCGATGTGCAGGTCGCGCAGCTTCTCCAGTAGCGTGGCTGCCTTGAATGAACTGCCCTTGTCGGCCTGCAAGACCAACGGCTGCAGGACCACTCTTTCAGCCAGGACAGCGCGTTCGAGGACGCTACACGCATTGTCCGCCGACTCGGTCAGGAAGACCTCCCAGCCCACGATCTTGCGGCTGTAGCTGTCGATGATCAGGATCAGGATCAGGTAGTAGTACGTCCCCTTCGCCGGTCCGGGCAACCAGGTGCAGTCCCACGACCAAACGGCGTTGGGCCTGCGGGCGTGATACGGGGTCGGGCGGGCATGGCGCCTAGGCGCCTTGGCACGCCCGCGGTGGGCGATCTCCCCGTGGCGGCGCAGGACCCGGTAGAAGGTCGAGACCGAGCCCAAATACTGTGCCTGTTCGTCCAGCAGTCGCACCACGATCTGATCCGGCGGGAGACTGGCCTAGGCCGGCCGATGGCACGCCGCGAGGATCAGCCGGGGTCTCTGCTGCAGACAAGGCACTGGCCGCTCGGCCACCGGGCGCTGATCCTCCCGGACACCGCCTTCTCGCGTCCACCGCTGGTGGGTCCGGATCGTGATGCCGACGACCGCGCACGCCGACGCCAGGCGGGCACCCGCGGCCCGGGCCGCCGCCATTCAACCGGACAGCTCGCTGGCAATCTGGGGTGCTGATCATGATGCCTCGCCCCCCCAATCGCCCCGGCCTTTTTTGACAAGGTCAGCAACGCCGCCGCCAGCGCCACGCTCTTGCGCCGCCGGTCACGTTCCAGCTCCCGAATACGCTGGCGCTGCACCTTGGCATCCAGTGCCTCCTGTCGACGCTCCTGCTGCAACAACGTGGCCGCCTGTTCGCAATCAGGGCGCCCGGCCACGATCTGCGCCGGATACAGCCCCCGGCAACGACGGTACTCGGCGATCTGTTCGGCACTCATTGTCGCGCTCTCAAGGACCGCCCCGAACTTGTCCTTCGACGACCACGCGGCAGTACCACCTTCGCCAGCATTGGGCAGACAGCCCCCTTGCTCCCGGGCCTCCTTGCGCCACTGGTAGACGGTCGCCACCGAAATCCCGGCTTGGGCGGCAACCTCACTGACAGTCAGATTTCGAGGGGGCAACAGCTTTGCGACCACAGCCTCTCGACGTTCATCGGCATACCTGGGCATGACTCTCTCCGATCGCCCCCAAAGGACTATAAAATATCGAATTAACAGACACGACAAAATACCGAATTAACAGACACGACAGTCATCCTGGCACTGGGGGCGGGCTGCCCCTTGCGCAAGCGAGAAAAACCGCGCGAACGCATGCGCGCGAACGCGTAAAGGAGCAACTGGAACAGCCTCGACTGCTTCCGAGTTTCGTGCAATCATTCTTCCAAGCTCCACTTGTCGCCTATACTTGGCGACCGCTGAGTAATCAGTCCAACAAAAAAATTATCGTATTATCGAGACCAGCCGATGCCACAGGTTAACCGCCTTACACCATTCAATTTTCTCCCGCAAGTTGTCAACAGCCGTTTTTCCTACTGAAGATCGAACTGCCGCCGCAAAACCGGAACTAGTAAGAACTTCCCCCGTATATCTATCCGCCACACGATCTATCTGGACGCCACAGGCTAATTTTATGATCAAACATTGGCGATTCACTGTGTTGAGTGATTTATAAGTGAAGCTCACTCACAAGATATTTATCACACTGATAGGCTTCTACGCCGCCTTTGGTGGCGTCTCCATCGCCACCCTCATCACGCTTATCCAGCCGGAGTTCGTCGTCGTTGAGAGCGCACATGCCCGCGATGCCATTGCCACTGGTGGTCGCGCCATTGATCGCGAGGTCGAGAGCTTGGCCACGCTGAATAATGACTGGCGAATCTGGGATTCTCTTTATCAATACGCCGACAACGGCAACCAGGCTTTCCACGATGAAACCCTGACTCGTGCGAGCCTGGCAAACGCCGAGCTCGATCTGATGATCATGCTCGATTCCACTCACCGTCCTGTCGTCTTCATCACGCCCGAAACCATCCCCGCGCACAAGCCAAATCAAAGTCACGCTCTCGATGGCGTGAGAGATGAACTGATCGCGCTCACCCAGGCTCTTGCCAACCGACAAGAGCCCAATCTTCAGCTGAAAGGGATCATCTGGGCCAACGGCACCCCACTGCTGGTCGCAGCCGGGACTATCACTAGCAACCGCGGAACCGCGCCAGCACGCGGGATTCTGATCATGGGGCGCTGGTTGACGGCGGAAAAGATCAGCGCCATCGGCGATCAACTCGGCATCAAACTCCAGCTGGGGCCAACGCGACCGGTGCAATCGACGAGTGCCGCGGACGCGCCATCCGATGCCGTTCAGGTGACCAATCTTGACAGCAATCAGGTAGAAGCCTTTACCAACGTTCGCGATCTGAGCGGCAAACCCATTTTCGGGTTATCCGCAAAGATGTCGCGCGACATCCACGCAAACGCCGTAAAAGCTCTTCTATCCGTTACCGTGATCTATTTCGGCTCCGGCATCATCGGCACGCTGATCGTCTTCATGACGCTGAATCGCCTGGTTCTGCGCCGCCTCTCTCGACTCAACCGTGAGCTCGGCGCGATCAGTTTTAACAATCGCGAGAACATCGCCGTCACCGCAACCGGCGGCGACGAAATAACCGCGACAGCAAACGCCATCAACCAGATGATCAACCGCCTCGACAACGCCCATCTACTCGTGCAGCAGAGCGAGGCGCAGTTCCGCATGCTCACTGAACTCGCGACCGTCGGCATCTACCTGACCGACGCCAGCGGCGCGCAGATCTTCGTGAATGAGCATTACACCCTCCAAAGCGGCCTCGATACCGAGGCCAATCTCGGCGACGGACGACTAGACGCCATTCACCCAGAGGATCGCGATCACTTCCGTGCCGCATGGAACGACGCCACGCAAAGCCACACCGATTTCCACGCCGAATACCGTTTCCTCAAGCCCGACGGCTCGGTGGTCTGGATTCAGGACGTCGCCCGACCACTGCTCGACACCGAACACAAAATGACCGGCTACCTCGGGACCATCACCGATATCACCAACCGCAAGAAGCTACTGATCAACCTCGAACGCCAGGCTCTCTATGACAACCTCACCGGCTTGCCCAATCGGGTGCTCTTTCACGACCGCCTGCAGTACGCTTTTGATACCGCGAGACGCCGTCCACCAGGGGCCTTTGCCGTCCTCTTCATGGATATCGATGGCTTCAAAGCAGTGAATGACTCCCTGGGGCACGCTGCCGGTGATACCGTGCTCACCGAGATCGCCGTGCGCCTCACCACGCTGGTGCGCCCAACCGATACCGTGGCCCGGCTGAGCGGCGACGAGTTCGCAATTCTCTTGTCCAATCCGATGGATGCGCAGCAGGCGCCCTGCGTTGCCGAGCGCATGCTCGACGCGGTGAACGAACCGATAACCATTGGAGCAACGCGGGTAAAAATTGGGGTCAGCGTCGGCGTTGCACTCGACAACATGGCGTTTTACAACGCCAACGATCTACTGAATGCCGCTGACAAAGCCATGTACCGGGCCAAGATCGCCGGTAAAAACCGCGTCCACGTATCACCCGATCCACTCGAAACATCACCGAATCTGAGCTTGCTCTGAGCGGCCCAGACCTGATCGGCCGCGCCCGGCCCGATCCACTGGCCCTCCGATACCCGCTCCAAACCGCCAAGATCAGAGTGCGTAGCGATGTTGCAGTAACCACAGCTATGCAGCCACTGCCGGACTGCCGCCCCCTGCGCGAAACCATGTTCGAGCAGCAACCAGCCGCCGGTCACCAGGACATCGCGAGCGCCTTCGATAATCAAGCTGAGATCGGCCAGACCGTTATCACTGGCAACCAGCGCTGAGCGGGGCTCAAAGCGCACATCGCCGCGCAACAGGTGTTCATCCTCTGCGTCCAGGTAGGGCGGATTACTGAGCACAAGATCAAATAACTCGCTGTCAAGATCGCGGACAGTGGTGAACCAGTGGCCCAGGCGAATTTGCACATTGTCGAGTCCGAGCGCGCAACGATTCTCCTCGGCGAGGGCAACCACTGCGGGCAGTCGATCCACCGCAACAATCGTCCAGCCTCGCCGCTCACTCGCCAGCGCGAGGGCGATTGCACCGGTACCCGTACCCAAATCCAGTACCCGCGCACCCCCCTCGACGATCAATCCAAGGGCGCGCTGCACCAGAAGTTCAGTTTCCGGGCGGGGGATCAAGGTCGAGGCATTGACCCTCAACGGCAGCGACCAAAACTCCTTGGAGCCACAGAGGTATGCAATCGGCTCGCCTCCGCGGCGGCGCTGGAACAGCGCTTCAAAGGTTGCCAGGGCCGCGCTATCAATAACTTTCTCGGGCCAAGTGAAAAGGTAGCTGCGAGGAACCTGCAACACGTGAGCGAGCAGCACCTCCGTATCCAGTCGAGGGCTGTCGCTGGTCGCGGCCAGTTCGGCCGCGCGCCTGATCAGATCGACAATCCGCACTGCGTCAGTCATCCCGAGGATTCCTTGATTGATTCTCCCAGGTCGACCGCCCACTCAACCAGGTCACTCGGCAAGGGTGGCGAGCTGGTCGGCCTGGTGTTCATTGATGAGGGGCTGAATGACGGCATCGAGATCGCCCTGGACGATCTCTTCGAGCTTGTAGAGCGTGAGGTTGATGCGATGGTCCGTCAGTCGTCCCTGCGGGAAGTTGTAGGTGCGGATGCGCTCGGAGCGGTCGCCGCTACCGACCAGGCTACGGCGTAGGTCGGAGCGCTCTTGAGCCTGTTTTTCCCTCATGCTAGCGAGAATCCGCGCCTGTAACAGCGCCATCGCCTTGGCGCGGTTTTTGTGCTGGGAACGCTCATCCTGGCACTCGACCACGATACCGGTGGGGATGTGGGTGATGCGCACGGCGGAATCCGTCGTGTTGACATGCTGGCCGCCAGCCCCGGAAGAGCGGTAGGTATCGGTACGCAAATCCACCGGATTGATGTCGATGGCATCCACTTCGGTGACTTCCGGCATCACCGCCACGGTACAGGCCGAGGTGTGAACACGGCCCTGGGCCTCGGTCGCGGGCACCCGCTGCACGCGGTGGGCGCCGGATTCAAATTTGAGTTGGGAGTAAGCGCCCGCGCCAATGATGCGGGCGATGATCTCCTTGTAACCGCCGTGCTCGCCCGGCCGCTCGCTGATGATCTCGACTTTCCAGCGGCGAAAATCGGCGTAGCGGCTGTACATGCGAAACAGATCGCCGGAGAAAATGGCCGCCTCGTCGCCACCGGTACCCGCGCGAATTTCCAGAAAAACGTTGTTGTCGTCATCGGGGTCACGGGGCAACAGCAGCCGCTGTAACTCCAGCCCTAACGCAGCACAGGCGGCTTCCCCGGTTTTAAGTTCCTGCTGTGCCAGATCGCGCATATCGGCGTCAGCGTCACCCAGCAGTTGTCGCGCCTCGGCCATCGCCGCGATCACACGAAGATAGCGCTCATAGTGATGGACGACGGGTTCAAGCTCGGCGTATTCCTGGGACAGGGCGCGAAAACGTTGCTGATCGGCGATGATTCCCTGATCGCCCAGAAGCTGGCCGACCTCCTGGTTGCGTTCGCGAAGGCGGTCAAATTTTTCCAGCAAAGACGGCTTCATTCCGGTTTCCGATCGGACGGGAGAGCGTCCCCGTCGAAGACGTGGCTGTCGAGGTCGAAGAGTTCACGAGTCCAGCGAATCGGCTCACTGCGCCCCTCCTCACCCGCCCGCTTGAGCCGAGTCGTCGGGGTATGGAGCAATTTGTTGGTCAGGTTATGGGCCAGCTGGCGCGCGACTTCGTCGGCGGGTTGTCCCCTTGCCAACGCCTGTAACGCCTTGCCGAGCTCGCTATCACGCACCTCGGCGACGCTGTCGCGAAAGGCGCGGATCGTATCCACCGCTTCAAGACTGCGCAACTGTTTCCGCCAGGCGAGCACGCCCGCCTCGATAATCCGTTCAGCTTCACCGGCGGCATCCTCGCGGCCCCGGCGATTCTCGGCGATGACCTCGCGCAGATCATCCACGGTGTACAGATAGACGTCATCGAGTCTGGCGACCTCTGGCTCGATATCGCGCGGCACCGCGATATCCACCATCAGCATCGGGCGATGCTTGCGCTGCCTGAGCGCCGACTCTACCGCGCCCTTGCCCAGCACCGGCAACTGGCTGGCGGTGGAGGAAATTACGATGTCCGCCCGGTGCAGGTGCTCGGGAATATCGGCGAGCAAGATCGCATTGGCGGCGAAGTTTCCGGCCAGCTCCTCGGCGCGTTCGAGGGTGCGGTTGGCCACCGTGATGCCGCCGATACGCTGCTCGCGCAAGTGCCTGGCGACCAACTCCACCGTATCGCCAGCGCCAATCAGCAAGGCATGCGCATCGCCCAGATCACTGAAAATCCGCTGCGCCAGGCTGACCGCCGCGTAGGCCACCGATACCGGATTCTGGCCAATAGCCGTTTCGCTACGCACGCGTTTGGCAATCGCAAACACCTGCTGGAATACGTGGTCGAGCACGCCTGACAGCGTGCCCGCCTGCTGCGCAACCGCGTAGGCGGACTTCATCTGGCCCAGTATCTGCGGCTCTCCGAGCACCATCGAATCGAGGCCGCTGGCGACCTTCATCAGGTGACGCACGGCGTCATCATCGACATGGCAGTAGTGGCAGTCGCGGAATGTTGCCACCGCGATGCCATGGTGATTCGCCAGCCACGCCAGCAACACTTGCGGAGGCGCCTCAGCCTCGCCATTATCAGTGCTGGCGTACAACTCAGTGCGATTGCAGGTGGACAGAATGGCGATCTCGGCAACCCTCGTGTCGGTTCGCGCGCCCTGAAGTGCTGCCGCCATCCCTTCGGGAGCGAAGGCCACTTTCTCGCGGATATCCACCGGGGCGGTGCGGTGATTGATGCCGAGCGCAACCAGCGTCACGGCAGCTCACCGCCAGCCGGAAAATAGTTCCCCTGGGCGAGGCTATCAGAGACAAAGTCCATCAGGAATTATCGCGGACATTATTGCTACAATACGCTCCGTTCGCCGGGAAATGCTCTGCCATGGGTACACTGCCACCCCGTTTCATCAGTATTGTTTGCATCTGCCTGCTATTGACCGCCTGCGCCACCAGCCCAGACAACATCACCCCCGCAGTGACCAATGGGACGGCGGCCAGCGGACAAAATGCCAGCCCGACCGAGTCACCGCGCAATTATCCGGTTCGCCCGTTTTCAACACAAACCTTTTACGATTTGCTGGCGGCGGAATTCGCCGGTGCCCGCGGCCGTGTCGATCTCGCCCTCGACAGCTATCTGATTCACGCCCGCGCCACCCGGGATCCCGGTGTGGTCGCCCGCGCCTGCAAGATTGCCGCCTATCTCGACAACCGCCCCGCATTGATAGAAATGTGTCCGCTCTGGGTGAAGCTGGAACCGGCTGACATTGAGGCGCGGCAACTGGCCGCATTTGCGTTCTCCATTTCGGGGCAACTCGATGCCGCCTTCGACCAAGGCGAATACCTGCTCGGCGTGGGTGTCGGAGAAACGCTGCTGGCGCTGCCGTCCTACACCGAAAATGCTCCGCCAGCGCAGCGGGCATCGCTGCTGGCGCGCTACCAGAAGCTACGAAAATCCAACCCGGACAACCGCGAACTTCAATTCGGTACCGCTCAATTGTTGCAACAGCAGGGCGCGTTACAGGAATCGGCGCAGATTCTGCGAGAGCTTCTCGCTGCGGAACCCGAAAACGAGAGCGTCAGGCTCCTGCTGGTCCAGCTATTGTATCGCAACAACGACCGCGATGGCGCCGTTGCCACACTGACAGCGGGCCTCGAGCACACTCCCGACAGCAAAGTGCTACGCCTGTTGCAGATCCGCCTGCTCGCCGAAACGAACCTGCAACAGGCTCGCGCGAACATGGTCGAACTCGCCGACAAACACCCGGACGATGCCGATTTGCGATTCTCTCTCGCCCTCTTCAACCGTGAAATGGGCCTGCGCAGCGAAGCCCTGGCGACTTTCACCGATCTGGTCAGGAACAACCGCCGCACCGATGATGCCCACTTTCAATTGGGCTTGATGGCGGAAGAGGATAATCGCCTCGACGTTGCGGCGGTGCACTACCGCGCCGTTCGCAAGGGCAAAAATTTTCTTTCCGCCATTGCTCGCCTGGTCGCCATTCTGGCCCGGCAAAACCGCCTGGGTGATGCCCGCATCCAGCTGCACAAGGCGCGCATGGAACATCCCGGCAACTCGATCGCACTCTATCAAATGGAAGCAGACCTGCTGGTCGCCGAGCAGGAGTTTAAAGAAGCCTACAAAGTGCTCAGCGACGGCCTTGAAGAACACGCCAACGACATCAGTTTGCTCTATTCCCGCTCGCTAGCAAGCGAGAAGCTCCGCAATATCGCTGGCCTCGAAAGCGATCTGCGCGCGATTCTGCAACGGGACGCCAACAACAGCGCGGCGCTGAACGCACTGGGCTATTCCCTGGCCAACCACACCCGCCGATATGCCGAGGCCCGCGCGCTCATCGAACGCGCCCTCGCCATCAGTCCGAATGATCCCGCTATCGTCGATAGCCTGGGCTGGGTGCTCTTCCGCGAAGGCCGTCACGAGGAGGCGATAACCCAGCTTCGCCAGGCCATGGCGCTACTGCCAGACCCGGAGATCGCGGCCCACCTGGGCGAGGTGCTCTGGGTGTCCGGGCAGCGGGATGAGGCCAGGGCGGTATGGCGAGAGGCCAGAACTAGCGCGCCTGACAACCCCGCGCTGCTGGAAACCTTGGAGCGCCTGCAGGTGGGAACCCCCTGAACATTGGCGGTCGGATTTTGCTCTCCGCGCTGGCGGCCATCCTGGCCACCGTGATTCTCGCCGGTTGCGCCAACCAACCGTACCCACCTGCACTGCCAGTGGCGTGGAAGGAGCACAACACCCGCATGCTGGGCCTGCGCGACTGGCATCTCGAAGGCAAACTGGGTTATCGCGGCAATGGCGACGGCGGCAGTGCCTGGATAGACTGGCAGCAAAGCGGTGAAGGTTTCGATGTCCACTTGAGTGGACCCTTTGGCGCCGGCACCACCCGCCTCCATGGCGATGAGGGCGCGGCCGTGCTGAGTCAGTCGGGCCACGGTGATCGCGTTGCCGCCAACCCCAGCCTGCTCACCGCAGACCTCTTCGGTTGGACGCTGCCGGTCGAGCAATTGCGCTACTGGGTCAGAGGTATTCCAGACCCTCAGCTGCCGGTGACTGCGCTTCGTCTGGACGCTGGCGGAACCCTCGCCTATCTGCAGCAG
>JBPPNE010000069.1:0-3548 GCA_051306415.1 Porticoccaceae bacterium
AGTGGTGGCCAGCGGTTCCGCGCTGGTCGGGAAAGGGCCGCTACACAGCACAGGCGCCTGACCGGGATGCCCGAACGTCCGCACACCAACCGGTGGATTACGCAATGTATTACGGCTGGATATTGTTAGGCGCGATCAGCGTGATCTACATGATCAGCGTCGGCGCTGTGTTTTACGGCCTGAGCGTGATGATGCCGGCAATGATTGCCGATCTGGGCTGGACCCGGACCCAGGCCACCACCGGCTTTGCCATTTTGTCGCTGGTAATCGGCTTTGCCGGCCCGGTGGTCACCGCGCTGATGAAGAAAATCAGCCCGCGCTTGATGATTATTCTCGGCGGGTTTGTCACCGCCCTTGGGGCCAGCATTTTGTACCGCTTCCACTCGTTGCCGGTGTACTACCTGTGCGCGGTTATCCTCGGCGCGGGCATGACCATGCAGGCGGTATTGCCCGGCACGCAACTGGTCACCCAATGGTTTTTTCAACGCCGCTCCATGGCGCTTGGCATATTCATGGCCGCGGGCGGCATGGGTGGCGTGGTGGGCGCGCCCACTTTCACCTGGTTGATTCACCGGGCCGGCGACTGGCGCCCAGTCTGGCTGTTTGTCGGGGTGGTGTCGCTGTCGGCATCGGTGCTGAGCTGGCTGCTGGTGCGCAATGAGCCGGCGGACGTCGGTCAGCAACTGGATGGCGTCAATGGCAATGCCGGGAACGACCCCCAATCCAGCACCGCAAAGCCCGCCGGGGTGTACAAAACCCATCGCGACTGGACAATCAAAGAGGCCTTTCTGGACCGCACCTACTGGGTCATTCTGGCATCGGGATCATTGGCAGTCACCGGGCACATGATCGTCAGCAGTCAAATGGTACTGCATGTCACTGACATGGGCATGACGGCAGTACTCGCGGCCACTGCGCTCGGTGTTCAAGGGATGTTTACTACCAGCGGACGATTTGCCTCTGGCCTGCTGGGGGATTTCGCCATCGAACCGCGCACGTTGTTCCTGGCCGGCATGGCCTCGGAATGCCTCGGCATGTTTATTCTCACCAATGCGCACAACCCCTTGCTGCTCTACACCTCGGTGGTGCTGTTCGGGCTGGGCTTTGGCCTGGGACTGGTGGGTTCCACCGCCATGCTCGCCAACTATTACGGGCCGGCCAATACGCCCACGCTGTTGTCCTATCGTATTCTGCTCAGCACCGTGCTGGGTGCAGTGGGCATCGTGCTCACCGGCTATGGCGGCGATCGGTTCGGCGGCTATAAGGAGGTGTTTTACCTGTTCTCAGCCTGTTTGCTGGTCGGCACGCTGCTGGTATTGCTGATTAAAACGCCGGCTAGCGAACACACCGAGAGCCACCCGCAGCCGTCCTGACTCTACCTTTTTGGTGCCGCTTCAATCCACCTGAATCACCAGGCCGTCTTCAACCCAGCGCCGCAACTGGGTGGCGGCTTGCAGCGGTACATCCTCCGGCGGGAACCATTGGCACAGTCCCTCGCAGGCCGTGGTGAAGGTTGCGCCGGCACGAAACTGATCCAGGCCAAAGGCTTCCGCCGCCGTTAGCGGGCGAAACAGGACTCTGAGTTCACTCCGCCACAGCAACCAGGGTTGTGGCTGGTCGAGCCGTTCCAGTGCCGGCGGTGATTCGCCCGCGTTCAGTGCGAGCCACAGCGCGGGTACGTTGGCGTGCAGATCAAGTCGCACCAGGGATGGATGAAATCCGAGGCGCAGCTCGGGCCACTGTAGGGCGGCGATGGCAGCGAATTCGGCCATGCCGATGACCGCGGTGTCGGGCGCATCGAAGGCGTCGCACTGCGCCCATTCAAAGCGCGCCATCTCGCTGATATCCGGGTGTTCGGAGTAGGGTAAGTTTGCGGCGAGAAAGTCCGCCAGATAAAGGCCGAACCAGCGCAGGGAAAAATGCCGGGACGGGTGATCGGCGAGATAGGCGTGCACCAGGCGCTCGAATTCGTCGTCGCCTAGGTACGCATGAAGGCCGGCAAAATCGGCGTCCAGGGCCTCCGCCAGACGCGCCCGGTAGGCCTCGGCGTAGACGCCGACCTGGGTGGCGGGCGGCATTCGCGCGTTGGCGGCGATCAGGTGCTCGACCGGTTGGCGCGGGTCTAGCAGGAATTGTTGCAAGGCGGTCTGCAATTCAGTCAAACCCCGCGGTTCGCTCATGCCGTTTGCCCCGGGCTTGCAAGAGTGTTGCCGCGGGCTTGAGCCGCGTGCAGTCTGGCCATGTCGAGTTCGGCAAGCAATTCACTCAGATCGGGAATGTTGTCGTCCCGCTCGATCATGGTGGGAACGGCGCCAAAGCGGCGCACCGCCTCGCGGTAGAGCGACCAGACGGGATCGATGACCGGGTGGTCGTGGGTATCGATGATATGGGTGCCCAGATTCAGATGGCCGGCGAGGTGGAATTGGCACACCCGCTTGGCCGGAATGCCATCGAGATAGGCGAGGGGGTCAAAATCGTGGTTGAACGCGCTGACATAAATGTTGTTGATATCGAGAAGAATCAGGCAGTCCGCTTCTGTGGCGACGGCGCTAAGAAACTCCCACTCGGACATCAGGGAGGCATTGTAGGTCAGGTAGCTCGACACGTTTTCGAGCAAAATCTGCCGGCCGAGGAAATCCTGCACCTGCCGCACCCGACCGACGACATGCCAGAGCGCCTCTTCGGTATAGGGCAGCGGCAGCAGGTCGTGCAGGTTGATCCCGCCCACACCGGTCCAGCACAGATGGTCGGACAACCAGGCCGGCTGGATGCGCTCAATCAAAGCTTTAATCGCAGTGAGATAGTCGCGATTGAGCGGGTCGGAACTGCCGATCGACAACGAAACCCCGTGCATGACCATCGGGTACTGGGCGCGGATGCGGTCGAGGTAGTGCAGCGGCTTGCCGCCGGGAACCAGGTAGTTCTCGGTGAGAATCTCAAACCAGTCCACCGCCGGCCGCTCCGCGAGAATGGCCTCGTAATGCTGTCGCCGCAGTCCCAAGCCGAAACCCTGGATGGGGCTGGCAGTGGTTGTTCCTGTGTACGGGTGGCTCATCTGGGTTGCCGATGGTGCCGAAGTGAGTGGCCGACGAAGTGAGTCAGGGATTACCCGGTGCGCTCGCCGCGCGGTGTCAGCGATGACCGGGCGAGGCGGATCAATTCCGCCTCGCCCGGTCGGTTCCGCTTGAAATAACAGTTTATTCGACGACTTTCCCGCCCTTGGCGTCGCACTCCGCCTTGGTCATGGCCTGGTGGCCGAGGCCTTTACAGCTATTTTGTCCCTTGCAGGCGTTCTGTGCGGTTTTGCAGTCGGATGTCCCTTTGCAGGAGTTCACCCCGCTGCAGTGAACCTTGGCCTCGGTGGCGCCGGCGCGCTCTGCGGCAAAGGTGGCGCCGCTAGTGAACAGGGCGGCAGCGGCAGTGGCCAGCATCAGGCCACGGATATTTTCGATTTTCATGGGGCAACTCTCCATCTGTGGATAACGGGGGAACCGGGCGACATTATGGACGGCCGCTTCAGTTTGGAAGCACCTTCGACCGCCGCTAGC
>JBPPNE010000070.1:0-2282 GCA_051306415.1 Porticoccaceae bacterium
GACCAGTAATTAGTTAGCATCTCGACGTTGGCAAGTATCTCTGCGTCTTCGCGGCCCTTTAGCAATTCGCGGTTGGCGTCGTAGAGTGCAGCCAATGTGAACAGCTTTGTTGACTTTGATTTGAGTGAAACGCTGTCCTTGTCGGTCAGGTCACGGAACACCGCAACTTCGTCCAGCAAGGCGAGCGTCGCTGCCGAAATCTTGTCACGCTTGTCATAGAGGATGTCGAGCGACTTCGAGGTCTTCTGCCCGTAGCGATTCAAGTCCGAGAACATTTGTTGCACCCGATCCTTGTTCTCGTACGGGAATAGCAGGACGGAAATCGTGTGGTCGCCGATGCCAGGGTTGCCTTTGAGCGCCTCGGCGATTCCAGCGCAGCGGTGCTGCCCGT
Source organism: Porticoccaceae bacterium (assembly GCA_051306415.1). Taxonomy (GTDB): domain Bacteria; phylum Pseudomonadota; class Gammaproteobacteria; order Pseudomonadales; family Porticoccaceae; genus CBDDRG01. The sequence continues at coordinate 392 of JBPPNE010000070.1, forward strand.
CGTTGATGATCAACTCATCGCCGAGTTTCAACTTTAAGACACCGATAGCTCCGTCCATGCCGTTACCGTTGGGGGCCGGGTCGAAGACTGGTGCCGACTTATAGGACGCGGTGATAGACGAGAAAATGTAGTCTTCATCGTTCTCGTTGATGTAGTCGCGCAACTCGGGGACGCGCTTCTCGTTGAGGACGCGCTGCTCGCGGTCTTCCGGGGTAAACCCAGCCCAATCCGTGAACTTGAACAGATTGGGGATCGCGCTCATGGGCATAAGGCAGGCGTAGTAGGTACGGGAACCAATTTTTCCCCGCATGGCTGGAACGTGAACGTACATAGCGTTTTCTCCGAATAAAGAGCTCTAGTGCCACAGAGCGCCAATCGCTCAAAGGCCCCGAGCGAGCTCAGGTAGGGAGCCGGATGTTTGAGAACATCACAGCTCGTGTAGAAATTTAACAAAGCTCCTCGTTATTGTCAATAGAGCTCTACTAAAATAACTATGGAGCTCTATTATATTTCTAATGCAGCTCCTAGGCGACTACTGTGTCTCCGTATCCCTACACCGGCCAGATGCGTTACGGAGCAGACATTATCTAATGCTGTCAGCGACGCTGCCGAGGCCGTTATCGGGCAGTACCGGATCGTTGAAGAAAATGCGCAGGCCGTCGAAATCGGCGCGCAGGCGGTCGAGCACGATGATGTTGGGCGCGATCAGCAGGAAGTTGCGCGCGAGCTGTGAGTCGGGTTCATAGAGCTTGTGGAAGTAGCTCCAGGCAATCAACAGCGACAGCACCTTGGTCTTGCCGGCGCCGGTTGCCATTTTGATCACGAAGCGCGGCCAATCCTCGTCGAACATGTTGCTCGATACCGCGCCGGAGGCATCGAAACGCAGCAGGTCGAACTTGTCGCGGGCGCCGCGCGCATCAAAAAGCCAGATGACAGTCTCCACCGCCTCGCGCTGGGCGAAGTAGTAGCGAAACGGTGATTGCGCGCCGTCCGCCTGCTCGACCAGATGCTCGGTCGCGAACCACCATTGCAGCAGTGCGCGGGAGGTCGCGGAGGTGCCGGGGTAAGCGTTGGCGCGCCAGGCCGCGACCTCCTCGCGAATCCGCGCCACCAGCGGCGGCAACAGTTTTTGGTAGGCGGTGGCGCGCAGTTCTTCCGCCGCCGGGAACCAGCGCGATTCGGGCGGCAGGATGGCGTAGGGCGAGCGCGGGAAACCGGGGTGGAGTGCCATGCCTTACCTCCCTGTTACTTTAGCAGGCTGCTGAAAAACTGCTGCGGCAGCCATCTGCTTCGTTGCGCGGTGCTCGCTCCCTCGCCTATCGACTGGATATGTCTCGGTCACTGCGCGCCGTGCGCCTCGCATCTGGCCGTCCTCGCGACGCTTTTCAACAGCCTGTTAGGTTCCGGCGCCACCGACCGCTCCAGTTCACAGCGCCGGCCACAGCCCGCCCGAGACCGGCAGGGTGACACCGGTGACATAGCTCGACTCGTCGTTGCTGAAAAACAGCGCGGCATTGGCGATGTCGAGGGGCTCGCCCATGCGTTTCATCAGGTTCTTCTGCTCGAATTTGCGCGCGACGTCCTCGCCGACATCGCGGATCGCCAGCGTGCGGATGATGCCGGGCGCGATGCAGTTGACGTTGATGTGCGGTGCCAGTTCCTCGGCAAGACTGCGAGTCAGCGAGGTTACCGCGGCTTTGGCGGCGCCGTAGTCGGCATGACCGGCGGCGCCGGCGTATTCCACCGAGGAGACGTTGACGATCTTGCCCCACTGGCGTTCAAGCATGCCGGGCGCGAGTTTGCGCACCAGGTAAAAAATGCCCTTCAGGTTGACGCGAAAGCAACCGTCCCAGCGCTCCTCGGAGACCTCCAGCACCGGCGTGTATTTGGC
>JBPPNE010000071.1:0-2361 GCA_051306415.1 Porticoccaceae bacterium
GTTGTTTAACGAAACCCGGTAACCGGTTAAGCGCCACCACACAACACGATAGACACACAAGAATCGCCCGCCGGCGCAGCCGGTGGATACCTCAGGGGAGACTGCCAATGGGCTACCAATCCGTTTTGCGACCGGGAATTTTCACCGGCAAGACCATCCTCGTCACCGGCGCCGGCAGTGGTTTCGGCCGCTGCATCGCCCACGAGCTCGCGGCGCTCGGGGCTACCGTGCTAATGATGGGGCGCACCGAAGCGAAACTGACGGCCGTCAAGGCAGAAATTGAAGGCGACAACCCCGGCGCCATCTGCGATTACGGCTGCGCCGATATTCGCGAAGCCGACGCGGTGGAGGCGGTGATCCACCGGTTCGTCGCCGACCACGGCCCCATTCACGGCCTGGTCAATAATGCCGGTGGCCAGTTTCCCGCGGATCTGGAGAACATCACGCCGAACGGCTTTCTCGCCGTCGTGCGAACCAATCTGATCGGCGGCTTCATCGTCTCCAAGGCGGTGTTTCTGCAATCGATGAAGGAACACGGCGGCACCATCGTCAACATCACCGCCGACAACTTTGGCGGCATGCCGCGCATGGCCCACTCCGGCGCCGCCCGCGCCGGCATGGAGAACCTGACCCAGACCACCGCCGTCGAATGGGCCTATGCTGGTGTGCGGGTGAATGCGGTCGCGCCCGGTTACCTCGCCTCCTCCGGCCTCGACACCTACACCGACCCGGAGATGCTCGAATGCATTCCCCACTTCCCCGAGTCGGTGCCGCTGAACCGGGTCGGCACCGAATCCGAGGTCAGCTCGGCGGTGTGCTTTCTGCTGTCCGAGGGCGCCAGTTACATCAACGGCGTCACGTTGCGCATCGACGGCGGCAGCTCGCTGTGCCTGAGCTCGCCGCTGGGCCGAAAAATCCCCCGCGCGCAGCGGAACAATGCCGCCTATGATGGCTTTCATCGCGCCACCTTCCCAAAAATCCTCCAGAAAAAAGACGCATAGGCGACCCCTCAATGCCGATCATGACCTCAAAGATCAACCCGCGCGGGAGCGATTTCGCCGTCAACAGCGACCATATGCGTGGCCTGGTGGCCGACCTCAATGCCAAGGTCGAGCAGCTCAAACTGGGCGGTGGCGCCAAGTCCAGGGAGCGCCACGTCGCCCGCGGCAAATTGCTGCCGCGCGATCGCGTGCTCGGTTTGATCGACCCCGGCTCGCCGTTTCTGGAATTTTCCCAGCTCGCCGCCTGGGAGGTCTACGACGACTACATTCCCTGCGCCAGCATCATCACCGGCATCGGCCGGGTATCGGGCCAGGAGTGCCTAATCGTGGCCAACGACGCCACCGTCAAGGGCGGCACCTACTATCCGTTGACGGTGACCAAGCAGTTGCGCGCGCAGACCATCGCCGAGGAAAACCGCCTGCCCTGCATCTACCTGGTGGATTCCGGCGGCGCATTTTTGCCGATGCAGGCGGACGTCTTTCCCGACCGCAACCACTTCGGCCGCAGCTTTTTCAACGAGGCGGTGATGTCCTCCAAGGGCATCCCGCAGATCGCCGTGGTCATGGGCTCCTGCACCGCCGGCGGCGCCTACATGCCGGCGATGGCCGACGAGTCGATCATCGTGCGCCAACAGGGCACCATCTTTCTCGGCGGACCGCCGCTGGTGAAAGCCGCTACCGGCGAAGTGGTCAGCGCCGAGGAACTCGGCGGCGCCGACGTCCACTGCCGCACCTCCGGCGTCACCGATCACTACGCCCAGAACGACAGCCACGCGCTGCAACTGGCGCGGCAAGCGGTGGCGCGCTTGAACCGGGTCAAGCCGGTGCAGATGGATGTGCGGGAGCCGGTCGAGCCGCGCTATGCCGCCGAGGAGATCTACGGCATCGTGCCCGTGGACACCCGCCAGCCCTACGACGTCCGCGAAATCATCGCCCGCGTTGTCGATGGCTCCGAGTTTGACGAGTTCAAGGCACTGTTCGGCAGCACGCTGGTGTGCGGTTTCGCGCGCATCCACGGCTATCCGGTGGGCATCCTCGGCAACAACGGCATCCTGTTCAGCGAATCCGCGCAGAAGGGCGCGCATTTCATCGAGCTGTGCGCGCAGCGCAAGATTCCACTGGTGTTCCTGCAGAACATCACCGGCTTCATGGTCGGCAAACAGTACGAGGCCGGCGGCATCGCCAAGCACGGCGCCAAGATGGTCACCGCGGTCGCGTGCGCCCAGGTGCCCAAATTCACCATCATCATCGGCGGCTCCTTCGGTGCCGGCAATTACGGCATGTGCGGGCGCTCCTACGATCCGCGCTTCCTGTTCATGTGGCCCAACGCGCGCATCTCGGTGATGGGTGGCGAGCAGGC
>JBPPNE010000072.1:0-5774 GCA_051306415.1 Porticoccaceae bacterium
TTTACCGGATCGCCGTGCGCCAGCGGGCGGCGGTGCTGAAGACCATCAAGGTTGCTGTCGACGTCAAGTTAGCGGGCGATCTCGACGGCAAGCAGGCCAGCTATGCCCTTGCCGAACTCGATCCTTCTCTAGGTCGTGGCCAGATGGAGGTGACCTTCAAGTATTTTCAGGTCATCGAAGGCAGTTTGCGGCTGCCGGTGGGCTTCGTGCCGCATCAGATCCTGGTGACCGTGCGCCAGGTGGGGGGCCGCAACAAGGAAGAAACCTTCAATTGGTCTGTCGAGAAGCTGTAGACTGGTTTCGGGTGAAGGGATATCGGGGATGTTTTGATTTGGCGCCAGCGTAGTTGCCGCCGGATCGAATGAATTTTTTGACTGCGCCTGCCCCCTTCGCTGGCCGGGAGCGACCGGTATTGGAAAATCCGTTGCGCGCCCCCACATATTCTGAATCTACCGACTCGCGTCAGTTTGGAACCGTTATGACAGGCACCGAATCATTCAACCCGACACTCCTCAACGTGACCAGCAAAGCGGTCGCCAAGGTTCGCAATCTGGTGGACGAAGAGGGCAATCCCGAGCTCAAGTTGCGAGTGTATGTGACGGGTGGGGGGTGCTCCGGGTTTCAGTACGGGTTTTCCTTCGATGAAGCGGTGGCTGACGACGACACCCTGATCGAGCGCGATGGGGTGACGGTATTGGTCGATTCCCTGAGCTTTCAGTATCTCGTCGGCGCCGAGGTTGATTACGCGGAGGGTCTCGAAGGATCCCGTTTTGTGATTAAGAACCCAAATGCTGCTACTACCTGCGGCTGCGGTGCGTCTTTTTCGGTGTGAAGCCGGATTTTGTTTTTGCTGTCGCCACTTTCCTTGTCGCCACTCTTGCTGTCACTGCCACTGATGCGCACAATCCTTGTTATCAGGCGGAGTAGATGGCGCCGAGAACTGCCGGCGCGCTCGCGCCAGTGACCGACGGCAGGTTGCCAGGAAGGCCGAGCAACCGCTGTCGTGCCAGCCAGGCGAACGCGATGCACTCCACCCAGCGGGGATCGATGCCCAAATCGCTGGTTGTGGCTACCATTGCTGGTTCCAGCAGGGTTTTCAGCGTTGCGACCAATTGACGATTCAGGGCTCCGCCGCCACACAGGTAGACTTCCGCGGCCCTGGCCGGAAGGCTCGCGATAGCCTCGGCGATAGACTCCGCCGTCAGCGCGAGCAACGTCGACTGAACCTGCTGCGGATCAACGGCGCCGGGGTGTAAGGCAAGTTGCCGGTCAAGCCAATCGAGGTTGAAATCTTCCCGCCCGGTGGTTTTTGGTGCTGGCATTGCAAAGAAGGGATGCGTTTTAAGGAGGCCCAATAGCGCCGGATGCGAAGTTGCTCCGGCAGCCCATGCACCGTCTTGATCAAAGGCCGCGCCGATATGGCGCTGGCTCCACCCATCCATCAGCACATTGCCTGGGCCGGTGTCGAAACCCAACACATCGCCCGCCCTCGGCAGCCAGGTGACATTGGCCATGCCGCCAATGTTAATCACCGCCCGCTGGTGTTGATCGCTGCGAAATACTTCTCGATGAAACCCGGGCACCAGCGGCGCACCCTGCCCGCCAAGGGCGATGTCGCGGCGGCGAAAATCCGCCACAGTGGTTATGCCCGTGGTCGCGGCAATGATATTGGGGTCGCCGATTTGCAGCGTAAACGGATATTTGCCGCCCACTTGGGGTGGTCGGTGGCGGACCGTCTGGCCGTGACTGCCGATGGCGGTGATTGCAGTGGCGGATATGGCGGTTTTCTCAAGCACCGCGAGTGCCGCGTCTGCAAACAGGTAGCCGAGTTGGCGATCAATGCGGCCAAGGGTGTCGATGTCGTCGCCACCGGGCGAGCAGAGGGTGCCGATGTCGCGTCTAAGGCCGGGCGGGATGGCGAGGCAGGCATAGCCGAGGGCTTTGGGCAGAAGGTCGCTAAAATCGACTAGAACCGCGTCCACCGAGTCCATGCTGGTACCGGACATCAAGCCGATAAAGAGATATGCCCTACTTTTCGACACGTTGAAGTACCGATATCCCGTTGCCGGATCGAATTAATCGATGTGGGCGGCGGAAGAACCGTCTTTGGCGGATGCTACGCGTGTGGCCAAGCTCGCCAACTTGTCCACCAATGGCCTCGTCTGGGCGAGAAACTGACCCCGCAGTGCGGTGGGTATGGGTTCTGAGATCGGCATTTTGGCGGAGCGCGGATCCTGGTGAGCGCCGTTGATAAGAAACTCGTAGTGGAGGTGCGGGCCGGTGGCATAACCGGTCGAGCCGACTGCGCCGATGGTCTCGCCCTGCTTGACCAGTTTGCCGGCGCTGACTTTGCGTTTGCTGAGGTGGAGATATTTGGTGGAGTACCTGGCGTTGTGCTGGATGACCACGTAATTGCCCATTGATGGACTGAATGCTGCGGCGACGATACGTCCACCGCCGGCGGCGTACACCGGGGTCCCTGTTGGTGCGGAATAGTCAACTCCCCGGTGAGGGCGGACCATTTTCAGAATCGGGTGGAAGCGGCGCAGGTTGAAATTGGAACTGACGCGAGTGAAATCCAGCGGTGCCCGCAGAAAGGCCTTCCGCATCGGTTTGCCATCGGGTGTGTAGTAAGTCACCGTACCATCCTTGCCTACGAAGCGAACAGCTTGGTAGGTTTTGCCCTGATTGGTGAATTCCGCAGCAAGGATATCCCCCGCGCCAATGCGCTCGCCATCGACAAAGTGCTCTTCGTAGAGCACGCTAAAACTGTCGCCAGATTTGATGTCCCGCGCAAAGTCGATATCCCAGGCAAAAATGTTTGCGATGGACAGAATCTGCGCTTGCGGGAGTCCGGTTTTGCTGGCGTCGAGGAAAAGAGAGCTTTCTATGACGCCATGCTCGAATCTGGTTGCCACTTCCGGTGCGCGCAGCTTTTTTTCACCGGTGAAGTTGGTTCCATCGGATTTGTAAACATAAGATTCCAATGGCGAGCGGATGTATTTGACTTTCGCGAGGTCGCCGTGCTCGTCCACCGCGACGGCAACGGTCTCTCCGGGCTGTAATTTTTTCAGCTGGGCCGCCTCTCTACTCGCGTCGGTAACAGCCAGTGCATCGGTCTCGCTTAGATGCAGGCGTTTGAAAAGACTCGTCAGATTGTCGCCAGGTCGAACGCTGTCTTCTCGCCAGCGCGAAGATGCGGGTGCGGAGCTGGGTTCAGTGGCTGCTTGGGGAGTCTGGGCTAGTTCGGGAGAGGGGATGACGGCTTGCTGTGCTTTATCGGTTTGTTCGGTGGGTGGTAGCGGGAGTTCGATGGGGAGGTTATTGCGTTCGGCGACCGCTCGCTCCGAGGGTGCTAAAGGCAATATCAACAGGACACCAAACGCGACGACAGTCGCGGCGAACAGACGAGCACGAGGCGGTGTAAACATAGAGCCATCCAGCCAGAAAGATCTCAGGTTGCGCTTCCTGCGCATGTTTTTATCAGTGAACATGCGGATAACGCATCGTAAAGCCTCCTTTTATAACAAAAAAAGAAGATCGATGAAAGCGGTGCTGTCATTTTGGGCGCCGACGGATTCTTGTAATTGGAGCAAGATGGTGTATGGTTCCGCGTTATTTTTCTGCTATCGATGGAGGTAATTTACCGCATGCTTGGGCTTGGCGCTAGCTTGATCGACGAACTCAAGGATCGGGGTCTGATTGCCCAGATTGCCGGCGATGAGCACTTGCTCAAGCATCTTGATGAGCCGCGCACGCTGTATTGCGGGTTTGATCCCACCGCGGATAGCCTGCATATCGGCAGCTTGGTTCCCCTGCTTGCTCTGCGCCGATTCCAACTCGCCGGGCATCGGCCGATCGCCCTTGTCGGCGGCGCTACAGGCCTCATCGGTGACCCCAGCTTCAAGTCCCAGGAGCGGAAACTCAACTCGCCGGATATCGTCGGTGGCTGGACTGAGCGTCTGCGCTCGCAGGTGTCCCGCTTCATCGACTTCGACGCCGGCAGCTGTGCTGCCCGTGTGGTCGACAACCTGGAGTGGGTCGGGGCGATGTCCGCGCTCGATTTTCTCCGCGACGTGGGCAAGCACTTCTCCGTCAATGCGATGATCCAGAAGGAGTCCGTCAAGCAGCGGATAGAGCGTGAGGGCGAGGGGATTTCCTTTACGGAGTTCTCCTATCTGTTGCTCCAGTCTTACGATTTTGCTGAACTCAACCGCCGCTACGGCTGCACCTTGCAAATCGGTGGATCCGACCAGTGGGGCAATATCACAGGCGGCATAGACCTAACGCGGCGGCGCAATCGTGCTCAAGTTTACGGCCTCACTCTGCCCTTGGTAACCAAGGCGGACGGTAGTAAGTTCGGCAAAACCGAGGTCGGTTCGGTCTGGCTTGATCCAGCAAAGACATCCCCGTATGCGTTTTACCAGTTCTGGATCAATACGGCTGACAGCGATGCCTATAAGTTTCTTCGCTATTTCACCTTTCTTGAAGTGACGGCAATCAATTCCGTCGAACATGCTGACGCGGCGGCTCAGGGCAAGAAATCGGTTCAGGGCATTCTCGCCCGAGAGGTCACCCGGCTGGTTCATGGGCCCGAGGGTTTGGCCGCCGCTGAGCGTGTTTCCAGGGCGCTGTTCTCGGGGGCATTCAATGAATTGACAGAAGGAGACCTTGAGCAGCTAGCCCTTGATGGCATGCCTTGCACCGAAATTGACGTGCCAAGCAAAGCTATCGTTGACGTTTTGGTGGACAGCGGCTTGGCCGTTACCCCGCGCGGTGAAGTCACCCTTGGGCAAGCGCGAAAGTTTGTCCGTGATGGCGCGGTGAGTGTCAATAGTGTCAAGGTTGGTGATGATCAAGCGCTGGTCACAAGGGCGGATGCCTACTATGGACACTTCCATATTCTGTGCCGGGGCAAGAAGAATTTCCACCTGTTGCGATGGGTCTGATTGGGCGCTGGCAATCCCCCAACGGACAGCTGTAGACCGATCTTGCCGGATTATGGTCACTATCGATTGACATCGAGTATCCGGACGCTAGAATGCGCGCCTCCCTCAGGGGTTGTGTCAATGCGAGTGTGCCGCGAAGCAGTAAGTAGTTAGATAGTTTCGGTAAATCGCGGTAATTTGATTGACACATAAGATGCAATCTGTAAAATACGCATCCCGCTCAACCGAGCGAACGTTCTTTAAGAAAATGATCAGGCAAAGCGTGTGGGTGCTTGCTGCGATGATTCAGGTGACAACGAATCGTCAAATGCAAGTAACTCATCAATTCATTATTGAAATGGTAAGCCAAAGTATTTGAGCCGAGTTTTCGGCGGTAGCGCGGGTAACTGCGAAATCGTCGCCTCTTGCAGGTAGTTCGAGGCAGAGGTGAAAGATTTAAACTGAAGAGTTTGATCATGGCTCAGATTGAACGCTGGCGGCAGGCCTAACACATGCAAGTCGAGCGCGAAAGTTCCCTCGGGGATGAGTAGAGCGGCGGACGGGTGAGTAACGCGTAGGAATTTGCCCAGTAGTGGGGGACAACTCGGGGAAACTCGAGCTAATACCGCATACGCCTCAAGGGGGAAAGCAGGGGATCTTCGGACCTTGCGCTATTGGATAAGCCTGCGTCGGATTAGCTAGTTGGTGGGGTAAGGGCCTACCAAGGCGACGATCCGTAGCTGGTCTGAGAGGATGATCAGCCACACTGGGACTGAGACACGGCCCAGACTCCTACGGGAGGCAGCAGTGGGGAATATTGGACAATGGGGGCAACCCTGATCCAGC
>JBPPNE010000073.1:0-2046 GCA_051306415.1 Porticoccaceae bacterium
ATCTCGGCTTTGCTCGACAGCCCCAGGCCCAGTGCCGCGCGCAGGTGGATATCCGAGCGCACCAGGCTGATGAACTGGCGTGCCGCGAGCTCGATATGGTCGATCGCAATGGTGCCCTGGCGCTGCTGCTCGCGCAGATAGCCGGCCAGCCGATCCGCCGCGAAGCCGGGACCGCAGCGATAGAAAGCCTCGGCAAGTTCGGGAAAACGGATGCCCTCGGCGACTACGATGCGAAAGAGCGCGAGGCTGTCAGGGCGGAGCAGCACTTCCAGATATTGCTGGCCGAGCCGGTTGAGAGCCTCGGACACCGTCTTGCCGGCGCCAACGTCGGCGTCGAGCGGTGCGATCATCTGGGCCGCGAGACCGGTCACGATTTCCCCAAACAACTCTTCCTTGCTGCCGAAATAGCGGTACAGCGTTCGCTTCGAGCCGCCGGCGCGGCGCACGATTTCATCCATGCTGGCGCCGACGTAACCCTGTTCGAGGAACACGGCCATGCCCGCGGCCAGGATCGCCGCGCGGCGCTCGCTTTCGGTTTTGCGTCCGTTCTCAGTCACGGAGTCTCCGTCGCTATTCATCGGGATATACGTGGGTGCGGCGCGCTGCTTGCTTGCATGCACCCCGAGACGGATGATACGGTACGGTACAGTACCCGTCTAATCGCGGGGCAAACAAAATCATTTGAAGCGCGGATTCGCGCAACCCCCGCGGTAACCTTTTCGGGGCCATCGCGGGGGTTGTCCGGCGACCTCCCGCGACGCAAAAATAAGTACGGGGCCCGCCATGACACGCAAATTCATCCTGCTCGCTATCGCCACCATCCTGTTGATCGCCGGCGTCTTCTGGGCCTGGCAGTGGTGGCACGAGGGCCGCTTCTGGGAGTCGACCGACAACGCCTACACCCGCAGTGACGTTGCCGTGGTGACTACTTGGGTGCCGGGTATCGTGGACAAGGTTTATGTCGAGGACAACCAGGTGGTCGCCGCCAACGACATTCTGTTTTCGCAGCAAAAGGCTTCCTATCGCGCCCAGGTTGAGCGCGCGCACGCCCAGGTCGCGCAGGAGCTCTCCATCGGCGAGACGCTGAAAACGAAAGTCACTCGCCAGGACGCCATCATTGCGGCGAGTGCAGCTGGAGTGAAGTCAGCGGCAACTCAGCTGGAACGCGCCAACCTCGACATGAAGCGCGCGCAAGTGCTGCGCGACAAGAAGCTCGACAATCGGCAGGCCTACGATCACGCCGTCACCGACCTCGCCAGCGCCGAGGCCGATCTCGCCCGCGCCAGGGCGAGTCTGGAAACGGCCAGGGCAGAGATCGCGGTGATCAGGGCCAAGGAGGCGGAGGCGGTCGCCAGCCATCAGCGCGCCGAGGCGGAGCTGCGCGTCGCCGAGATCAATCTCGAATTGACCGATGTGCGCGCCGCGCGGGCGGGCCGGGTTGGCAACAAGCATGTCGAGCCCGGCGAGTACGTGGTTGCCGGCGCGCGCAAGATGGCGCTGGTGGGTATCGACGATGTCTGGGTCATCGCCAATTTCAAGGAGACCCAGTTGACTGAAGTGGTACCGGGACAGCGGGCGCTGGTCAATGTCGATGCCTTCCCCGATCAGCCGATCAAGGGCGTCGTGGACAGCCTGTCGCCGGCGAGCGGCGCCGAGTTCAGTCTGCTGCCGCCGGACAACGCCACCGGCAATTTCACCAAGATCGTGCAGCGGGTACCGGTGAAAATCCTGCTCGACAAGGACAGCCCCATCGTCAACAAACTGCGTGCGGGGATGTCCGTCGTCGCCAAGGTGGATACTCGCGCGCCGAGCGCGGCGGCGGATAGTCGCACGCACGCAGTGTCGACGGCGAAGTAGCCTCTGGCGAAGCAGACTCCGGCGAAGTAGTTTCAGGCGATGGCCGAATCCGGCGGCACCACCGCGACCGCCGCGGCTCCAGCGCAGGCCGCGGATCAGGTATCGGCGCGCACCTGGATCACCGTGTTTGGCAGTGTGTTGGGTGCGTTTATCGCGGTCCTCAACATCCACATCACCAACGCCTCCCTG
>JBPPNE010000074.1:0-57836 GCA_051306415.1 Porticoccaceae bacterium
CTACAACCGGCAGCGGCGACACTCGAGACTGGGCAACCTCTCACCGGCGGCGTTTACTCAACAGTTTTACCGGCAGCAGCAGGCGGCCTGATACGGCGACTCATGGTGTCCACGGTTGACGACCTAGCTCAAGTTCCAGACTTGTTCTATCAATGTCGAAGCCGGTTCTTTGCGCCAATTCGAACAGGCTGGGCGGATTCCAATACTCGGGCACAAACAGGGGCTCGGTAAGTCCGAATGGCGCCATAAGCAAGCTCGTCCACCACATTTGCCTTCGATGTTGATCGAACGCGAGGAACAACAGCAGCCATGGCACGAGAAAAGCGCTCGACCACACCAGCCAGACGTAGTGATAATTCATGTTGCGGTTGGGTCACGCATTGCTGCCACGGCGGACGTCCAAGGGAAAAGGTGCGATCTACGACATCCAGGCAACCTGTTCATAGCCAGCCTCCCGTGAAACCCGCTCGCCGCAAGCCGCTGACAATGTAGGGACAGTTTCGCATCAGTCGCCACATCAGGCCGCTACGATAGTTTTCGATCATCAAAACGATCGGCCCTTGATTTATGCCGTAATGCCACGGCGATACCCAGCCGTAGGGATTGCTGCGCTTGTCCGGGTAGGTCGGATTGAACGTTGCCTTGAAACCGCAGGTATTGCCCAATTCCAGGTCGACTTCATGTACCAGATAGTTGATTGCCGGCAACACGATTTCCGGCGCGAACGGTAGCGACGCCACCACAACCCATGGCGCGACGGTGCCGTCGTCCGGTCCGTACGGTACTCCACGCCCCAGGTAATCGAAGAACTGCCGCTCGATGCCGTTCACTTTGATGGTGTCAGGGCCGGGGCCATCGCTCGCGGTGATCCCCCAGCAGTCTTTGCCATACCCTGCAAACTTGAGCGGATTGTCGATCGCGTATTGTTGCTGCACATAGGTCGCGCGGCGGGAGTTTTCGAAGTAGTCGATACCTTTTTCGCGCATGAACGCGTCTTGAATGCCACGAAAATCGATCCAGAGATGCGAAATCTGATGCGTAAATAACGGTCCGGCGTAAAGATAATCGTATCCGCAGTTATTTTTCCACTCGTAAGTAGAAGCCCAGGCTGCGTAGCTGCTCTCCGGCAGCGGATGGGTGGGCGAGCCAAGCCCCAGGATATACAGCACAAGCGCCTCGTCGTAGCCTTCCCAACGGTACGCGAGAAATCCGCTTTCGGGTTTCCAACCGTGTGTAACCGTCAGGCCACCGTTTTGAGCCCACGGCCAGTCGGCGCGGCGATAAAGGGCGTCAGCAACGTCACGTATTTCCATTTCCTCAGCCGTGTCCGCGTCAAAATACGCCCCGGCCGTCAACGCACCGGCGAGCAGAATGGCGCTATCCACGGTCGACAATTCGCATTGCCACGCGCGCCGTCCGGTCTGCATGTCGAGAAAATGATAATAAAACCCATGGTGGCCGGTAGCGTCGGACTCGGGGCCTTGCGGGCTGTCCCGGAAAAAACGCAGTGTGGCGAGGATTGTCTTGATCGCCGCTGTGCGCGTGATGAGCCCGCGCTCGACCGCGACCGGATATGATGCCAGGGCGAGGCCAGTGGCGGCAATGCTGGCGGGCCAATCGGCCGCGGTCTTGTCGAGCACCAGTCCATTTTGCGGATTAGTCCAGAGCAGAAAGTATCTGAAGGTATCGCGCTGCAATGATTCCAGTTCAGTATCGGCCGTGGGTTTGTCGGTGTTCATGGTTTCACAGGGTCTGCGATTCGGACGTCAACTCAATCGTGACGGAAGCGACCGCATGCGGCGGTAGCGCGGCATCAAGCGAATTTTTTGGTCCGATCATCTTCTTTCCTCAAGAAATGGCCACTCAGCGGCACCCGTTCAACAGCACCGTTGACGATGGTCTGCGCCTCATCAAGGTCTAGCCGAGCACAACGCGCAGCGTATGGGTTTGGCCGTCATCCGCCAAGGCAATCGCGTCTGTGGCAGTGAGCGCTTTGGCGTCGAGTTCAACGCGAGTTATCCCGCGACAGACATGGCCTGGATTTTCGACCGTGATGACGTAACGGGTGATGGCGTGTTGCCGGCCGCGCCGCCGGTAGGTGAGTTGGAAGCCGGCCCAATGTTTCGGAATGCACGGATCGATGCGCAGTTGGTCGCCGCGCAACTGGAAGCCGAGCACGGCCTCGAGACCGGCGCGATACAGCCACGCGGCGGAGCCGGTGTACCAGGTCCAGCCGCCGCGGCCGATGTGCGGCGCAACCGAATAGACGTCCGCGCTGACGACATAGGGTTCCACCTTGTAGCGTGCCACGGCGTCGGCACTGTCGCTGTGGTGGATCGGGTTGAGCAGGTCGAACAGCGCACCGGCGCGATCGCCGTCACCGAGCCTGGCCCACGCAAAGACCGACCAGATCGCACCGTGTGTGTATTGGCCACCGTTCTCGCGTATGCCAGGCGGGTAGGCCTTGATATAGCCGGGATTCTTCGTGCTGTTGTCAAACGGCGGAGTGAACAGTCGCGCGATCTGGTGCTGATGATCGACCAGCAGGCGATCGACCGAGGCCATGGCCTGCGCCGCGTGATGCGGGTTCGCTGCGCCAGCCAGCACGCTCCACGATTGCGCGATGGTATCGATTTGGCATTCCCCGCTTTCGTGCGAGCCCAGTGGCGTGCCGTCGTCGTAGTAGCCCCGGCAGTACCACTGGCCGTCCCACGCCTGTTCCAATGCAACGCGCATGTCGGCGGCATAGTCGCGCCAGCGTTTTACGCGCTCGGTTTCGCCGCGCTGCTCGGCATAGGGCGCGAACGCCGCGATGGTGGCCAGCAGAAACCAGCCGAGCCAGCTGCTTTCGCCACGGCCCTGTTCACCGACGCTGTTCATGCCATCGTTCCAGTCGCCGGTTTCGATCAGCGGCAGTCCGTGCGCGCCGCGGGTCAGGCTGGAGTCGAGCGCGCGGGCGCAGTGTTCGTACACGCTGACTTTCCGGTCGGACTCGGTCGGTTGAAAGAGCGTGGTGGTGGCATCGGCAGGAATGACTTGGCCGACCAGGTAGGGCAACACTTCGTCCAGCACCGCGGCATCGCCGGTCACGTCGACATAGTGTGTGGCGACGTAAGTGAGCCAGATGCGGTCGTCGCTGATCTTGGTGCGGATGCCCTGACCGCCCGGCGGCAACCACCAGTGTTGCACGTCGCCCTCGGCAAATTGGCGCCCGGCCGCTCGCAGCAGATGTTCGCGGGCGAGATCGGGCCGGCTCACGCACAGCGCCATCACATCCTGCAACTGATCGCGATAACCATACGCGCCGCTGGCCTGATAGTAGGCGGTACGCGCCCACAAGCGGCAACTCAGCACCTGGTACAGCAGCCAATCGTTGAGCATGATGTCCATCGCCCGATCCGGCGTGCGTACCTGTACGGTGTCGAGCAGGTCGTTCCACTGGGCGGCAACTTCGCCGAGTACCTGCTCGATGTCGGTCGCGCGATATTTCTCGATCAATGTCCGTGCTTCTGTTTCGTCAGCGGCATCACCGAGCAGGAAGACGATGTCAATCTGTGTATTCGGCGGCAGTTCGATTCGCGTCTGTAGTGCGCCGCACGGATCAAGACCTGCGCCAAGGCGACCCGACAGCGGCGTGTTGTCTTGCAGCGCGGCAGGTTGGTCGAGCGCGCCGAACGGGCCGAGAAACGCGCCGCGATCGCCGCTCATCGAACATTGCTGGCCAGCCAGATCGACGAACGCGACGTGTCCGTCAAAATCACTGCGCCACGGATTGCGCGCAAACAGCGCACCGGTTTGCGCATCGCGCGAGGTGATCACGAACGGCGCCGGTGTGGTGCCGTTTGCGCCCAACGCCCATTCGACATAGCCGGTGATCGACAAGCGCCGCGTGCGCGCCGAGCGGTTGCACAGACGCAGCCGCGACAGCTTGATGGAATCGGCCACCGGCACGCACATGGTCAACTCCAAATCGATGCCGTGCGCATCGTTGGTGAAGCGGCTGGTGCCCTTGCCATGCAGGATGTGGTATGTCGCACCTGAGACGCGAATCGGCAGCGCGGTGGCGCTCCACAATGCGCCGCTGTCTTCGTCGCGCAGATACAGCGCCTCATGCGGACTGTCGCTGACTGGATCGTTCGGCCACGGCGTGATCGGATTCTGCTGGCCGTTGAGCGACCACGCATAGCCGCCGCCCTCGGCCGACACGAGGAAGCCGAACGCAGGGTTCGCGATCACATTGACCCACGGTAGCAGTGTGCAGCGCTCGTCGTCGAGATGGATGCGATACGAACGACCGGTCTGGCTGAAACCGCCGCTGCCATTGGCGAATTCCAGTGGGCTGTCCGGCGCGCTGGCGGCTTGTGCCGGCGTGCTGGCGCGGATGGGCGCGCCAGTCATGCCTGGCGCCGGTGCGGCAAGATCCGTGGTGCGTAGGGGTTCGTTGGCGTCGATCAACACGCGCGCCGCCGTCAGTAGGCCGTTGCGCAAGTCGTCGCTGATCGCGCTGTCACGCAATGCAATCAGTTCGACTTTGACCGCTGCGGTGTCTGTTTTCAGCTGCGCCTGCTGCGCACTCACCAGCGGCTCAAGCGCACGGTGCAGCGCATCGCCGGCGGCGCCGGCAGCCGTATTCAAAAGCACCACATCGACGGCTAACTGCTTGCTGCGCCAGTCGTTTTGCGCCCGCAGCAACTCCTGCACGCGCGCCAGCTCGGCCATGTTGTCGAGGCGCAGCAGCACGATCGGGCGATCACCGGAAATGCCGGCCGCCCACAGCGTGGGCGGGCCGCCGCGACCGCGCGCCAACGCGTCAGCTGCAGCGCGTTGGCGCGGATCGCTGATTACCACCGCACTCAGCCAGTGCGCAGAACGGGCGGCTTGCGCCGCGTCGGTGCCGGGGGGCGCGTGTTCAGCCGCGGCGTGGCGCGCGGCGCTGGTGAACAACTTCCCGGCGGCGTTCGCGTTGTCCAGCTGTGCGGTCAATGCCAGCGCGCCCTCTCGCGAATCGGCCAGTCGCGTCCACAGCAACAGCCGCACGCTGGCGCCGGGCGCGAGCGTAACGCGTTGGCGCAGGCTGAAGATAGGATCGAGCACGTAGCCGGTGGTGTTCGACAAGCTGGCGCCCGGCTGCATCGCCTGCGCATTACGCAGCGTGCGGCAGCGGCCGAGAAAACGCGCGCGATCGGTTTCATATTCGAGCGCGCGGTCGGCCGGCTGGCCCTCGATCTGCAGTGCGTGCGCTGCCCAGATAGCCGGCTCACTGTCCGCGCGCCGCCGCCGCGTGGCCAGTAACACGCCATGTCGCGCATCCCATTCGGTTTGCACGAACATCTTGGAGAACGCCGGATGCGCGTTGTCGGGGCCGGCCGGGCCGACCACCAACTCGGTGAAGGAGATCAGCGATAACGTGCGTGGTTTGTCGCCATGGTTGTTCAGGGTGAGGCGGCGCAGCTCGATATCGGCTTCGCTGGCCACGGCGATTTCCAACGTGCTGTCCAGCGTGCCATCGCGGCGGACAAACTCGGCGCGGCCGGCGCTGAAATTCACCACATAATCCTGCGCTGCCGCGCCCAAGGGTTGCCGCGTGGCCGACCACACCGCGCCGCTGTCCTCGTCGCGCAGCAGCAGATAACTACCCCAGTTATCGCGGGTGGCATCTTCGCGCCAGCGCGTGACCGACAGGTCGCGCCATCGGCTGAAACCAGAACCGCTGTCGCTGAGCATGACGCTATACGTGCCGTTCGAGAGCAGGCACAGCCGGCGTGTGGCGATGGCGGGGGGAGACGTGAGAGAGGGCATGGGCGATCCTGTCCGGGGGCGATGAAACTTCAACGTGCCGCAGCGTCAGTACGCACGGCGTCACGTGAGGCTTCCTGATGGGGCGGTGTCGGAGGGCCGGAGATAAAAGCCAGCAGCGCCCTGGCGCGCGCGACCACATTGTCGACCGTGAAGCCGTACTCGCGCAGAAGAACCTCGGCCGGGGCGGAAGCACCGAAGCGTTCGATGCCGAGCATATCGCCGCGGTCACCGACGTAGCGGTACCAACCCTGGGACACGCCCAGCTCCACGGCCAGTCGGGCAGGCACGCTCGGCGGCAGCACGTCGTCGCGGTAGCTTTGCGGCTGTGCATCAAACAGTTCCCAGCTCGGCATCGACACGCAGCGCACGGCGACGCCTTCATTTTGCAGACGCTCGGCGGCGGTGAGGATCAGGCCGACTTCGGAGCCGCTGGCGATCAAGATCAGTGCGGGTTGGCGATCCTTCGCGTCGCTCAGCACATACGCGCCACGGCGCAGGCCGTCGGCGCTGGCATAGCGGCTGCGGTCGAGCGTGGGCAAGTCCTGCCGGCTCAGTACCAGCAGCACCGGGCGGCCGCAGGTTTCCACGGCCACCTTCCACGCCACCGCGGTTTCGTTGGCGTCGGCGGGTCGGATCACGGTGAGGTTGGGAATCGCGCGCAGGCTGGCCAACTGTTCTACCGGCTGGTGGGTGGGGCCGTCTTCGCCGAGCGCAATGCTGTCGTGGGTGAACACGTGCACCACGTGCACGCCCATCAACGCGGCGAGGCGGATCGCCGGTCGCATGTAGTCGGAGAAAATCAGGAAGGTGGCGCCGTACGGGATGAAGCCGCCATGCGCGGCCAGTCCGTTGACGATGGCGCCCATCGCGTGCTCGCGCACGCCGAAGTGCAGGTTGCGGCCGGCGTAACTCCAGCCGCCGCTGTCGGCGCCCTGGGTATCGTCATCCTGACCGGACTGCGGATTGAAATCGCCCAGCCCTTTCAGTGCAGTGTGGGTGGACGGGTCCAGATCGGCCGAACCGCCTCCAAGCGCAGGCAGTTTCGGTGCGAACGCATTCATGACCTTGCCGCTGGCGACGCGGGTGGCCATGCCCTTGGCATCGGCGGGAAAGACCGGGATGTCCGCATCCCAACCCGATGGCAGTTCACCGCGCAGGCGACCTTGTAGTTCTTTCGCCAACTCGGGAAATGCCTTGGCGTAGGCGTCCAGCCGTTCGTTCCAATCGGCCTCGACCTTCGCGCCACGACCCAGTGCCTCGCGAAAATGCGCCAGCGCGGGCTCGGGCACCAGAAACGGCGGATCGACCGGCCAGCCAAGCTTTTCCTTGGTTCTTTTTACATCCTCAACGCCGAGCGGCGATCCGTGTGCCTTGTAGCTATCCTGCTCGGGCGAGCCAAAGCCAATATGGGTACGCACCAGAATCAGCGAGGGTCGCGTGATGTCGGCGTGGGCGGCGTCCAGCGCGGCGCTGATCGCGGCCACGTCGTTGCCCTCGGCCACGCAGATAGTCTGCCAGCCATAGGCTTCGAAGCGTTTGGCGCGATCTTCAGAAAATGTGATGTCGGTGCCGGCCGATAGCGTGACGTAGTTGTCGTCGTACAGGCAGACCAACTTGCCCAGCTTGAGGTGTCCGGCCAGTGAGGCGGCCTCGGAGGCGACTCCTTCCATCAGGTCGCCGTCGCTGACGATGGCCCAGGTATGGTGGTCGATCAGCGTGTGGCCGTCTCGGTTGTAGCGTGCGGCCAGACTCGCTTCACCGATCGCCATGCCGACTGCGTTCGCCAACCCTTGCCCGAGTGGCCCGGTTGTGACTTCAACACCCGGCGTATGCCCGCGCTCGGGATGACCCGGCGCCTTGCTGCCCCACTGGCGGAACTGCTTGAGGTCGTCCAGGGAGAGATCGTAACCGGTCAGGTGCAGCAGGCTATAGAGCAGCGCCGAGCCGTGTCCGGCGGAAAGCACGAAGCGGTCGCGATCGAACCAGTGCGGATTGCGCGGATTGTGCTTGAGCCGGCGTGTCCACAGCACATAGGCCATCGCCGCCGCACCGAGCGGCATGCCTGGGTGCCCGCTGTTGGCCTGCTGCACGGCGTCTACCGACAGAAACCGCATGGTGTTGATGCAAAGCTGATCGAGTGGGTCTGACATGGCTATTCCCTATATATGTGCAAATAGTGCGGTGCGCGTCAATGCTCCGTCAGCGCGCGGTCGACGATGGCCTGCGCCTCGCTCAACAGGCTGCGCAGGTGGTCTTCGCCGCGAAAGCTCTCCGCGTAAATCTTGTAAATGTCCTCGGTGCCGGACGGCCGCGCAGCGAACCAGCCGCTGGCGGTGACCACCTTGATGCCGCCGATCGGCGCGTGGTTGCCCGGCGCGCGGTCGAGCACATGCTCGATCTGCTCGCCGCCCAGTTGCGTGATCCGCACCTGGTGTGGCGAGAGTTTCGCCAGCTTCTGCTTCTGCCCGGGCGTGGCCGGTGCCTCGACACGGTCAGCCACCGGCTCGCCGAGGTCGCGGGCAAGCTCGCGGTAGCGTTCGCCGGGATCGCGGCCCAGGCGTGCGGTAATCTCCGCCGATAGCAACGCCGCGACAATACCGTCTTTGTCTGTCGTCCAGACGCTGCCGTCCTGACGGATAAACGCTGCACCGGCACTCTCTTCCCCGCCAAAGCCGAGCGAGCCGTCGAGCAAGCCATCCACAAACCACTTGAAACCGACCGGCACCTCAAAGAGCCCGCGGCCGAGTTTCGCCGCGACGCGATCAATCATCTGGCTGCTTACGACTGTCTTGCCGACCGCCGCATCCTTGCTCCACTTCGGTCGATGCTGGAACAGATAGTCGATGACCACCGCCAGATAATGATTCGGCGGTAGCAATCCGGCGCCGGGGGTCACGATGCCGTGGCGGTCGTGGTCGGTATCGCAGGCGAAGGCGATGTCGAAGCGATCCTTGAGGCTGATCAGGCTCTGCATGGCGTAGGACGAGGAGGGGTCCATGCGAATCTGACCGTCCCAATCGACCGTCATGAAGCGGAAGGACGGATCGACGACTTCATTCACCACCGTGAGATTCAAACCATAGCGCTCGGCGATCGCGACCCAGTAGTGGACACCGGCACCGCCGAGCGGATCGACGCCCATGCCGATGTTTGCGTTACGAATGGCCTCCATGTCGAGCACCTTGTCGAGATCGTTGACGTAAGCGTTGAGGTAGTCGTGTCGGTGCGTGGTGGCGGCGCGCAGCGCCTTCTCGAAAGGGATTCTTTTCACGCCCTGGAGGCCGTCTTTCAGAAACGCGTTGGCCTGTGCTTCGATCCATCCGGTGACGCCGGTATCCGCTGGCCCGCCGCTGGGCGGGTTGTACTTAAAGCCGCCGCTGTCGGGCGGATTGTGCGACGGCGTGATGACAATGCCGTCCGCCAGCCCGCTATCGCGGCCGCGGTTGTAAGCAAGTATGGCGTGCGACACCGCGGGGGTGGGCGTGTATTCGTCCTTATCCGCAAGCATGACGTCCACACCGTTGGCCGCCAGCACTTCGAGCGCGCTGGCAAACGCTGGCTCGGACAGCGCGTGCGTGTCGATACCCAGAAACAGCGGGCCATCAATGCCCTGCTGTGTCCGGTACTGGCAAACGGCCTGAGTAATAGCGAGCACATGCCCTTCATTGAAACTGTTCTCGAACGCGGAACCGCGATGCCCCGAGGTGCCGAACGCGACCTGTTGCGCGGGCACCGAGAAGTCAGGTATGCCGGTATAGTAGGCCGTCACCAGTTTGGGGATATTGGCCAGCATCGCCGGCGGGGCGGGTTTCCCTGCCAAAGGATTTGCTTTCATTCGTTCTCCATCACGGCTGTGTATTTGCCTTGCGCAGCCGCGCTATTTAATCGCGCTCGCTTGTATAACCCTTGCTGCGCAATCGACTTGTTCGCGGCCTCGCCGCGCCAAGCCTGGAGCACGGATGCCTGCAACGCGCGCCCGTATGAAAAGCTCAAGACCCAAGGTTGCTTCTCGACAGCGGCGTTCAAGGCATGGAGGTTGGCAGTGGCCGTTGCCTCGCCCTGACCACCGGAAAGGAAGTTGATCCCGGGCACCGCTGCTGGCACCGTGCGCCGCAGGCAGATAAGCGTTGCTTGCGCCACCTGTTGCGGCGTAGCGGGCTCCGGGCATGCGCGACCAGGCTCGACCATATTGGGTTTCAAAATCATGTGCTCCAGCGTAACGCGTTGCCGGTGCAGCGCGTGAAATACCGCATGCAGGACTTCCTCCGTGACGCGTGCGGAAGTCGCCAGCGTGTGATCGCCGTCCATTAATACCTCGGGCTCCACGATAGGCACCAACTCTTGTTCCTGGCAAATGGCCGCATAACGCGCCAGCGTATATGCATTGCTTGCAATCGCCTGCGGCGTCGGGATATCCGCACCGACATGAATGACCGCGCGCCATTTGGCGAAACGCGCGCCCAGTTGCTTATACTCGCTTAGCCGCTGCGCCAGACCATCCAAGCCTTGCGTCACTGTCTCTCCGGGAAAGTTAGGCATCGGCACCGTGCCTTTATCCACCTTGATGCCGGGCACTATGCCCTGCGCTTGCAGTAACTTTACTAGCGGAACGCCTGCGACACTTTTCTGTATAAGGGTCTCCTCGAACAGGATGACGCCGCTAATAAAACCATCCAGGCCGGGCGTGGAAAATAACAGCTCACGGTAATCACGCCGGGTTTCCTCGGAGCTTGCTACATTCACCGCCTTGAACCGCTTTTCAATGGTGCCCACGCTCTCATCGGCCGCCAGAATTCCTTTACCCGGCGCCGTTAGCTCGGCTACCGTCTTTGCTAACGCTTGTATGGATATCGACATAAAACCTACCTCAGTTATCAGCGATCCGATAGTTTGAGCCGCAGTGCTATGTGCGGCGTGTATCGTTGAGCAGATGGATGACTGGCTCGTCCAAGTCATGATCGTACCCCAGAATACTCACGGAGGCCGTCGCAAGGTACAGGCGACGCGCTTCGAACGCAGGCAGCGCGATCCAGCGCGCAATGAGGATGCGTAATATGTGACTGTGCGCGAAGATCAGCACATCGCTTTCCAGCGCACGGATCCGAGCAATGACACGTTCCGCGCGCGTAGCCACCTCCGCCAATGTTTCCCCGCTCGGGCAACCGTCTTCGAACAGACGCCAGCCGGGGTGCTCGGCCTGAATATCGACAGTACGCATACCCTCGTAATCACCGTAATCCCATTCCATCAGATCAGGATCGATCTCTGCCGAGTCACCGAAACCCGCCAACTCGCCAGTCCGTTGTGCCCGTCGTAGCGGGCTGGTGAATACGTTGGCAAAACTCAAACCTTGCAAGCGCGCTCTCAATTCCTGCGCGGCGTGCTCGCCCCGTTCGGTAAGCTCAATGTCGGTACGACCGGTGTGCTGTCCGCTGATCGACCAAGCGGTCTCACCATGCCGAACCAGATAGACTTTGGGTAATACGTTACTCTTGTGCATTATTTCTCCTCTACACTCAGTGCTTCGAAGCCGGAGACGACGTCGAATAATTCCTCGTCAATATCGCTCTGACGCAGGCGATGAAACGTTCGGTTCAGGGTTTCCAGCAATTCGTCGATGTTTTTTTCGGCACGTTGCATCGCAGCCAGGCGGCTGGCGTTTTCGCTTGCCAGGGATTCGGCACATGCCCTGAAAAGTGAAACGAAAAGATATTCGCGAAGCAGGGCACGCAACGTCTGCACCCCGCTATTCATGACCTCGGGCAAATTCCGGGTCGGCCAGCGGATGGCAATCAGATCGCGCCGCCACATTTCATCCAGCGGCAACAATCGTTGGCTCACGGGAGTATAGATCGCGCCAGACTCGGGACGGTTATGAAAAAGGTAAACCTGCGTGATCGCGCCCTGTTCACGCTGGGCTTCCATCTCGATCAGAATCTGCCCAATCAGAGGGGTAATGGCGTTGATTGAGTTCGGCAGGACAAAGCCTTCCCCCAGTTGTAGATCGGACTCCGCCAGGCGCGATTGAATGCGTTCACCGACCGCCCAGACTGTTTTTTGACCTGGCAGATTGTCCAGCGTCTGCACCACAAAGTCCGCCATGACCTCATTGAATTGCCCAACCAGCCCCTGGTCAGATCCAAACACGATGGCACCTATCGCCCCGGTTTCCTTTTGCGGCGCTGGCGTCAAGGCATTCGCGGTTTCCCCTTGCCAGAAACTCGCGGCCAGGCCCAGTTGCACGGTCCGATAATAATCATCCAGCGCGCGCACCGCGTTCTCGTATTGCCCGATGTTCGACGCGGCCAAGGCCTTCATCGTGCGCACCACGGATTCGAGATCGCCGGCCGTGGCGATCTTGCGGCGCAGGCTGGCCGTGGTGTTGCTCATGACTGCTCCGAGGGGTTTCGCCCAGTCGTCCGTCGCACTTTATCGTTCCGCGCGTTCCAGCGTGCTTTCGATCATTCGCGCCAATTTATCGGCTGCGCCGTCGACGGCCTGATCCAAATTCGCCGTCGTGTGGGTAACCGCCATGGGCTGGCGGCCTTCGAGGCGGGCTTCCATCATGCAGCGCTTGTCGTGTTGGCCGCTCTTGTCGGCGTTCTCGTCGCTCAGGTGCAGCTCCACACGCGTGATGTGATCGCTGAATCGACTCAGGGCATGCTCCACTTTGTCGCGCAGTGGTGCCGCCATCGTCTCATCGATTTTGATGTTGCGGTCGGTGTTGATCTGGATTTGCATGGTTTGCTCCTTTGATTGAGTTGAATTGACGATCGGCTCAGAACCGGAAGTCCGCCGCTACGCCGGTCTGCGTTGGCATGCGCTGAGATGGCATGACCACAACCCGGCCACCTGCCTTGGCGACCATCTCGCCCAGGTCGTCGAGCAGGTCATCGACTTCCGGGTGGCTCAGGCCAGCGAATTCGATCCGGCCTGTTGTGCTGTCCAACCGGCCGGCCAGTTGGCGGTCGGCCTCGATCAGCAGCGTTGCGACTCGTCCATGGACTGCCGCTTCGGCCACCTGGGCCAGATCGTCGCTGCCCAGTTGCTTCGCCCTGGCTTGTTCGAATTCCTCGACCAGCGTGGTCAGTCGCGCCTGATACTCGGGTTCTATGGTCTGCCAGGCGAGCACCCGAAGCTCATCGAGCGGCAGCGCTGCAGTGTTGAGCGTGATGCCATCGGCCACCAGAAACGGGTTGTGGCTGACCGCGTGAAAGAGGTGATGATGCTCGGGCAAAGCGGCCAGGATCAGCGGCAAACCCGAGGGGTTGGAATGCTGTTCCAGCACCGCACGGTCGACGGCACGGAAGAATTTTTCGGCGTCCAGGTCTACTTCGTCCTTTTTACCGCCTGTGCTGTGATGCATGGGCTGGCGTCCCTGGCCGACGCCGCCATGGGAGCTTACTTTTTGCTGCGGCTCGGTCAACTCCCCGCCTAGGGCGTCCTCGATGGTGCGAGGCACGCCTGGCGCCAGTTCGATCTCGTCAAGCGCATCGCGGTTGCCCTCGAAAAGTCGAATGTGATGGCGGGACAATTCAAGAACCTGGTAGCGATCAGCCGATTGCAAAATACGCCGCAAGGGCTTGGTATGAAAGCTGTCGGCGACGACGACCAGTTCGTCGACCGGCCGTTGTAGCAGGAACACGCGCAACAGGCCCGATCCGCTCAGCACGGCAAGTCCATCCAGCGTATGTTCCCAGAAGGCTCGATCCCGAGCGAACGCTTCAAACGGTTCCAGAAGCGGTTGGGCCTCGGCGGGCGAATGCTTCTCCAGCAGCGATGCCGCCAACTGCTTTACCAGATTGCCGAAGCGGATGGGATCCTGCTGGTTGTCCGGATGGTGTCGGTGCGTCGGCTGGTAGAGCGAGAGACAAGGCGGTTGTTGAGCCGATACCAATTCGGCCAGCGATTCGGGGGTGAGCAGATTCATCATGACTTCCTCTTGGGTGTTGCGTCAGACTTGGGTTGAAGCTGATCTTCATCCGGTTCGACGTCGGGTTCGGGTTCGGCTGTCGTTTCAGCCTTCTGTTCAGGTGCGAGCTTGGGGGCAGCTTTGGACAGGAAGTCTTCGAGCGCAGCGCGGCCAATCTCGACGATGCTTGCGCGGTCTTCGTCGCTCAATTTGTCGGCGGTATCAAATCGCGCGGTCACCTCATCCGGGATGTCCACCGCCGCCTCGCGCACGGCATTTTCGGCATCGGTCATCTGGTCAAGCGGCACGCCGTCAAACAGCTCCGCTGTCAGCGCCAGCAGCACGGCAATTTGCGCGGGTACGGAAACTGGGGAAAATTCCGGCTGCTTGAGGCAGGCGCGGATGCGCCGCCCGTGTTCGATGATCTTGCGGGTGTCTTCGTCCAGCCGGGCGCCGAAGCGGGAAAAGGTTTCGAGTTCCTCAAACTGGGCGTAGGCGAGCTTGAGGTCGCCCGCCACGGCACGGTAGGCGGCGCGCTGCGCCTTGCCGCCGACGCGCGAGACGGATTTTCCGACATCGACCGCGGGCAGCACGCCCAGTTCGAACAGTGACGGCGACAGATAGATCTGCCCATCGGTGATGGAAATCAGGTTGGTCGGAATGTAGGCGGAAATATCCTGCGCCTCGGTTTCGATAATGGGCAGTGCCGTCAGCGATCCGCCGCCGAGTTCCGGGCGCAAGTGCGTTGCGCGCTCCAGCAGCCGCGAGTGGATGTAAAAAATGTCGCCGGGAAATGCTTCGCGACCGGGCGGACGCCGCAGCAGCAAGGACAACTCGCGGTAGGCACGCGCATGATGGGTGAGGTCGTCATACACAATCAGCACGTCACGACCCTGCTCCATGAAATGCTCCGCGATGCTGGTCGCGGCGTAAGGCGCGATATAGGCGAGGCCGGGCGGATCGTTGCCTTCGGTGACGACCACGATGGTGTATTCCAACGCGCCATTTTCGCGCAGGGCGGCGATCACCTTGGCCACGCCGGAGGCGCGCTGGCCAATGGCGCAATACACGCACAGCACATTCTGGTCGCGTTGATTGAGTATCGTGTCGAGCGCGATCGCGGTCTTGCCGGTTTGTCGGTCGCCCAGAATCAACTCGCGCTGGCCGCGCCCAACGGGAATGAGCGCATCGATGACCTTGATGCCGGTTTGCAGCGGTACGGCGACAGGAGCTCGGTCCATGATAGGCGGAGCGGGGCGCTCGACGGGCAGACGTGTGCTGGAAACCACCGAACCCTTGCCGTCCAGTGGACGCCCCATGGGGTTGATGATTCGTCCGATCAACCCGTCACCCACCGGAACGTCCACCACGTGGCCCGTGCGGGCGACTTCATCGCCCGCATGCAAATGCCAGTAGTCGCCCAACAGAACGACGCCGATTTCGTCTTCGTCGACGTTGAATGCGATGCCATACATATCGCCGGGAAACTTCAGCACCTCCTCAAACCCCACGCCGGGGAGGCCGGAGACTTTTGCGATGCCGGTGGCAATGCTGGTGATCGTGCCGACTTCCCGTGGCCTCAGTTGCGGCGTGTATGCTTCCCGCACCTGGCCTATTCCGGCAATCGCGCTATCGAAAACATTCTGAAGGCTCTCGGGTTCCATGGTCATTGATTTTTTGTTACCGGCTTAACTTCGGCTTCTGGTTCGGGCTCTACTTCAGGTTTAGATTTAACTTCAGGTTTCGGCTCGACTTTGGATGCAGGTTTAGCTTCGTCTACAGATTCAGGATCAGCTTTATCTTCTGACTTAGGCTTCACTGTGCTTTCAGATTCGGCTTTGATGGGTTTATGAGTCTTTTCCCGAATGTCGTGCTCTGCCTGCTCCCAATCCTCGGCGGCATGGCCGGTCTTGCGGCCATGCTCCTCGTAGATCTCGTAGGCTCGTTTCCCGATCCGCTGTGTCAATTCTGACGGTTTCTTTGCCTGTGCCTGGGCTTCAACCTTCTCCTTCTCTTTCAGCAGTTCGGCTACGCCATTTTCCAGCGACGTCAGGTAATCCGCGATGCTCCACGCCACTTTTTGTCCATTCGCCGTGAGCTCAATGCCGCTGATCAGTTCCGGCGCGGTCTCGAAGCGTATCTTGATTTCAGCCGAAAAGGTTTGGTTGAGCGTCTGCTGTATCGCTGTGCGCTGCGCTTCGGGCAGGTCAAAGGCGCTACGCACCAGCGCGGGTTCCGATGCTGTCTTGAGCGACTCGCCGATGCTTTTTTTCTCCGGCTCGTCCATCTCGCTCAAGCGACGGGCGAACACATCGGCCAGGCGTTCTTCCAGGCTTGCCCCGGCGAGTTCCGTCAGCGCCTTGCGAGCGATGGCGAACACTTCCTGTTGGGCCCGGCGGCTGATGGCCTGATTCAGGTGATGGGCGTCGTTTCTCAGCGTTTCTTGCCGCTTGGCGCTCAAGGCATCGGCCGCCTGCCGTGCTTCGTCCAGGAGCCGCAGACGTTCGGCCTTCGCCTCATCCATCGCCTGACTCAAGAGGGTGGCGCGCTGCTGCTCGAATGCTTCGTTCTTGTGCTGGAATTCGTCGCGCTCCTGCTGGGCTTCGGCCTTTTTTGCGTCGGCGTCTGCGAGCTTCTTGGCGATCCGCTTCTCGCGCGCGTCGATGGCGTCGAGGATGGGCTTGTAAAGAAAGCGCTTCAGCAACCACACCAGGATGAGGAAGTTGATGACTTGCGCAGAAACGGTGAACCAATCGATCAGCATGGCTACTTACCGGCGACTTGGGCGATAGCCTGATTCCAGAACGGATTGGCAAAAAGGAGAATCATCGAGACCACGAAACAGTAGATGGCCGTCGACTCGATCATCGCCAGGCCGACGAACAGGGTACGGGTGATGGTGGCGGAAGCATCAGGCTGCTGGGCCAGCGAAGTCAACGCTGTCGCGACCGCCCTCCCTTCGCCCAGTGCCGGAGCCATGGTGCCGAAACCGGTGGTGATGCCGGCAGTGACAATCGATGCCACCGCGATGATCGTCATGCTATCCATAGTGTCTCCTTTGGTCGTTGCGTTGTGGGTTCATGGGTTGGGTTCTGCGACAGGCTCGGGTTCCGGCTTGCGGACGCGCGTGGCGGCCGCGATGTAGACAGTGGCCAGGATGAAGAAAATGTAGGCCTGCACCATGCCGGTGAGCAGGCCGAGCACCGTCATGACAATCGGAAAGATGAAGGGCGTGATGCTCATCAGGATGCCGATGATCATCGCCCCGCTCATCATGTTGCCAAACAGGCGGATGGCCAGGGCCAGCGTGCGCGAGATTTCGCTGATGATATTGAACGGCAGCATGATGAACGTCGGCTTCGTGTAGGAGGCGAGGTAAGCCCCCAGTCCCTTCTGTTCCATGCCGAACAGCGGCACGGCCACGAACACGCACAGGGCGAGTGCCGCCGTGGTCGAGAGCGATCCCGTCGGCGGCTGGTAGCCGGGAATGACGGTGCAGAGGGCGGCCATGGCGACAAACAGGAAGAGCGTGCCCAGAAATCCGAGATATTTCCGCGGCTGACTCAGGCCGACCTCTTCGATTTGTTTCTCGATGGCGGTGACGACGATTTCCAGAAGGTTCTGCCAGCGGGAGCGTTCCAACTCCATGGAAAGTCTGTGGGTGATGAGCTTTGAACCGACCGCCAGCACGAGCATCACCCCCCAGGTGAACACAATGGTGGCGTTGAGTTTAAGGAACCCGTATTCCCAGAAGATCATTTCGTCTGGACTAAGGCGCATGGCGGGTCTCCGATGCCTGGCGGATTGGGTGTTCTTCCGATGGCCGGGTCAGCCGCGTCACAATGAGGCGCGCGATGACAAAACCGAGCAGACCCGCGACGAGTCTCTGCCAATTGTCCCCCAGGACAAAATAGAACCCCAGCAGTACAACACTTGTTCGAAGCAGCATGCTGCTTAGAAACCAAAGTGCCGCCCGTTCAGACGCAACACCCTTGCGCACCGTCCACCAAAGGCCGCCGAAAAAAATAGCGCCGAGCAGCAGGCCCGCCATCCATGCCAGCGCCAGCGTCAACCATTCATTCATGCTTATCTTCCTGTTCGTCCCGCATGGCTTTGTCTTCCCGTGTAACCCAATGCCACGCATTGAAACAGCCGATGGCAAGCCCGGCCACCAGCAGCGCCAGTGTCCAGGACCGGCCGCCCGGATAACGCTGGTCCAGCCAGATCCCGAGCGCCGCGCCGAGCAGCGTCGGAATCGCCACCGACCAGCCGATAATCCCCATCATGCCCAGGCCAAACCAGACGCCCGGCGCGGCGTTGCGCCGTGCCTTGAGCTTGCGCGCGGCCTTCGCACCGACCTCCTGACTGAGCGACGGCTTCGAGGGCTTACTCTGGCTTTCGTCACTCATTGTGAAACGCCGCCATGCGGCGGATGAAATTGCTTTCCATTTTCACCAGCACCGATCGCACGCTTTGCTCGTGCTCGTCCAGGGTCAGAAATTCCTGCTCCACCGCATCGCGCAATTGGCCGAGGTCCGTTCCGACCAGCGCCCGGCGCACGGAAACGAGCACGTTCGGACCGGTCTTGACCAACACCCCTTCGTCCACGGCCACGTAAACCTCACCTTCCATTTCGGTCTCGTAAACCAGGATCCCCGGCGTGAGCGCCGCCACGCAGTCCAGCCGGTGGGGCAAGAGTCCGAATGAGCCCTCGCGCGTCTCGGCGACGATGCGCGACACGCCGGTCTTCTCGGCGAAGATTTTGAAAGGCAGGAGAATCTTAAGATTCATGCGTGCTGGTTGCATGTTCCACTTCCAGTTGATGTTTCGGTTCGGGCTCAGACCGAGGTTCGGTTTTGGACTTTGCGTCGGTGGCAGAATCAGGGGCCACTTTCGCTGCGGATTTCACTCCGGTCTCGGTCTTGGCTGCTGATTTGCCGGGTGGCGTTTTTTTCTTTGCTTCGTCTATCGACCCTATCATGTAAAGCGCGCTCTCTGGATAATCCTTGAATTCATCGCGCAAGATGCGTTCACAGCCATCCAGCGCGTCGTCGAGGCTGACAAGCTTGCCCTTGAGGCCGGTGAATTGCTCGGTGGTGAAAAACGGCTGGGTGAGAAAACGCTCCAGCAGCCGCGCGCGCCCAACCACGTTGCGGTCATCCGGCGACAGTTGCTCCAGGCCCAGCATCGCAATGATGTCTTTCAGTTCCGCGTATTGCGCGAGTGTGCGCCGAATTTCCTGCGCGAGGGCGTAGTGCCGCTCGCCGATGACGCCGGGCGTGGCCATCTTCGAACTGGACTGCAACGGGTCGATGGCCGGATACAGTCCCTCGCTGGCCCGTTTGCGCGACAGCACGATGGACGCGGAAAGGTGCGAAAAGGTATGCACCGCCGCCGGGTCGGTGAAATCGTCCGCCGGCACATACACCGCCTGAATCGAGGTGATGGCGCCGGTATCCGTGTTGGCGATGCGCTCTTCCAGTTGCGCCAGCTCGGTGCCCATGGTCGGCTGATAGCCCAGGCGCGACGGCATCTGCCCCATCAGGCCGGATACTTCCATGCCCGCTTGAATGAAACGAAAAATATTGTCGATGAGCAATAGCACATCGCGATGCTCGTCATCGCGAAAATATTCAGCCATGGTCAGTGCCGCATGACCGACGCGAAAACGGGCGCCCGGCGGTTCATTCATCTGGCCGAAGACCATGACCATATTCTGCAGTACGCCCGCCGCTTTCATCTCACGGTAGAGTTCTTCCCCTTCGCGGCAGCGTTCGCCGATACCGCAAAATATACTCACGCCGGCGTGTTGCCCGACCATATTGTGAATCATCTCGGTGAGCAACACCGTTTTGCCCACACCCGCCCCGCCAAACAAACCGGCCTTACCACCACGTTCCAGCGGCATGAGCACATCAATGACCTTGATGCCGGTTTCGAACAGTTCGGATTTTGTGGATCGTCGCGCCAAGGATGGTGGCGCCCGATGGACCGTGCGCCACTGGACATCCGACGGTGCTGCCTGGCGGTCGATGGTGTTGCCGAACACGTCGAACATGCGTGACAGGATTTCCTTGCCGACCGGCGCCTGCAACGGTCCGCCGCTGTCTATTACCACCATGCCACGCGCCAGTCCCTGCGTGGGGGTCAGTGCAATCCCGCGCACGCGATGTGCATCAAGCTGTGAAAATACTTCGATTGCGATTTGATTTTCAGTCCCGGTGTGCAACAAGGAGTGTATGGGCGGCAAACGCTCGTCAAACACGATATCCACAACACTACCGCGCACCGAGACAACCGTGCCGCAATTCGTTGAGGTGGATGGATTGTTCATGGCTGCTTGGGCTTCACATCTGGCAGGCGAACCACCTGCATCGTATCGGCCTTGCCCTGAGATAGACTTGAGATGGCCAGCACCACGGCGAGATCGCCGGGCTGCGCCAACTGACGCGCATACAACCAGTGGCAGGCGAGAATGAGGCACGACGACGGTTCAGCCTCCGGTGCGGCCAACAGAGGCGACACACCCCAGACCGCCGTCAACCGGCGGCGCAAATCCTCGGAGTCGGCCACCGCCACGAGCGGCGCTTGGGGTCGAAAGCGGGCAATTCCCAGCGCGGTCGCCAAGTCATGGACGGGCACGATGATGGCCTTGGCGTTGAGCCGCGCCGCGAACTGGCAGGCAACCAAGCTGATGGGATCACTCGCCAAAACCAACCCGCTCGCTTGGAGCCGGTCGTGGGCCATGCGCGCGGCGTATTCAGTTTCCGTGGCCGCGAGCACCCGCTGCAAGATTTCAGCCGCCGCCACCGGGAATCGTCCGATGGCGGTTTCCCCGGAAAGCATCACTCCGTCCGTTCCATCGAGTACGGCATTGGCGACATCCGTCACCTCTGCGCGCGTTGGCCGTTCCTGCTCAACCATGGATTCGAGCATCTGGGTGGCGGTGATCACCGGCCGCGCCCGGGCGTTGGCCACCGCGATGATCCGTTTCTGAACCAAGGGAATCTCCGCCAGATCGGTTTCCACACCTAAATCTCCGCGGGCCACCATCACGGCATCGGCCGCCTCCACAATCGCATCGAGTTCAGCCAGGGCCTGACGTTTTTCGATCTTGGCCATCAGCAGGGGCTGAGGGCCGGGGGGCAGAAACTGGCGGACGCGCGCCAGATCGTCGGCCGACTGGACAAATGACACGCCCAGCCACTCCGCCTGTTGCGCCACGGCGAACGCCATGTGCCGGCGGTCGTCGTCCGTCGGAACGAGCGCGGTCAGTTTGGATTCCGGCACATTGATGCCCGAACCCGATCGGACCGCGCCCCCCGTCATAACCTCACAAGTGAGCCGGTCGGCATCGAGACTCGTGATCCGCAGCCTGATCACTCCGTCCGCGAGATACAGCGATTCCCCCACGCGCAGCGCCTGAAACAACTCCCGATGCCTCACCGGCAAATCAGTTGCGACCTTGGCCTCGGCGGCCAGAATCACGGTCGCGCCCCGCTGCAGTTCACGCGAGCCGTCGGGCAGATTTCCCAGGCGAAACTTCGGCCCCGGCAAGTCAATCAGAACGGCCACGGGCTGTCCGGTCTGCCGTGCCAGTTGACGCACCTGCTGAATTCGCCGCGCGTGGTCGGTCGGATCGCCGTGCGACATGTTGCAGCGGACGATGTCCAGCCCGGCCCCGATCAGCCCTGCCAACACTCCCGGTTGATCGGTCGCAGGACCGAGTGTGCAGACGATCTTCGTCCGATGCCATGGAGGTTGGGTCATCCTTACCATTTCCAGTTTCAAATCTCCGGCAGATCCTCGCCATGCACACCGATATACTTCCGGTGCTCAAGGAGTTTGTTGCGGAAGACTTGTTTCACGTACGCAGCGCGGTTGGTGCGGCCGGGCAAGCGATCAATCACGTCCGCGATGAGATGAAAACGATCCAGGCCGTACTTCGCCACCATATCGAACGGTGTCGCGTTCGTGCCTTCTTCCTTGAGACTGCACACAATGACCTTGATGCCGAACTCGAACAATTCGGATTTTTAGGAGGGCCGTGGTGGCCTTCGCTTCTTCGGCTTTCTGCGGAGCGGCGGAATGACCGGTGCGCGCTTGATGGGAGTCTTCTTCTTCCTGACCTTAGTCGTTGCCATTCTCACTTCTCCTCGAGAATGCCGCGCCGAGCAATAGGCCGACACGGACGCCTTGGTTCGCAACCGCTGCCGTCTTCGGCTGGCGTCTGCGCTTCGCTTTCTTTGGGACTGTCTTCGGCCCGGGTTCCTTCACGGGCGGCCCCTTCCTGCCTTTCGCTTTCTTCGTCATTGCGCGTCCTTTCCGCTGCCGAACAACCGGCCGAGGATCTCCACCTCATGCAACGATGCCGTCAGTCGCGCGCGCATCACATAGCCGTTCAGACCGTTCTTGCTGCGCAACATGTGTTCTTTACCGGTGATAGCGTAGAACAACGAGCATTGGGCGAGTAGCAGAATACGACTTTCGCTGGACAAACGACCCGGACAACAGGGGTCACGGCGACATTCCTGTCTGCAGGATGCGCTTGGCGCTCATCGGGCGTCTGTACGCTGGCGAACACAGTCGGCATGCGCAGCATTGAATGCAGATAGCGGGATAATCTGGCTGGCGCATTCACGCTGAGGCCGACTCAGCCTGCCGCGGCGTCGTGAGCAGGACGATAATACCGACGGTGGCGGCCAGCAACGACGCGAACAGAATGCCCAGCTTGGCCTCGCTCTCCAGGTCAGAGCCCGGGAAAGCCAAGCCACTGATGAAGAGCGCCATGGTAAACCCGATGCCGGCCAGGAACGCCGTGCCGACCACATGCCGCCACGACACTCCCTCGGGCAGCGTGGCCAGCCCCGCCTTAACGGCGAGCCAGCTCGCCACACCGATGCCCAACGGCTTGCCGATGACGAGCCCGGCGATGATGCCCAGCGGCACTGCAGAGGCCAGCGTTTGCAGTGCTGACGCGTCGATCTCGACCCCCGCGTTGAATAGTGCGAACACCGGCAGGATCGCGTAGGCCACCCAGGGTTGCACCCCGTGCTCAAAACGCTGGAGGGGTGAGGTGGCGGCATCGAGCGTGCGGCGCAGCAGGTCGATGAGCGCGATGCGCTCGGGGTCCATCGCATC
The DNA here is from genome assembly GCA_051306415.1 of Porticoccaceae bacterium. Classification (GTDB taxonomy): domain Bacteria; phylum Pseudomonadota; class Gammaproteobacteria; order Pseudomonadales; family Porticoccaceae; genus CBDDRG01. The sequence continues at coordinate 22,853 of JBPPNE010000074.1, forward strand.
GGGCTGCTCGTCGCTGGTCTGGGCATCGATGCCGGCCGCGCTGCGGCGGATCACCTGCGTCAGGGCCGCGGGCACGATCTTCACCCGCGCAGGAACGAACATGGCCGTCAGCACGCCGGCCAGCGTGGCATGCACGCCCGAGATGAGCAGGCCGGACCACACACCGACCGCCAGCACCAGGTATATCGCGCCGCTGCGGGCGCCCGCGCGGTTCGCGCCGAAGAGCGCGGCCACGAACAGGGAAGCCAGTGCGATGCCGCTCCATTCGATCGACGCGGTGTAGAAGATTGCAATGATCAGCAGCGCACCGAGATCGTCGACGATCGCCAGCGCGACAAGGAACACCTTCAGCCCTTCCGGAATGCGCGCACCCAGTACCGCGAGCGCCCCGAGCGCAAAGGCGATGTCGGTCGCCATCGGGATGCCCCATCCATGGGCACCTTCACCACCGGTATTGAACGCAACGTAGATCAGGGCCGGTGCGATCATTCCGCCGACAGCGGCGGCGATCGGCAACATCGCCTCGCGACGCTCAGCCAGTTCGCCGATGAGAAATTCGCGCTTGATCTCAAGACCGACGGTGAAGAAGAAGATCGCCATCAGGCCGTCGTTGATTACGTGTTGCAGATCGAAGCGCAGAGGGTAATCGCCGATCGAGACACCGAGCGGCATATGCAGCATCCGTTCGTAGGCGCTCGCCCACGGCGAGTTGGCCCAGCCCAGCGCCACGGCGGCAAACAGCAGTAACAACAGACCGCCGGAAACCTGCCATCTGGCAAACTGCTGGAACGGGAGCAGCAGCAGATCACCGGCGCGCTCGGCCTGCGTGCGAGCGAGCATTTCATTCTTGCGAACCAGCTTGCGGATCTTCATGTCGCACCAAGACGCTCGAGGCTGTGATGGCTCGGAACGACCGATTCGTGCAGCGCCCGGTTCGCCGCCGGGTACCGGTCTTCCGCCTCTCGGCGGCCCTCCTCTTCCGGCAACCCCTCGCGAGCGCACCGGATGTCCCGCTGTGCCAGGCGACTCAGCGCGGAACCCAATCGGTCCACGCACACGACCGCCGTGAACGGCTCGTTGATGCTGGGCGAGAGCGCACGCATCGCGATCTCGACGAGTTGGTGGACGGCAAACTCCATGTCTTGAGCAGCGGCCCGCTGATTTCCCAATGCAAAGGATGTGGTGTCGCTCATGTTTTTTTATGGATTAGGTTCTTTCGTCTGTTTCGCGGCGACGGTTGCGGAAGCGCCCGGCAAGAGATTCTCCCCTTCCTTCAGCGGTTGTGCCTGCCGTGCCTGTTCCTCGATGACGTTGGCCTCGCTGTATAAACCGGCTTCCGCTTTCGTGGACACCACATTGAGTTCTTCATGCCGCGCTTCAGCGGAGAACCGTTTCCCCTTTTCAGCAGCGTGCGCCTCTGCCGGTTTCCCCTCGAGCATGGTGATGGGGATACCTTGCGGGAAGACAACCTCCCTGGCCTCGTCGGGCATCGAGATGCCATGTTCCTGAAAGGCACGTTTCACCAGCCGGATCACCGAAGAACGCACCTTCAACCAACTGTGTTCGCGGCCGTTGATCCAAAAGTAGACGCGCAGGTTGACGGTAGACGCCCCCAGATTGTCCGCCAACACTGCGGGTTCGGGATCGTTCAGAACGGCCGGGTGGTCTGCCAAGACCCCTCGTGCAATCTCCTGTGCCTCGTTGATCGCATCATCGTAGCCGATGCCGACGACAAAGTTCTCGCGCCGGTTGGCATTGGTAGTGAAGTTGCTGAGGGTGCTCTTGTAAACGCTGGCGTTCGGGATCTGCACGAGATTTCCATCGAGGGTCATCAAGATCGTGGTGCGCATGTTCAACTGCTGCACGTAGCCGGTCACGCCGGAAATTTCGACCAAGTCGCCGGTCTCAAACGGTGGCTGCATGCTGAGGAAGATGCTCGCCAGAAAATTCTCGGTGATGTCCCGGAATGCGATACCAATGATCAGGCCGACCAGACCGGTGCCGCCGACCAGCGTCAAAGCCAGTTGCGTCAGGCCGGAGACTCTCAGAATGAGATAGACGCCACAGATGAGAACGAGTCCGCCCGCCGTACGCGCGATCACATTTTGCAGGAGTTTGGTCCGAATCCGTAGGCGCAGCAGCGCTTGGACGCCGCGAATGGTCAGCAGGGCACTGCCCACCGACAGAGCCAGAATGAGCAGTGCAAAAACAAGGAAAGGCAGCGCGCGATTGAAATCGCGCCATAACAGCATTACGCCACTCCACGCCTGGCGGAAATCCCATACCGACTGCTGGTCCACCTGCAAGCGGTTGACCACGGCGACAACGTCCTGCGTGTTGTGCGCCAAATCGCCAGCCCATTTCTTCAGCTCATCGGACTCCACCTTGCCATTGAGAAAGACGATGCCTTCCTCGACCCGGACTTGTGGGTCGGTAAACCAGTCGGTGGCATCCAGAACACGCTGGAGTCGTTTGCGGATCTCTTCATCGTGCGCTACGGGTTTTACGTCCACCTTTGCGGGTGCCAAGGAGAGTTCTTGTTTGACGGGTGCGGTTAGCTTCTGCGCTTCGCCGGCCTTGCCGACGGGTTCCTTCGCCAAGACCGTCCATGTCAGCATGCAGCACACAAAACCGAGCAACACTGCCCTCAGAAACAGGTTATGACAACTGCGAGGCAATCGTTGCGCGGGAACACGCTCGCTCGGAACCGCAGGATCGCGGTTCCTGCTTCGGTACTTGCCGACTAAAATATCGATGTAAGCACCGAGCTCGAACCGCATCGCAGACAATCGCTGACCGGTAAATTCCGCCGCGCCACAAAAAATCTGCGCCTTCCCACCTTGCACTGTAACGACTACGCCGAAATTCGCTGAACGGGTTTTGCTTGCCATATCGCGGTCTGGTTTCATAAAACTATGCCTTCGCTTCCTCAACACTCACAGCGGGCTCGGCTTCAAGTGTTTTGCGCACCTCCATCAGCCGCTTTGCAATCCGCGCGCGATCCTGGGCGGCTTCGGTGCTGCGGCCCGCCAATTCAGCAAGCCACTGCACTTGTTCGTGCAGTGCCCGCCGGCGGCGCGGGTTGGTCGTGAAATCGGCGAGGGTCTCGAAGGCACCGAGCATGCGCGCCATGATGCCGATATTGCCTTCAGCGCTCTCCCTGATCTGGTCGAACGCCTCGGCCAGCAGTCCTTCAAAGGTCGTGGCGATGGCGATCACACGCAGTTCGTCTCCCTCGTAGCGCAGCGATGCGGGAAATTTCCGCGAAGCCAGCTGTGCCAGAATCGCCGTCAGGTAATCCACGCACATCACGGCCGTCGAGGTGTCATTGATACCGGGCGAAAGTGCCTTCAAGGCCATATCCACGAGCTGGCGGATACCGAAAGCGGGGTCCTGTTCCACCGTGCGATGGCGGTCGATGCTGTAAGCAGCATTCAGGGACTCGATCGTCTCTTGATCCGGAGGATCTTCCAGGGCGAGCGACGCCAATGCGGTATTTTGCACAACAAACGCGCCGACGCCGCGCTCCATAAGTTTTTGTTCGTTGTCTTCCGCCTAGTCAAAAGCGGCACGTCGTGGCCAAGCCTATTTTCGGGGATCGAACCGACCACTATTCCCGGTCGAAGCGCACGACTTTGCCGCTCTTGAAACGCAGCACCAACTGGTCACTTTCAAAGGAAAACTTCGCCTTTTTTCCATCCCGAATCGCCGCCGACCGAATCGTATCGCCATGCACTGAAAATGAGCCTTTGAGATCTCGGACTTGGCCGGCAAACGGAATATCGGACCACGCCAGGAGAGTTGCTTTTCCTTCTCGGCGGAAGGTGAGCCGGATCCTGACCTCGCCCATTTTCGCGTCCACGTCTTTGGCCGTCCAAGTACCGTAAAGTTGCTCGGGTGGCCGAGAGGGCTTCTCGCCTTTCCCGATTTCAGCCGCAACAACGCTCGGTTTCATCTTCTCAACCGGCGTTCCATGAGCAAATGCTCCGCCCCATACAGCGGCTGCGGTGAAGAGGGCAATGATGCCTTTAATAAAGGGGGTACCGTCTTTACTTCTGTTGCGGTGGCGGATCGTCTCGTCGTAGAGAATCTCGCCGCTGATGCACTCACCGAGACCGGGCGTGGTCACGATCAATTCCCGCCAAGTACGCCTTGCTGCCTCGGTTTGGGAAATCCCCAAGCAGGCAAAGCGTTTGTTGTAGGTAGGATTGCTTTCATCCATCGCCAGCAGGCCCTTATCAGCGGCGACCAGCGCACTCGCGGTATCCATAATCTTAGTTGCATTCATTTTGCATTGCTCCATTTCCGCTGGCGCACTACTTCGCCAGCTGCTTGCGGATGGATTCCAACTCTTTCCGGCGCTTCGCAGTGGTCTTGGGGTAGGCCATGTCGAGTTCATTGAACGCATCCAGGATGGCTTGCAACACGATCAAACGTGCATTCTTTTTGTCATCGGCAGGAACGATGTACCAGGGGGCGTGATCGGTGCTTGTCGCGTTCAAGCAATCCTCATAGGCGGCCATGTAATGCGCCCAGTATTTCCGCTCGTGAAGATCTGCGTCGCCGAACTTCCAGTTCTTGTCCGGCTCATCGAGGCGATCAAGGAATCGCTTTCTCTGCTCTTCCTTCGACAAGTGAAGAAAGAACTTTATGATCCGCGTTCCGTTGCGGTAGAGATGGTTTTCCATATCCACGATGGAGCGATAGCGCTCCTTCCAGACGGTGTCCTCGTCGAGCAGTGCGTCCGGCAGTCCCTGCGTGCGCAGGATCTGCGGATGCACGCGGACGATCAGCACTTCCTCGTAATAGGAGCGGTTGAAGATGCCGATGCGGCCGCGTTCCGGCAGGGAGCGGGTGGTGCGCCACAGAAAGTCGTGCTCCAGCTCGGTAGCACTCGGGTGTTTGAAGCTGAACACCTGGCAGCCTTGCGGGTTGACGCCGGACATGACGTGCCGGATGGCGCCGTCCTTGCCGGCAGCGTCCATCGCCTGAAAGATCAGCAGCAACGAATAGCGGTTGGAGGCGTAGTGAAGGCGCTGCAGTTCGCTTAGCTCCTCGACATTTCGTCGCAGGAATTTTTTGTATTTTTTCTTCGATTTGTACACCGGTTCGACCTGCGTCGGCCACTTTGCGAGATTGACCTTGTCGCCTTCCTGTACCCGGAAATCCTTTGAGTTGATTTTCATCATCATCCTTTCGTCTGCGCCTCGGCCTGACTGAGGCCGTCTGGCGACTCTAGGGCGGGCACTCGGTTGATGACGTCGGCGATAAAATGAAAGCCATCCAGATCATTCATCACTGCCGTGTCGAACGGAGTCGAGGTCGCGCCTGCCATTTCCGGGTTCGGTTTCATAACCCTATGCCCTCTCTTCCTCTGCGCACAAAGCAGGCTCGGGTTCGAGCGCTTCGCGCACTTCCAACAACCGCTTTGCGATCCGCTCGCGATCATGGGTGGCTTCGATGGTGCGGCCTGCCAATTCGGCCAGCCACTGCACCTGTTCGTGAAGTGCCTGCCGGCGGCGCGGACTGGTCGTGAGTTCGGCGAGGACCGCGAAGGCGCTGAGCATGCGCGCCATGATGGCGACATTGCCTGCGGCGCTGCCCCGAATCTGATCGAACGCCTCGGCCAACAGTCCTTCAAAGGTCGGAACGATGGCAATCACACGCAGTGTTTCTCCCTCGTAACGGTGCGATAACGGGAATTGCCGACAGGCCAGCCGAGTCAGAATCGCCGTCAGATAATCCACGCACATCACGGCCGTCGAGGTGTCATTAACACCGGGCGAAAGCGCCTTCAATGCCATATCCACGATCTGTCTGATACCGAAAGAAGGATCCTGTTCCACCGTGCGATGGCGGCTGATGCTGTAAGCCTTATTCAGGGCAGCAATCATCTCCTGATCCGGCGGGTAAGTCAGGGCGAGCGACGCCAACGCAGCATCTTGCACAACGAACGCGCCGACGCCGTGCTCCATCTGCACGATGGTCTTCCTGTCCCGCGCCAAGCCCAGGAGGGCATCATTATCCACGCTCTGTATGTAGCCGCTCGCGGCTGCCGGCACTGCGTACCAGGTCCTCTCATCCAGAGACCGAAGCACCTGGTCCTGGCCCTCATCTTCATCGGGTCCGTGTCCCAGTTTTTCCGGAAATAGCCGGTCAATGGCCGCGATGGCTTCACGAGCAACCGAGGCGATGATGTTGGAAGCCTGGATCGACGAGGCGATGTGATGAATGAAATAAATAAGGACGCCAACGCCGCAGAGCGCCAGGATAAATGCAAAGAAAACCGCCATGCTTGGCACGAATTCGGTTTCACCGCCGCGAATGGTGCGCAACACGATCAGGCAATAGACAAAAGTTCCGCCGAAGATACCGAGTGTGACCTGCGTGACGCGGCTGCGCATGAAGTTCCGCAAGATGCGCGAGGTGTACTGACCCGAAGCCAGAGTCATTGCCAGCAGAGTCATGGAAAACGTGATACCCATAACGGATATCATCGAACCGGCAAGCGTCGCCAACATCTGGCGCGCCCCTTCCGTCCCGGTCCCAAACAGGCGTGGCCACTGGTTCATCCATTGGGCACTCCCGGCGGAGTCTACTTCGATCAACGCTGCCGCTAAGACAATACTGACCGCGACCATCAGCAAAGGCATAAACCAGAAGCTTGCCCGCAGATCGCCCCAAATTTGTCTCAATTTATTCATGGATTGGTTTCCATTTCCAATCCCGAATCTCTGGCATATCCTGGCCGTGCTGTCGTATGTATTGCGTGTGTTCGATGAGTTTATCGCGGATGACTTGGGTTAAGTGCGCGGCACGAGACCCCAAACCCGGCACCCGATCAATCACGTCTTGGGCCAAGTGGAAGCGATCCATATCATTCAACACCACCATGTCGAACGGCGTGGTGGTTGTGCCTTCTTCCTTGTAGCCGCGCACGTGCAGATTAGCGTGGTTGGCGCGCCGATACGTCAGTTGATGGATCAGCGAGGGATAACCATGGTAGGCGAAGACAATGGGTTTATCTGTGGTGAATAAAACATCGAAATCCTTGTCGCTAAAACCATGGGGATGCTCACTCTGGGGCTGCAGCGCCATCAAGTCCACCACGTTGATGACGCGTATTTTGAGTTCCGGCAGATGCTGTCTAAGCAGGTCCACCGCCGCCAGCGTCTCCAGCGTCGGCACGTCGCCGCAGCAGGCCATGACCACATCGGGATCTCCCCCTTCGTCGTTGCTGGCCCATTCCCAGATGCCAAGCCCGGCGGTGCAGTGTTTGATCGCCGCATCCATGTCCAGCCATTGCAGTTCAGGCTGCTTGCCGGCCACAATCACATTGACGTAATGGCGGCTGCGCAGGCAATGGTCGGTCACCGACAGCAGGGTGTTGGCATCGGGCGGCAGATAGATACGGATGACTTCAGCCTTCTTGTTTGCCACCAGGTCGATAAACCCCGGGTCCTGATGGCTGAAGCCATTGTGGTCCTGCCGCCACACGTGCGAAGACAGCAAATAGTTCAGCGAGGCAATAGGCCGACGCCACGCAATGTCGCGTGTCACGTCGAGCCACTTGGCATGCTGGTTGAACATCGAATCGACTATGTGGATGAAGGCTTCATAGCAGGAGAAAAAGCCATGTCGCCCGGTCAGCAGATAACCTTCGAGCCAGCCCTGACACTGATGCTCACTCAACATCTCCATCACCCTGCCATCGGGCGCGACATGCTCGTCGCCGGGAAGAATCTCTGCCGTCGAACAGCGGTTCGTCACTTCGAACAGCGCATTCCAGCGATTCGACGCGGTTTCGTCCGGGCTGAAAATACGGAAGTTGCGTGCCTCGGCGTTGAGCTTCATCACGTCGCGCATGAACGCACCCTGCGCGCGCGTCGCTTCGGCTACCACCTCGCCGGGCTTCGGCACCTTGACCGCATAGTCGCGGAAGTCCGGCATTTTCAGATCGCGCAGCAGCATGCCGCCATTGGCGTGCGGGTTGGCGCCCATGCGCCGCTCGCCTGTCGGCGCCAGTTCGGCCAGTTCCGCTATCAGCCTGCCCTGGGCATCGAATAATTCTTCCGGACGGTAACTTTTCATCCACTGCTCGAGTATCTTCAAGTGCTTGGGTTTTGTCGCAAGCTCTGCAACCGGCACCTGGTGCGCGCGAAAGGTCCCTTCGATCTGTTTGCCATCCACTGTTTCAGGTCCGGTCCAGCCTTTCGGCGAGCGCAGGATGATCATGGGCCAGCGTGGGCGCTCGCCAAACCCATTGGCGCGCGCGTCGCGCTGGATGCGCTGGATCTCGGCAACCACGATGTCGAGGGTGGCCGCCATTAACTGATGCATCTGCTCGGGGTCGTCGTCCTCGACGAAATACGGCGTGTAGCCATAGCCGCGGAACAGCGCCTCCAACTCGTCGCGGGAAATGCGCGCCAGCACGGTGGGGCCGGCGATCTTGTAGCCGTTCAGGTGCAGAATGGGTAGCACGGCACCGTCGTGAACCGGATTGAGAAATTTGTTCGAGTGCCAACTGGTGGCCATCGGGCCGGTTTCTGCCTCGCCATCGCCCACCACGCAGGCCACCAGCAGATCGGGGTTGTCGAACGCTGCACCATAGGCATGTGAAAGCGCATAGCCGAGTTCGCCGCCTTCGTTGATGGAGCCCGGGGTTTCCGGTGCAACGTGGCTGGGGATGCCGCCGGGAAAGGAAAACTGGGTGAACAATTTCTTCATCCCCGCTTCATCCTGGGAAATATTTGGATACACCTCGCTGTAAGTCCCCTCCAGATAGGTGTTGGCCACCAACCCCGGCCCGCCATGCCCGGGGCCGGTGACATTGATGATGCTCAGGTCGTATTGCTGGATGATCCGGTTGAGGTGGACATATACAAAATTTAGTCCCGGCGTGGTCCCCCAATGCCCCAGCAATCTGGGCTTGATGTGTTCCAACTTCAAAGGTTGTTTGAGTAGCGGATTATCGTAAAGATAAATCTGGCCGACCGACAGATAGTTGGCGGCGCGCCAGTAGGCATCCATCTTGTCGCGCAGTTGCGGGGAAAGCGTTTTTGTCTTCATGGTTCAGTTCCTTTTGTATTGTGCGCCGGAATTGTGTCTGCCGGCGCTGAATGCGTTTCGTCCTGAGCGGCGGACAGGCAGGCGCCGAATATGAAAATGCTCCCGGAAAGGTAAATCCACAGCAGCAATGCCATGATCCCGCCGAACGTCCCATAGACCGCGTTTAATGTGGAAAAATTCTTGAGGTAGATCACGAATAGACTTTCGGCCGCCAGCAAGAGCGCCGTGGCGCACAGGGCGGCGACCCAGACTTCGGAAAAGCGCGTAGGCCGGCGCGGAGCCAGCCGGTAAAACAGGCTCAGACCAAAGAACAGCGCCAGCAAGGGGATGAAAAAGCTCCCCAGGGTATAGACCCAGGAACGGAAATCATTCATGGGGAACAGCCAGTCCCTCGCCATTTGCGCCGGCATTGGCGCGCCTATGCTCAAAAGCACCACACCCGCCGTGATTCCGAGCAGCACCAGGCTTTTGAGCGGCAGCCGCCACCAACTGTACCCCTCTGTGCCCCAAGCGTGGTTGGTCGCGCTGATGAGGGTGGTGAAGCATTGCAGGGTGACCCAGACCAGGATGAGAAACGCGATCGCCCCCGCCTGCCCACGCGCTTTGATCACGCCAGCGACGGTGTCAAAAATGTAAGCTTGCTTGTCACCACTTAGCGGGACGAAGGTTTCAACATAGGCAATGACCTCCGTTGCGGCCCGGTCCCGATCAATAAAGGCCGAGGAGATCGTGACGAGCAGGACCATCAAGGGAAACAGTGAGAAGAACGCGTTGAAGGCAAACGCTCCCGCCCACTTTGTCCCGTCGATCCGGAGAAACTTTCTGGCCGCGAGACGAAATATCGCCCATGCCTGGCGTGCTCCCTGGTTAAGCCGGTTTTGCCCATGCATCTTGCGCACTCTTTCTTTGCCGACGGAGCCAGGCCTTGCTTCCTGGCCGAGCGACGATAGAGGCGGGCGGGATCATTCGGCGGCGCCTACAATCGACAGCCCGGCACTTGGCGGAACCTCGTTCTCGAGTGTTGTTTTCACTATGTTCCACACCGAGCGTGCAATCATCAGTTCTTCGTCCGTGCGCATGACGCGGACTGCAACCCGGCTGGCCGCTGCGGAAATCACGCCGTCCTTTGCAGTATTGTGCTGCTCGTCGAGTTCGATGCCAAGAAATTCCAGGCCGACGCAAATCCGCGCGCGGACGAGAGGCGCGTTCTCTCCGATGCCGCCTGCGAACACCAGCGTATCCAATCCGCCCAGGGCCGCGGCGTAGGCGCCAATCCATTTCTTGGCCTGGTAGCAAAACAGCGCGATCGCCTCCGCCGCGCGCACGTCCTGGGTTTCACGTTCGAGCAGGTCGCGCATGTCGGAACTGGTCTCCGATACGCCGAGCAGCCCGGACGCTTGGTTCACCATATCCTGAAATTGTGTGGCACTCATATTCTCGGTACGCGCCAGGTACGAGACCAGTCCCGGATCCAGATCTCCCGAACGACTGCTCATCACCAACCCTGATGTCGGAGTGAAGCCCATGCTGGTGTCGATGCTCTTTCCGTCGCGCACGGCGGCCAGGCTCGCACCGTTACCGAGGTGGGCCAGGATCACACGGCCCGTGGTTGCCGCCGGGTCGCCGAGGCGGACGAGTTCTTCCATAAGGTATTCATAAGACAAGCCATGGAATCCGTAACGGCGTACACCCGCCGCCTCGTAGCGGCGCGGAATCGGCAACAGACTGGCAACCCGCGGCATGCCGCGGTGAAACGCGGTGTCAAAACACGCCACTTGCGGCAATGATGGGTGGCGCTGGCGGATTGCCTCGATCAGTTCGATCTCCAATGGCAAATGCTCCGGGTCATACGGCGTGATGCGGTGCAGTGCGTCGAGCAACGCTGGCGTAACCCGCTCTGGCTCGCTATGCGTCATGCCGTGCACCACCCGATGTCCCACGGCTTTAACCGAGGCAAAATCCTGCTGCGTTTCGAGCCAATCCAGCAGAAAGGCAATCGCCGAAGCGCGATCATTGGTGTCGAGGGTGTGGCTGTCCTGTAATTTCCCGGTAGCGTCCGTGAAACTCAAATTCGTGCCGCTCAGGCCAATACGATCAAGCTTCCCATGAAGCCCTCGTTGCAGCGATTCGCCTGTACGAAACAACGCGAACTTGATGCTCGACGAACCGCCGTTGATCGTCAGAATGTACGAGTCGGTGGATTTCATGGAAGACTCCTTCGTCGTTCTGAAAACCGAACGAATCCAGTTTCGTGCACATCCAGGACCACGCGGGCAATGGCTGTCACTAGCCCTGGTGTCTCGCGTCCCTTATTACTGCGCGCCAGCGGGCGGTCCAAATGTTACGCCTTGAGGCTCGTGCAGACCCGCTGCAGCAGTGCCCGTACTTCCCTGCCAAGGGCATGCACATCCGGTTTGTCGACCAACTGTAACACGGCCTCGGGATCCATGAAGGCAACCGTTATGGTTTTATCGGCTTCTTCGCGCACAACCACGTTGCACGGCAACAGCAATCCAATGTCGGGGTCGGCCTCAAGCGCGCGGTGCGCGAGCGGGGGATTGCACGCACCGAGAATACGATAGCGCCGCTGCTCGATATTGAGCTTGGCTTTCAGCGTGGCCTTGACGTCTATATCGGTGAGCACACCGAAGCCCTCCTTTTTCAGGGCCTCGATGACTCGTGCGACGGCAGTATCAAAAGGTAACGTTAGCTGGACGCTAAATCCGTACATGGGATGGTTCCTTCAGAATTGGTACTGCGAGTGAATAATGCGTTTCATTTCAGCTGCCACTGGAATGAGCGTGGCGCGTCGCCTCCGGCACGCGCAATTTTCAGCTCAATTCACTGTCATTTGGCAGGCATGGTCTCTGTCATCTGGTCATGCTGCATCATTTGCTCCATCATCATCTGCATCATGTCCATGCGATTTGCCATCATTTCCTGGCGCTGTGCCATGTCGCCACCTGTCATGTTTTTGTTGCCGCCCATTGCCATGCCACCGGACTGGCTGCTGTCCAGCATCATCGGACCGCCCATGCTGCGCATCGACTTCATGTTTTCCTGCATGGCCTGCATGTGCTCCTGCATCAGCTTCTGACGTTCCTTCGGGTCGTTTGTTGCCCGGACCTTCTCCATCTGCTGCTGCATTTTTTTCATATCCCCCTGCATCTGAGACATTTGCTTGTCCATACGCATTCCCGGCGCGGCGGGCGCGGTTTCTTCCTTCGCCGATACGATAGATGCGGACAGGAAGCTGGCAACGATTGTGGCAACTAGTATTGAGGTTTTCATTGTAGGTTTTCCTTCAGGGTTGAATAGATCAATGTTTCCGTTACTGGCGACTGCTGGTCGTGAAGGCTTGGCGTGAACACAACGCAACACGTCCACGTCAGGCAAGTCGTGTTTCTGACAGCTATACGTTCACTTCTTCTTTTGCGTGACGAGCCATGCCACGAAGCCGACCAACGCGATGACAACCAGGATCGGCAACCATATCCCGCCGTATCCACCCATCCAGCCGAAGCCATAGCCATCCATCATGCCGCCCATGCCGTATCCGCCTTGCGACGGTTGAGCCAGTGCTGTTGTTGTAACAATCGTTGCACCTATCAGTGCGGCAGCGCTCAAAGTCTTGCGAAGGTTCATGCGTTTCATAGCTAAACTCCATTCAGAGATTATTGCGGGATAGTTTCTTATAGACGCAGACTTTTTCACCGTCTGTACGCCGCCGCACATAATGCCTTTATGCCCTGTTATTGCTATTTTTCCAGTCTCAGCAATCGCGCGTTGATGGCCACAATCACTGTACTTGCGGCCATCAACGCTGCACCCACTGCCGGGGTGAGCACCATGCCCCACGCGTAAAGCGCGCCGGCCGCTAACGGAATCGCGACGACATTGTAGCCGGTGGCCCAGGCCAGATTCTGTATCATTTTCCGATACGTGGCCCGGGAAAGCTGCACGATGGCCACAACGTCCAGCGGGTTGCTGCGTACCAGAATCACGTCGGCGGTTTCCACCGCCACATCGGAACCGGCACCGATGGCGATACCCACGTCGGCCTGCGCCAGCGCCGGAGCATCGTTCACGCCGTCACCGGTCATGGCCACCCTCACCCCGCGTGATTGCACTTCTTTCACTTTGGCGGCCTTGTCCTGAGGCAGAACTTCGGCGAAATATTCATCCAGCCCGATCTGATCCGAAACCCACTGCGCCGTCGCTTTGTTATCGCCGGTGAGCATCATGCAGCGGATGTTCATCGCCTTGAGGGCAGCTATGGCTTGCTTCGCCTCGGGCCGGACGATGTCGGCCAGTGCGATCGCGCCTTTCAACTGACCGTCCACGAGCACAAACACGACCGTTTTGCCCTGGGCTTGCAGCGGCTCGACGCTTTTGTCGTCAAACGCGATGTTCTGTTCGCGCAAGAAGCCTGGACTGACCACTTTGATGTCTTTGCCATCGACCCTGCCTTCTGCGCCTTTGCCGGTGATGCTTTTGAAGCCTTCAACCGGTAGCTTCTGCTCGTAAGCATCAGCGATAGCTTTGGCGATGGGATGCTCGGAATTCGCGTCCACCGAGGCCGCGTATTTGCGCAGCGTGTCTTCGTCGATGTCCTGCGCCAGCAGCAGCGTGTCGGTCACGCCAAAGCGGCCCTCGGTCAGCGTGCCGGTCTTGTCAAAGATGATGGCTTGCAATTTCCGCGCACCCTCGAAAGCGCCGCGATTGCGAATCAGCAGGCCGTTGCTCGCGGCCAGTGCCGTGGAGACGGCTACTACCAACGGCACCGCCAGACCGAGCGCATGCGGGCAGGTGATCACCATCACAGTCACGGCGCGCTCGATGGCAAACGCGAATTCCTTGTTCATGAAATACAGCCAGATGAATAAGGTAATGACTCCGGAACTCAGCCCAATGATGGTGAGCCACATCGCGGCGGTATCGGCGAGGTTTTGCGTCTTCGATTTGCTTTCCTGCGCCTGCTTCACCAGGTTGATGACCTGCGACAAAAACGAATCCTTGCCAGTACCTTTGACTTCGATAGTCAGCGAGCCTTCGCCGTTGATGGCGCCGCCGATGACTTTGCCGCCGCTCTTCTTGCTGACCGGGGTCGATTCCCCGGTGAGCATCGCCTCATTGACCGAACTCTCGCCGTCGACGATCACACCGTCCGCAGGGATTTTTTCACCCGGCTTGATCAGCACCCTGTCATCAACTGTCAGTTCGCCCAGCGGCACGTCTTTCACGCTGCCGTCGGGCATGAGTTTGTGTGCATCGGAAGGCATCAGTTTCGCCAATGCCTCCAGCGCCTTGGATGCGCCCATCACCGACTTCATTTCGATCCAGTGCCCGAGCAGCATGATGTCTACCAGCGTGGCCAATTCCCAGAAGAACATCTTGCCGATCAGGCCGAACACCACGGCGCTGCTGTATGCATAAGCGGTGGTGATCGCGACGGCGACCAGCGTCATCATCCCAGGCTTGCGGGCCTTAAGCTCATCGAACAAGCCCTTGAGGAACGGCCAGCCGCCATACCAGAATACCGCCGAGGCAAAGCCGAACAGGACGTAGGTGTCGCCCGAGAAACTGATGGCTTCGCGCAAGCCCACCAGTTTTTGCAGCAGCGGCGAGAGAACGAGTATCGGCAACGTCAGGGCCAGCGAGATCCAGAAGCGTTTCCTAAAATCTGCCGCCATGTGGGCATGATGGTCGTGTCCGGCGGGGGGGCTTTCGACTCAGCGTCCACGGGTGTTGAGGGCTGTGTGCCCGACGCCGCGTGACCCTTGTGGCCGCCAGCTGCGGGAGTGGCCGGCGCGGGTTCTGGCTCAGCGGCGGACGCGCCTGGGGCAGCTTTCGGCGCATCGGCTGCGGGCGTTGAAGTCTGCGCGCCCGGTTCCACCTTGCCCTTGTCTTCGCCGGCAAAGGTATCCCTTACCCAAGCGGTAACCTTGCCAAGTGCCCCCGACTCCTCATGGTCCCTGTGTTCGTCGGCTGGAGAAGCGGCAGGCGTGGATGCCGGAGTGGCGGCGGAAGCGCCCGTAGGAGGTTTCGGCTCAGCGACAACGAATGTTGACGGCGGCGTACTCGGCGGCGCTTGGTCGCTTTTCCCGCCACCTGCTGAAGCGGCAGGCGTGGGGGCGTCAACAGGCGCGTCCTGGGATGGTTTCGGCTCGGCGGCTGCGGCTGCGGACGGTGGCGCGTCCGGCACCACTTTGTCCTGTGGTCCGTCGCCTGCGGGCTGCTTCCCGCGTTGGTGCACGAGTACCTTGATATCGGCGACGTTGAGCAGGGTTTCGTCGTAGCGCACCGTGGCGTTTCCCGCAGCGTAATTCACTGTCGCGCTTTCGATACCCGGCACCTCGCCAAACCGCTTTTCCACTTCGTCCACGGTCAACACCGACAGCATGTCGTGCACTTCAATAACGCTCGTTTTCATCACTCCTCCTTTGCGGCTACGGATGTTGATGGCGGCGCAGCCGGCGCCGCTTTGTCCTGTTGCCCGTCGCCTGCAGGAACAGCCGGCTTGGGCGCAGCGGCAGGCGCGACCGGGGCAGCTTTCAGCATAGCGGGTTCGGACGGTGAAGCGGCGGCCGGCGCCGCTTCCAGCGTTGGTTCTACAGCATGCTTATGTGCTGGCTTGTCTTCGCTCTCATCCTTGGCTTTGGATTCGCCTGCGGGCCGCTTCCCGTGTTGGTGCACGAGCACCTTGATACCGGCGACATCGAGCCGGGTTTCGTCGTAGCGCACCGTGGCGTTTCCCGCAGCGTAATTGACCGTCGCGCTTTCGACACCCGGCACCTCGCAAATCCGCTTTTCCACTTCGTCCACAGTCAGTACAGACAGCATGTCGTGTACTTCAATAACGCTCGTTTTCATCACTCATCCTTAGCGGCTGCGGGTGTTGACGGCGGCGCAGCCGGCGCCTCATTGTCCTGTTGCCCGTCGCTTGCAGGAGCTGCCGGCTTGGGCGCGGTGGCAGGCGCGACCGGGGCAGCTTTCGGCACAGCGGGTTCGGGCGGTGAAGCGGAGGCCGGCGCCGCTTCCTGCGTTGGTTCTACAGCATGCATATGTGCGGGCTTGTCTTCGCTCTCATCCTTGGGTTGGGATTCGCCTGCGGACTGCTGCCCGCGTTGGTGTATGAGTACCTTGATATCGGCGACTTCGAGCAGGGTTTCGTCGTAGCGCACCGTGGCGTTTCCCACAGCGTAATTGACCGTAGCGCTTGCTACACCCGGCACCTCGCCAATTCGCTTTTCCACTTCGTCCACGGTCAATACCGACAGCATGTCGGTTACTTCAATAATGCTGGTTTTCATATCGCCTCCTTAATGGTCTTCATATTTGAAATGTTTTGTTACATCTCCGATCATTTCGCGAGCTGGCCGTTTTGTGCGCGCGCCTGCATAACTTGCGTAAAAGTGTGACTCACCAATTTGCGCAGTTCGCTGACCCACAGCACCACGCTGGCCATCGCCATGCACAGCAGCCACTGGTCGAACGCCAGCGGCACCGTACCGAAGGCAAGGTTGAGGAAGGCGAGGTTGACGACTGCCACCTGCAACAGCGCCGACAGTGCAACCGCGCCCCACAGCCACGGGTTGACGAACAGGTGCCTGAACGCACTCGTCGTGTCCGAGCGCGCGTTGAAGCAGGTGAATAAGCTGGTGAAGACGAGTACCGTAAAACCTGCGGTGCGGGCAGTTTTGAGGTCGTATGCGCCCTCGATCAGCCCACCAGGCAGGTAGATGTCGATCGTCAGCAGCGTCACCACGGCTATCACCACGCCGGTTTGGATCACATTCGCCCACATGCGGACGTCAATCAACCGCTCGCTTAAGTGCCGCGGCTTGCGGGCCATGAGGTCGTCAGTGGGCGGGTCGACGCCCATCGCGAGCGCAGGCCCGGAGTCGGTGATCAGGTTGATCCACAGGATCTGCGTGGCGAGCAGCGGCAGCACTACTGCGCCGCCAGCGCCTTTGAGCCCAATCACGCCGGCCCCTACCACGCCCAGGAAGACCGTCAGCACCTCGCCCATGTTCGAGGACAGCAGGTAGCGCAGGAACTTGCGGATGTTGTCGACAATGTCGCGCCCTTCGCGCACAGCCTCGACGATCGTGGCGAAGTTGTCGTCGGCGAGGATCATCTTGGCCGCTTCCTTCGTCACCTCGGTCCCGGTCACACCCATCGCGACGCCGATGTCAGCCGACTTCAGCGCGGGTGCATCGTTGACGCCGTCGCCGGTCATCGCGACGATGTTTCCGTCGGCCTGCAGTGCGTCGACGATGCGCAGCTTGTGCGCGGGCGACACCCGTGCGTAGACGGACGTCTTGCGCACTGCGTCGGCGAAGCCCGCGCCGTCCAGCGCGTCGAGCTCCGCCCCCGTCAGCGCCGGGGCACCGGCCTCCACGATCCCAAGGTCGGCGGCGATGCGTGCGGCGGTGCGCGGGTGGTCGCCGGTAATCATGATCACCCGGATGCCAGCCCGATGGGCCTCGCGAATGGCAACCGCCGCCTCCTCGCGCGGCGGGTCGATGATGCCCACGGTGCCCACGAACACGAGGTCACGTTCGAGCGATTCCGTGACTTGCGGGTCCTCACCGGGGCCGAGGGGGCGGTAGGCCACGGCCAGGGTGCGCAGCGCCGCGTCTGAAAGCGTGTCGACGTCAGCCAGGAGCCGCGCCCGCCGCGCGTCATCGAGGTCGACGAGTTCCATCCCCACCCGCGCCCGGGTGCACCGTTCGAGTAGGACATCCGGGGCACCCTTGGTGATCACCACAACCTCGTCGTTGTGTTCGTGGTCCAGTTCGATCGTCGACATCATCTTGCGCTCGGACGTGAACGGGATTTCGCCGATGCGCTCGAAACGCCGCTCGCGCTGCTCGGTGACGCCGAGTTTGCGCTCGGCCACCAGGAATGCCGCTTCGGTGGGGTCGCCGTGAATCTCCCACTCGCCCCCCGCCCCCTGGCGCAGGTCGGCGTTGCCGGCCAGGCTGCCGCCGCTGAGCACCGCGATTTGCTCGTCATGCAGCGGTCCGGCAGTTAGCTCAGCGCCTTCGTGCTCCACCCGCCCCTGAGGCGCGTACCCCACCCCGGTGACATGGGTGCCGCCCGAGGCGGTCATCACCCGTACGATGGTCATTTCCCCACGGGTCAGGGTGCCGGTCTTGTCCGAGGCGATGACCGATGCGGAGCCCAGCGTCTCCACCGACGACAACTTTTTGACGATCGCGTTGTGCTTCGCCATCCGCTGCACCCCCAGGGCGAGCACCACCGACAGGATCGCCGGCAGCCCCTCGGGCACAGCCGCCACCGCCAGGGCCACGCCGAGCAGCAAGACGTGAATGACATCGGCGGCGCTGCGGATATCGGAGATCAGCAGGATGGTTCCCACCACCACCACGGCAATGATGACGATCGCTATGCCGAGCATGCGCCCGATGCGTCCGACTTCCTTCTCCAACGGTGTCGGCTCGTCCGCGGTGGCCTCAAGCATTGCGGCAATCGAACCCATCTCGGTGTCCATCCCGGTCGCCGTGATCACGGCCCGGCCCGCGCCCTGCGCCACAGCCGTGCCCTTGAAGACCATGTCGAACCGGTCGCCGAGCGCCGCCGCCTCGCGCAGCGTGGCCGCATCCTTGAGCACGGCTTCACTCTCGCCGGTCAGAGAGGCTTCCTGCACGCGCAGTGAGGTGGCCTCGATCAGGCGCGCATCCGCCCCGATGGCGTCACCTTCACCGAGCGCGAGCAAGTCCCCGAGCACCAGTTCCGCGCTGGGCACACGCAGCAACTGTCCGTCACGCATGACCGCCGAGGTTACGGCGGTCATCCGTGCCAGTGCGGCGACGGCGTTCTGTGCCTTGGCTTCCTGCATAAAGCCCAGCACCCCATTGAACAAGACAACGATCGTGATAACAATCGCATCCACCGGCCAGCCCTTCGTGCCCTCAATGATCCAGGCGACGAGGGCGATGGCGATGGCGACGAGCAGCAGATAAACCAGGGGATCATGGAAGTGCGACAGGAAGCGAAGCCACGCTGGCCGCCGCGGAGCAGAGCGGAGTTCGTTGCGGCCGTTTTCCGAAAGACGGCGCGACGCCTCCTGTGAAGTGAGTCCGTTTTCGAGGTCTGCGCCAAAAGCTCTCGCTACTTCGTCAGCATTTTTGACGGAAGGATCATCGAGACTGCCTGCCTTCTCCATGGTGGATGCGGGAGTCATAGCGGGTGCGGGGGATGGAGGCGGCGCACCCGGCGCCGTGTGGCTCGCGTGGCCGTCGACTGCGGGAGCGGTCGGCGCAGGCACAGCAGCTATGGGCGTTGAAACGGAGGCCGGAGCCGCTTCCGGCGTTGGTGCTACAGCATGCTTTTGTGCGGGCTCGTGTTTGCTCACATGCTTGGGTAGGCGTTCGTCTGCGGACTGATGCCCGCGTTGGTGCACAATCACCTTGATATCGGCTACTTCGAGTAGGGTTTCGTCGTAACGTACCGTGGCGTTTCCCGCGGCGTAATTCACTGTCGCGCTTTCGACACCCGGCACCTCGCCAATCCGCCTTTCCACTTCTTCCACACTCAATACCGACAGCATGGCGCGCACTTCAATAACGCTCGTTTTCATCGCAGCTCCTTGGTCGGCTTCATCTTGTGAATGCTTTGTTACATCGCCAATCTCTTCGCAAGCTGACCGTTTTCGAGGTGGCGCCAACCTCGTTATGGCAACTGTGCAACACGCGTGTCGGCCTAGCTTTTGTTCGGCGCCGCTTTGTCTTGTTGTTTGTCGCCTGCAGGAGCAGCAGGCTTCGGCGCAGTGATCGCGGGAGCGGCGGCCGGCGCGGCCGGGGACGATTTCGGTGTTGTTGACGGCGCCGCTTTGTTTTGTTTCGCGGTGCCTGCGGAAGCAGTGTCCGCTGTGACAGGTGCGTCCGGGGGAGTTTTCGGCGCAGCGGGTGCGGGGGCTGCGGGCGGCGCGCCCGGCGCGGTGTGGCCTTCGTGACCGTCGCCCGCCGAAGCGGTGGCAGGCGCGGCGGACTCATACCCGCGTTGGCGCACGGCCGACTTGATATCGGCGACCTCGAGTCGGGTTTCGTCGTAGCGCACTGTGGCGCTTCCCGCAGCGAAATTCACCGTGGCGCTTTCGACACCCGGCACCTCGCCAAGCCGCTTTTCCACTTCGTCTACGGTCAGTACCGACAGCATGTCGCGCACTTCAATAACGCTCGTTTTCATCGTGCCTCCTTACTTAGTCGGCTTCATCTTCTGCGGGTCCGGCCGGATCAGCCGCTTATCCTTGCCGGTGTAGTGAAGCCGCCCGAGAAGATGAAGCACCACACTAGTTTCCTTTTGGCTTATGTTTCTCGTAGCGCTCCGTATCGCCAGGTCCTTCTTCCCGAACCATTTCGCACACTGCCAAGGGTGTCGGTGCACCGGCACGCCAAAACCATCCCACGGGGAGAAAGCGATCGGTCTGGTTTGCGATTTCGCGCGTTGGCTGGAAGGACACTTCCAAACCAGATTCCACCTGCATAACTTCATCGGGAAGCGGCTGGAATTCACCAGTTTGTTCGTCGTGCATGTGCGGCATGAAAATGCCGAGTCTGTATTCAGACAGTCTGCGAAGCATCTCCTGGACTTCTGGAAGGTGGATTGCCTCCTGAGCAGTTCTCAACGCTTGTGGCAAACCACTGGCGTTTCCTTGTGAAACATTCGCTATCGTCATGATTCGCTCCTGCTTAGACGTTGTTGACCCATTCGAATTGGCCAGGTCAAGTGCCGAGTGCCCTTGTTTTCGAGGTAGCACCAACCTCGTTGTAGCAACTGCGCAAGACACGTGTCGTCCTAACTTTTGTCCGGGGCTGATTTGGGTGCGGCGGACGTGGGCGCGGGTGCGGCGGCCGGCGCGGCCGGGGAAGGTTTCGGTGTTGTTGACGGCGCCGCGTCCGGCGCCGCTTTGTTTTGTTGTGCGGGGCCTGCGGAAGCGGCGCCCGCGGTGGCAGGTGCGGCCGGGGCAGTTTTCGGCGCAGCGGGTGCGGGGGCTGCAGCCGGCGCCCCCGGTGTTGCGTGGCCTTCGTGATCGTCGTCTGCGGAAGCGGCGGCGGGTGCGGCGGACTCGTACCCGCGTTGGCGCACGGCCGACTTGATATCGGCGACGTCGAGTCGGGTTTCGTCGTAGCGCACAGTGGCGCTTCCCGCAGCGAAATTCACCGTGACGCTTTCGACACCCGGCACTTCGCCAATCCGCTTTTCCACTTCGTCTACGGTCAGTACCGACAGCAGGTCGCGCACTTCAATAACGCTCGTTTTCATCGTGCCTCCGTGCTCGTCCTCGACGTCAGTGTGGTAAGACGTGGCTTGGTTTACGTATCCGATTCCTTGCTTCACTGATTGGCGACTTAGCCGCAGCAGCCGCCCTTGCCTTGCGGTTTTTTCGCGGCAGTGGTGGCATCCACGCCATAGCCCGCGCTCTTCACGGCGGTTTTGAGTTGATTGGGCGAGGTCAGCCGCTCGTCGTATTGCACCGTGGCTTCGCCGGCCGAGAGCGAGACTTTTACATCACTGATTCCGGGAATCGCCTTCAGTGCGTGCGCTACCTTGCTGGTGCAACCGCCGCAAGTCATACCGGTTACTTTTAAAATTTCAGTTTGCATGATGATGTTCCTTTTCAAAGCGTTGAATAAAAACCACGAAGCAATACGCGTCAGCCACGGTTCCGTGCGAGTGCCATGCCCACATGACGCACTTTCTCAGCAGAGCGTCCAAGCTTATACACGGAATGCGCAACTCGATCAGTCGGGTAACGCACATACGGCAAACATTCGCGGGCGCCCCCGGACTCATAGAGCCATTCCATTGATGGCGCTTTTTCGCTGAAGAAAGCGTGGCGATGAGGGGCAGGAACACGATAAGAGTGACGCGGTGTAGACCGCAGTCAGTAGCCCCGTGTGCCGGGAAACTTGCGTCGCCTCCACTCCCGCACCCAAGAGCCGCTCGATCAGACGGGGCGGGCGCGCAAGCACGACGCCATAGCCGACCGACACCGTGAACACGGCGATCATGAGCACGGCCATACTAAATGCAAGCCCACTGGCCGTACGTTCGGTATTGACCCTCACAACCAACCTCCATCAAATCCCGCTCGCCGCAATCCGCCCGCGATATACCGGCATTTTCGCGTCAGTTCCCACAACAAACCGGTCCGGTAATTTTCGATCATCAGGATGATTGGTCCCTGATTGAGGCCAAAATGCCACGGCGAGACCCACCAACCATAAGGATTGCCGGACTTTCCCGGATGGGAGGGATTGAAGGAGGCTTTGAAGCCGTAGGAGTTGAACTCGGTCAACTTTTTCTGATGAATGCAATGGTGGAGCGCGAACAGAACGATTTCGGGTGCGAACGGCAGCGACGCCACCACGGCCCACGGTGCAAGGGTACCGTCGTCGGGTCCGTACGGCACGCCGCGCCCCACGTAATCGAAAAACTGCCGATCGATGCCGTTTATTTTGATGGTGTCGGGGCCGGGGCCCTCGCTTGCGGTAATTCCCCAGCAACAGGAGGCATAGTCCTTGAACTTAAGTGGGTTGTCGATCGCATACTGTTGTTGCACATAAGTTGCGCGGCGGCTGTTCTCGAAATAGTCAATGCCTTTATCACGCATGAAGGCGTCCTGAATACCACGAAAGTCGATCCAGACATGCGAGAGCTGATGGATAAATAGCGGCCCGCCGTACAGATACTCCTGTCCGTAACAGTGCTCCCACTTGTAAGTGGAAGTCCACGCTGCGTAGCTCTCCTCGGGTAGCGGATAAGTCGGCGAGCCCAGCCCCAGCATATACAACAGCAGCGCCTCGTCGTAGCCTTCCCACCGGTAGTTGAGGAAGCCGCTTTCCGGCTTCCAGCCGTGCGTCACCGTTGCACCTTGGTTTTGCGCCCATTGCCAATCGGCGCGGCGATAGAGCGCGTCGCCAAGGGTGCGGATTTCAGTCTCGTCGGCTGTACTGGCGTCGAAATAAATCCCCGCCGTCAACGCGCCGGCCAGCAAAAAAGCGCTGTCCACTGTCGACAGCTCGCATTGCCAGACGCGACGGCCGGTCTGCATGTCGAGAAAATGATAGTAAAACCCCTTGTAGCCGGTTGCGTCGGGTTCGGGGCCTTGCGGGCTGTTCCAGAAAAAACGCAGCGTCGCAAGCGTTCGCTCCACCGCCGCGGCCCGCGACATGAATCCGCGTTCGACACCCACCGGGTAGCACGCTAACGCCAGGCCGGTAGCGGCAATGCTGGACGGCCAATCCGGCGCTGTCTTGTCGACCACCAGCCCGTTGGCGGGATTCGTCTCGTGCAAAAAATAACCGAATGTTTCGCGCTGCAGCTTTTCCAGTTCGGCATCGACGGTTAGTGTCCTCTGGCTCATAGTGTCACCTGGCCTGCGACTCTCGGATAAAGTCGCCTCGTGATTCCAACGTTCTTCGGCTCAATCATGGCTTTGCTCACCCGTTGCCCGGCGAGTCCTCGGACGCGCACATATGCTTCGGCAGCATTTCGCCGGTGCAATGGTAGCCGCACTCGTGCACCCTGGCCTTGATGGTCTTCAGATCGGTGACGGTTTCGTCGAAGACTACCGTCGCGCTGCCGGCGACGTAATTGACCCCGGCCCGGTGCACGCCCGGGAGCTTGGCGAGCTGCTTCTCCACACCACGGGCGCTCAGCGTCGACAGCATGCCACTTACCTCGATCGTAACGGTCTTCATGTCGGTCTGTCCTGAAATGCGTGAAGCGTGATCTCTTGGCGCTGTTTCCCGAAGCCGTACAGGGTTCTGCTCGACGGCCTGATAATGCGCCCCGGCGCCTTGCGGCCAGCTGTGGCGGTCGGAAAGGCGTCCCATTCCTGCGCTCCCACTTTGGCGTCGATGCCGCGGTCGGCGACGATTTCCACGTCCCGGTCGGCAAGCAATGGATAGATCAGCACGCCGTTGTTGTGTTCGGTATCCAACACCCGTAGTTGCGAAAACACCCCGATCGCGCGTTCTCTCGCGGACTGGCCCTTGAACAGCGGCGGGCCGTCCAGCGCACCCTCCACCGCGAAACGGATTTCGCCAACGTGCGCGTTCTCGCTTGCCTTGATCGCTTGCTCGATCGCGATCAAGGTTTCGCCGGGAAATGCCTGCTCGACCTGCCAGAGGGTCATGCGCATTCGAGTTTTCATTAGCGCCACCTGTGACGACCCGAGTAGGGCCGTTTTCGAGATACGAAACATCCCATGCCAGGCCGATCCCTTATCCGGGCGGATTAGAGCATCGTCGCGGCTAATCCCTGAACCAGGCCGGGGAAGAACGCCAATGGTTGAAATCAGCCGCCTTCCAGGGTGCAGTCGATGTCCGCCTCGGCTTGCAGCCAATCCTCCAGATCGTAGCCAGGTCCAAAACCGCGCGCCTGCGCCCGATAGTAAGCCGCATCGGCGATCATCTGCTGTCGATCTTGCATGGACACGCCGACGGGTTCCGGCACCTCGCGCTGCGCACCATCCGCCCCGGAGTCGTTTGAAACCATTTTTTTGCCCTCGTTCATAGTCACCGTCCTCCGTTTGAAAACTCCGCCGACACTGCTGCCGGCACCATTTGTCACCGATCAACGCTTTCATTCATCCAGTTGCTCTTGGGCACTTCTATAAATCACGTTTGAACACTGCCGTTTCTTGGCCAAACTTCATTTTTTGAAATTCCTGGATTGAGCGAGGTTTTTGGCTGCACTCTGCTGCTTTTCTTGCCCAATGGGGCTGTTTTGGGTGAGCATCCACCCGCTTTCATGCGGTTGTCCGCGCGATAGGCGCACCGATCCTGTAAAAGTCAAACACCTTCAGACGAATCAGCGTCTCAATGCGCTTGAGGTTGTACGTCAGATTCATCAATCCCACCCCTGCCTTGGCGCGCGCCACACCGATGCTGCGCAGAAAAATGCCGCCCATGTCGTTTTCCATCGCACCAAAGACATGCTCGACCCGCGCACGTACCCGTGATTTCTCCGTGTTGCCGAGCTTCTGTTCTTCAGTCAACGGCTTGTTGCGGTAAGCCCGCTCGTGTATCCGGCTCCCGTGTTGACTGCCTTTGAGGCAGTGCTCTTGCGCGTCCGAGCGGTAGGCGCTGTCAGCCCACACTTCTTTGCCGCCCTCACTGGTCCGGCGCAGTAGGGTGTCGAGTGCCTGGCTGTCATGCACGCTGGCATCCGTGCAGAGCGCGGCGGTAATGAGTTTGGTGTCACGGTCAATGTTGATGTGGTTCTTGTAGCCGTAGTGATTCTGTCCGCCTTTCTTCGTCCAGCGGGCATCAATGTCTTTGTGTGCCAGCCTGGCCGGGGTCTTGCCCCACTCGACGGGAACCGCATCGGACTTGATGAGCGCATTGTGCTCGCGTCCGTTGCGCTGGATGGGCACGGGAACAAAGGTGGCGTCGATGATCTGTCCGCTCTTGAGTTCAACACCCAGATCGGCCAGCGCCTGGTTCAAACGCGCAAACAGCGGGTCAATCAGTTGATGTTCCTTGAGGGCTTCGCGGAATGCCCACACGGTGCGGGCGTCAGGCACGCTGCCGGAAAGTTCGAGTCCAAGAAAGCGCATGAATGAAAGCCGGTCGCTGACCTGGTACTGGAGACGTTCATCCGACAGGTTGTGCAGACGCTGGAGTATCAGCAGCTTGAACATGAGCACGCGGCAGAGCGTCTTGCGTCCGGCGGCGCTCTTGCGCTCTTTGCTGTCGATGCGTTCGAGGATGGGTCGGAATATCTCCCAATCGATGGCGGCGTCAAGGCGTTCCAACGGATCGCCCGCTTCGGAAAGACTGGCGTAACGATTGGCAAGATCAAAGAAGCTGCTTTGCATGGGAGAATCAGGTTGCTCCGGGTTGGACTACGATTCCGACATTATCCGGCTTCGCACGCTTGGGATGGGGATTTATAGAAGTGCCCTCTTGTTGCACGGTCGGGTGATAGACATCCCGCCGGGTGAGGGGAATTGGATAACGACCCATGGCGCGTCTGGAAGCAAGAATCTGGTAGACGCCGATGCCACCTTCCTCGAAAGACAGGGCACTGGCCGCCATATACAAACGCCAGACCCGGTAAGTCGCCTCGGAAACGTGTTGCAATGCCTCGTCCCGACGCGCTTCCAGACGCTGCACCCAATGCCGCAGGGTCAGGGCGTAATGCGGCCGCAACGCCTCCACATCCAGAATCTCGAAGTTGCCCCGCTCCATGGCGCGCTGCACATTGCTCACCAGGTCCAATTCGCCATCGGGAAAGACATAGCGGTTGATGAATGCCGTCGAAGGGCTCTTTCTGTCCCAACCTTCGGTCTCCAGGGTGATGCCGTGGTTCAGGAACAGCCCGCCCGGTTTCAGCAGGCGCCGGACCGTGCCGAAATACGTGGGCAGATTGCTCACACCGACGTGTTCGAACATGCCGACGCTGGCGATCTTGTCGAACACGGCATCACCCCGCAGGTCGCGGTAATCGACGAGTTCCACACGGACCCGGTCCTGCAATCCTTCGGCGGCGATCTGTTGCTGGCAGTGTTCGTACTGGCCGCGGCTAAGGGTGATGCCGTGGGCCGATACGCCGTAATGCGTGGCCGCCCAGCGGATCAAAGCGCCCCAGCCGCAGCCGATGTCCAGCAGCCGTTCGCCGGGTTTGAGCCGTAGTTTTCGGCAAATATGATCGAGCTTGTTACGCTGGGCCTGGTCCAGGCTGTCACCCGCAGCCTCGAAATAAGCACATGAATAAACCATCTGCTCATCCAGCCACAGCCGATAAAAGTCATTGGATACGTCATAGTGAAAAGCAATGGCTTGCCGGTTCACAGCGCGCGAGTGGCGTAGCGAAAGCCGTGCGCGTATCGGCCTTGATCCCGCCGGTTCTCGGAAGTCCGGATTACTGCGGGACACACCACTCATGAGCGCGGCCCTGGCGAGAAACGCGGCCCGTTCGGCGACCGTCAAACGTACCGCCTGCAAGTGATCCTTCAGAGCCAGCGCCGAGTAAAGATCGCCGTCCAAATCAACGTTGCCGCGTATATAGGCTTCGGCCAGGCGCAGCGGATCGCGAAACAGAACCAGGTCACGAAAAACCTGCGGGTGCCGAAAGGTTAACGTGAATCCCGGCGCATTGGCGCCTAGTTCCAGCGTATTGCCATCCCACAGGTGCACCGCCACGCTGCCTGGATAATCCCGGAACACACGCCGCAGCAGATGCGCGGGCCAGCGCTGCCGCGCACGGGGCGCGGCCGTCAGTACCTTGCTCTTGGTACTCATATCCATCGCTACCCCCTCCTCGCTCTGTCTTTTGTCCACACCGTCACCGGACCGGCGCGGCGTCGCGTTCGAGCTTGGTCTTGCGCTCCTCATATTCGGCGGACGTGATCTGACCCGCGGCATAACGACGCTGCAGCAGTTCGAGCGGCGTGTCGCGCCGCCGGCCGCGCGGCACCGGCGTGAACAGCGAAAACAGGGCCACGATCATCGTGATCCAGAACAGCCACCAAAAAAGGTGCATCCCCCAAAAAGCCCAGCTGTCGTGCAGCATGTCTCATCTCCGTATTGGCCAGAAAATTCCGAGAATGGGGGCGGACCTCGAACTTGCGGGGTATCTTGTTCATGGGCGACCCTGGATTAGCTAAGTCGCCCGATCCCTTTAGCCGCCCGCCACCGGGGGAAAAAAGCCGGTGTCCGGGCAGCATAACGCCGGTATTCATCACCGAATCTTGCCTCCATCCAGGTCTCCTCGGTCCTCGCCAGGCGAAAGTACATGAACAGCAGGATCGGAAACATGATCAGCGTCACCAGCGTTGGCCACTGCAGCAGAAAACCGAACATGATCAGCACGAAGCCGTCGTATTGCGGGTGGCGTACATAACGATAGGCACCCGTGGTGGCCAGCCGATCGGTGCGCTGGGCTTCGAACAGCACTTTCCATGCTGATGCCAAAACCCAGAACCCGCCGACCAGAAAGGCGCTGCTCAGGAGGTGAAAGGGGCCGAAATGCGGATTGCCGCTCCAACCGAACAGGGTCTCCAGCAAGTGACCGGCGTCGTGTGACAGCCAGTCGATGCCGGGGAACTGGGTGGTCAACCATCCGGACAGCAGGTAAATGGTCAGCGGAAAGCCGTACATTTCCGTGAACAATGCGACCAGGAATCCGGAAAACGCCCCGAAAGACCGCCAGTCCCGCTGGCTCTGCGGCTTGGCAAAACTGAAGGCGAAGATGATGAAGATGAACGAGTTGATGATTACCAGTGACCACAACCCATAGGCGGGCGGGGATGTGGAGTCCATTACGATTCTCCTTGGGTCGTATGACTTTGCTGGTCGGTTGGTTTGTCTTTCCGCTGGTCGCCGGTGGCGTCTTGTTGGCCGCCGCCGTGCCCACCGTGGCCGCCGTGGTGGAATAAATGCATCAGCGGACAGGCGAGAAAAATGAGAAAGGGCAAGTAGCTGAACAGGTGCGCCCGGTGCTCGGTGATCAAAAAATAACCGGCGATTGCCAGGAAGCCGATGAACACCCATTTGCTTCTGCGATTGTGCCGGCGGTTGTCATTCGCATCGTGGTCATGGGCCATGATGTGCTCCTTCAGAAAACAGATAGAGGACAGCCGATGCTGGCGGCGATGCCCGGGATGAGGATATCCGGACCCACAGGTCTATTTTTCCTGTCCAACCACTTCATGCGACCGCCAGTTTCTTGCGCTTCAGCAGCGCTGAATTCACGATCACGGACAAGGAACTCAGCGCCATCGCCGCGGCGGCGATGATCGGGTTCAGGAAGACCCCGACTTCCCTTCTTGGTCTTCACTGACGAGCGGGCGATGCCCGAGGCCAGACCCGCGCGTGATCGGTTCGGCATGCCCCAGCGCCGGCGAACCAAAACAGTGCCGGAGCCACACCGAGCTGACCACACCTCACCGCGAGTCACAGCCGCACCCGATTCAGGCGCAGCGCGTTGCCGACCACGGACACCGAGCTGAACGACATCGCCGCCGCCGCGATGATGGGCGACAACAGGATGCCAAAGAACGGATACAGCACCCCGGCGGCGACCGGCACACCAATACTGTTGTAGATGAAGGCGAAGAACAGGTTCTGCTTGATGTTGCTCATGGTCGCCCGGCTAAGTTTGCGCGCGCGCACAATGCCACGCAGATCGCCCTTTACCAGCGTCACGCCGGCGCTCTGCATGGCCACGTCGGTGCCGGTGCCCATGGCGATGCCGACCTGCGCCTGCGCCAGCGCCGGGGCGTCATTGATGCCATCGCCGGCCATGGCGACGAAGCGGCCCTCGGCCTGCAGCGCCTTGACCTTCTGCGCCTTCTGCTCCGGCAACACCTCGGCCAGCACCTCGTCGATGCCGAGTTTGCCGGCCACCGCCTGCGCCGTGGTGCGGCTGTCGCCGGTGATCATGACGATGCGGATGCCTTCCTCATGCAGGGCGCGGATCGCCTCCAGCGTGGTTGCCTTGATCGGATCGGCAACGGCGACCAGCCCGGCCAGCTTGCCGTCGACCGCAATGAACATCGCCGTCTTGCCTTCAGAACGCAGGGCCTCGGCGCTCTCGGCCAAGGTCTCGACGCTGACGCCGAGAGCATCCATCAGCGCCCGGTTGCCGAGCGCCACCGCCTGCTCGCCGATGCGCCCCTGCACGCCCTTGCCGGTGACCGACTCGAAGTCGGTGTACTGACTGAGCTGTACGCCACGCTCATCGGCACCCTGGACAATCGCCGCCGCCAGCGGATGCTCGCTGCCGCGCTCCAGGGTGGCCGCCAGGCCCAGCACCTGCCCTTCTTCAAAGCCTTCCACGGCAACCACGTCCTGCAAGCGCGGCCGCCCCTCGGTGAGGGTGCCGGTCTTGTCGACGATCAGCGTGTCCACCTGGCGCAGCGTCTGGATGGCCTCGGCGCTCTTGAACAGCACGCCCATGGACGCCCCCTTGCCGCTGGCGACCATGATGGACATGGGCGTCGCCAGCCCCAGCGCGCACGGACAGGCGATGATTAGCACTGCCACCGCGTTGATCAGCGCATAGGCCATGGCCGGCTGCGGCCCCCACTGGCTCCAGACCACAAAGGTGACGACGGCGATCCCCACCACGACCGGCACGAACCAGGTGGCGACCACGTCCACCAGGTTCTGGATCGGCGCGCGGCTGCGGCTCGCCTCGGCCACCATCTGCACGATCTGCGCGAGCAACGTGTCACTGCCCACCCGCTGCGCCTCGATAACCAGCGAGCCGGTACCGTTGACCGTGGCGCCGATGACCTTGTCACCCGCCCCCTTCTCCACCGGAATGGGCTCGCCGGTGATCATGGACTCGTCCACTGCGGAGTGTCCCTCGACCACCACGCCGTCCACCGGCAGCTTCTCGCCCGGCCGCACGCGCAGGCGATCACCGATCTGCACCTGCTCCAGCGGTACGTCCACCTCGCTGCCGTCAGCCGCCAGCCGGCGAGCCGTCTTGGGGGCGAGGCCGAGCAGCGCCTTGATGGCGGCGTTGGTCGAGCTGCGCGCACGCAGCTCCATGACCTGCCCGAGCAGCACCAGGGTGACGATGACCGCCGCGGCCTCGAAGTAAACAGCGACCTGTCCTGCCTGGCCCCGGAACGAGTCCGGGAAAATGCCCGGGAATAGCGTGGCGACCAGGCTGTACAGGTAGGCCACGCCGACGCCCAGCCCGATCAGCGTGAACATATTCAGCTTCCAGGTGACCAGCGAGCGCCAGCCGCGCACGAAAAACGGCCAGCCGCCCCACAGCACCACCGGCGTGGCCAGGGCAAGTTCCAGCCACATGCCCAGCGCGTGCGGCACCAGCGCCTCCATCGATACACCGGGAATGAGTCCACCCATCGCCAGAAAGACCGCGGGAATGGTGAGCACGACGCCGACCCAGAAACGCCGGGTCATGTCCTTGAGTTCGGGGTTCTCCTCCTCTGCTGCGGTGATCTGGAGCGGCTCTAGCGCCATGCCGCAGATCGGACAGTTGCCAGGATGGTCCTGGCGTACCTCGGGGTGCATGGGGCAGGTGTAGATCGTGCCGCCGGCGGCAGGCAGCGTATCCGGCGCGGATTTCCGCTGCGCGCCCTGGTGGTCGTGGCCGGCAGCGCCCAGGACATGCCCATCTGGCAAGGTGCGCGTGCCGACAAAGGTCGCGGGATCGGCCACAAAACCGTCCCGGCAGCGCGTGGAGCAAAAATAATAGGTATGCCCGGCGTGGTCGGCGGTGCCCGCGGCTCGCGCCGGCTCCACCTGCATGCCGCATACGGGATCTGTTGCCATCATGTGCCTTGACTCCTTGCCGGCGACACCCGGTCCGCTGCGAACCGGCGACCGCCGAGCCCGTTGTAAATCCAGGCGAACACTGCGCCCACCCCGAAGGTGGCAACGACGAGTCCCGCCAGCGCGCAGAAAAAGCCACTCCAGCCGAACCGCAATCCCGCCGCGGGCAATAAAGGCTTCAGATCGAGCCCGTGTGTCAAGACACTGAACGAGGCCAGCGTACCAGCGGGCCACGCCACAACCGCAAACGTGCAGATTCCGTAAAACACCGCAGCGGTGATCGCCAGCGCCCCGCCGGTCTGCCAGGGATTCAGTCGGTGCATCGCCTATTCCTCCCGGCGCTGGCATTCACGCGGAGTCGTCCTCGTTCCGCGCGGGGTCCACTTCGGCCTCCGCTGCGAGCCAGTCGTCGAGTTCGCATCCGGGCGCGAACCCGCGCGCCTGTGCCCGGTAGTAAGCCGCCTCAGCGATCATCTGCTGGCAATCCTGCGTAGATGCAGTTGCAGGTTTCCATGCCTTATGTTGCGCACCCTGCGCCACGGAATCGTTCGAAAGAATTTCCTCGTTCTGTTGCATTTGCCTTGCCCTCGTTTCGAAAACCGCGTCAACAAAATCAACCATCTCGCCAGCCCGCTAATGCCGTGCGTACACAGCGGTATTGCCGGCATTATCAAAACTCAACACCTCATACCTTTCCGTTTGGGAGCCCTGCTCCATGCCGGGTGAGCCGGGCGGCATGCCAGGAACGGCGAGGCCGAGCACCTTTGGGGGCTCCTTGAGCAGTCGGCGAACATCGCTGGCGGGAACGTGGCCTTCAATGACATAGCCGCCCACCGTGGCCGTGTGGCAGGCGCCAAGCGCGGACGGAACCCGGTTGGCTTTCTTATGAGGCACGATATCGGCTACATTCAGCGCCTCGACGACAAATCCGTTGATCCGCATGTGTTCAACCCATTTATTGCAGCAGTCGCAAGTCGGGCGCTTGTACACCGTGACCTCGGTCGCGAACGTGGGCAGGGTGAATCCGGTAAGAAAAACCGAGAACACAATAAAAAATCGAATGCGCTTCGCCAGCGCAAAATCCAATGTCACCGGCCTTCTCCTTGCTTGCTCATACGCTTCATCCCACCTACTAGGGCCTAGTCATCGACCGACTCGATCAGGTGACAAATGGTGTCGCCGTTGGGCAGCCGATCGGGCATGTGTTGCCACTGCGCCAAGGCCCGTTGCATGGTGCTACGCAGCGCAACGAGCGCCTGCAACTCATGCTCACTGTCGACGACGCGGCGCTCGATAATGTCACGCACCAGCGGGCACGGCGTCTGCCCGCGCGTACTGGTGCTGATGATTTCGGCGATCTCCGCCAGCGTGAAACCCAGGCGCTGAGCACGACGGATAAAAAGCAATCGCCGGACATCCGCCTCGCTGAACTCCCGGTAGCCGTTTTCGCCGCGGCGCTCGGGCGTCAGCAGTCCGATCCGGACGTAATAGCGGACCACGTGAGGCGTTACACCGACTCGCGTTGCCAGCTCACGCACTTTCATCGCAGCTACTCCTCACCCTCAAACTTCCACGCCTGTTTGGCGAAATCACTTTCGAGATAGACTCATCTTAAAACCTGCGTGTCGGGCACAGGTCAAGCGGCTGCAGCGCCCCGCATGCGGGTCTATCGCGTCGCTACCCGGAATAGACCAGCGCGGGAACAACAGCCGTAGAACGCCCGGGCCGAGGAATACCCCGGCCCGGGTTGGCCGCCGGCCTACTGCGCCGGGTGGTGCGCAGAATGGTCGTCCGTAGGCTTATCCATCCCGCCAGCCTTGTCACCCTTCATATCCATCCCGCCACCCATCATGCCCATGCCGCCGCCCATCATCCCCATGCCACCTATCATGTCCATACACTCTTTCATGCGTGCGTGCATTTTTTGACGTTCGCTGGCGTCGATGATTCCGTCCTTGTTGGCGTCCATGCGGGCAAAACGCTCCTCGGCATGCTTGAGGAACTGTTCCTTGGTGACCTTGGTGTCTTCATCCATCCCCATCATGCCCGTGCCCTTGGCCGGCATGGCGGTGTCTTTTCCGCCGTATTAGGCGGCATGCGCCGAAAAAGCCGTGGCGAGCGCCACCAAAGCGATGCCAAAAACGAAACTTCTGCCAATAATCATGACAATCTCCTGAATTGCACCCTGACTTGATAGGCGTCCTGTGTTGAAAAAAGTGAGCTAGAGCTGAGATGCTCTTCATGAGTCTATACGAATAAGCAGACGGCGGTGGTTGCGGCCATAGCCCAACTCCCGCGCCATGAGCTGCTGCATCCGGGCGTCCTGATTGTGCAGCGACTCCCCGCATCAGGCTAGATGACACCAGCAAGTCGAAACAAAATTGCTCGGATAAGCCGGGCAGCGCATTGGCATGGTCGCGGACGGGTCGAGACTTCCTACGCAAAAGTGGACACCCATTGGTTATGCGCATTGGGCTTCAAACTCGATGGGAGATCGGTAGCCGAGTGCTGAGTGTAGGCGCTGCTGGTTGTAGAAATCGATGTAGCTTTTGATGGAGGCATGAAGCTGCTTCTCGCAGCTGAAGCGCTGGCGGTGGTACATGTCCGATTTCATCGACTTGTTCCAGGATTCCATGTGCGCGTTGTCAGTCATGCGGCGTGGACGATTCACGCTCGGCACCAGACCCGCCCGCGCGAGTATTTTCCTGAAGTCCGTGGCCAGAAATTCCACACCGCGGTCGCTGTGAAACAGGGTGCCGGGTTGTGGCCGACGATGCCGGATGGCTGCTGCCAAGGCGCGGCGGATGAGACGGGCGGTCTTCTCCGGCCCCAGAGCCCAGCCGAGCAGTCGGCGCGAGTAGCGATCCATGATGGTCGCCAGATAGCGCCAGGTGCCAGAGACTTTCAGATACGTCACGTCGCCGACCCAGACCTGATCGAGCCGCTCAATCACCCGGTCGTGAATCTTGTTGTCGCCACTGGCGAAGAAGCGTCCGGTGCCAGGGCTGTGGCGGTAGAGATCGGCCGAGCAGCCGCGCACGGCGTGTTCCTGCATCAAACGCTCGATCCGCCGGCGACCCACCGACTCCCCTGCCTGCGTCAGCACGGCATGCACGCGCGGGCTGCCGTAGGTCTGGCGGCTGTCCTGATGGGCCTGCCGCACGTGGGTCAGCAGACGCTCATCCTCTCTGGCCCGGGCACTCGGTGGCCGATCACGCCCGGCGTAGTAGCCGCTGGCGCTGACGCCGTAGACGCGGCACATCCGCCTCACGGGGTGCTCCGCCTGCTGCTGCTCGATGAAGGCAAAGATTTCGCTCTTCGAGCAGAAGTGAAGGCGATCGCTTTTTTTAAAAGGGCATGTTCGAGCTGAAGCTGCTCGTAAGCCTTCTTCACGCGACGCAGCTCCTTGAGCTCCGCCGCCACGTCCTTATCCACTGCCACCCCTTTGGTCACGATCAGTCCCTCGCGCGCTTGCTTGCGCCAACGAGACAGCATGAAAGGGTGGATGGCAAGCGAAGCGGCGACATCTTGAATCGCCACGCCCGGCAACCCGCTCAATCGAACCGCTGTTGCCTTGAATTCACTGCTGTATCGATACGTCGTTCTGGGGCCAGGCGTCG
>JBPPNE010000075.1:0-5701 GCA_051306415.1 Porticoccaceae bacterium
CCGGGCCGGTAAAGGTGGCGGCGCGGATCAGCTCGCCGGTGATCAAGGGTTCTTCCTCAGGGCGCAGGAACAGCGCGTGGCCGCGGTGCACCGACAGATAGCGGGCATCGGCGGGTTCATAGTTTTCGTAAAGTGCGCGGT
This sequence comes from Porticoccaceae bacterium, assembly GCA_051306415.1. Lineage (GTDB taxonomy): Bacteria > Pseudomonadota > Gammaproteobacteria > Pseudomonadales > Porticoccaceae > CBDDRG01. Next base: position 142 of record JBPPNE010000075.1, read on the forward strand.
AGCCATCGAGCAGCGCAGTCAGCTCTGTGGGCGCGGACAGATTCAGATCGCCGACGCCGGCTTCGACCAGGTTGTGGGGGATCACCGCCGCGAAGGGCCCCGCCTGGGCTTTTACCCGGGGGCTGTCGTAAGCCTCGCCCGGGCGCAGCACGCAACCACCAACGAAGGCGGTTTTGATGAAATCGCCGGGATCGCGGTGGGCGTGCCGATAGGCCTGATTCATTGCCGCCAGCGCCGCGACGGCAGTAGCGGTGTCCGCCATCGCAGTGATCCAGTGCGCGCCGAGTTCCGCGGTCAGTTGTTGACTTCGCGGCCCCATGGCGGAGATATGCACGGGCAGATCGGGGTCGGTGCGGATCAGGCCGTATTCCGGGTTCAGGAAGCGGATCTTGTGAACACTGCCCTCGCACTCCCAGTCCACGGTTTCTTCCGCGAGCAGCGCCCGCACGACCCGCAGGTAGTCTTCCAGCTCCGCCAGCCGCACCGGCGGCAGGCCCATGGCGCGGCGCGCGGTGAAGCCGGTGCCGATGCCGAAATCGATGCGTCCCGGCGCCAGTTGATTGAGCGAGGCCAGTGCACAGGCGGTCGCCGGCGCGATGCGGTTGGACGGCACCAGCACGCCGGTGCCGAGGCGGATCCTTTCGGTCTTCATCGCGGCGGCCGCCATCGCCACAAAGGGGTCCGCGCACAGCATCTGGGTGTCGTAAAACCAGGCGTGGGTGAAGCCGAGGGACTCCGCCCGCTGCACGACCTTCCAGGCCTCGGCGGAGGTGGCGAGCTGAATGCCGAATTCCATGGTTCTTCCCCTGTCTATTTTATCGGTGCCGGATGCATCCCTCTTTTATGTTATGTCGCTTTCAGCTTGCGATCAAACAGTTCAAAGGCGATGTCCCAGTGACGCTCGGCGGCCTCGTGGTGGTAGCCCATGCGCTCGGGAAAGGCAAAGCCGTGGTGGGTGTCGGGTATCTTTTCGAGGACGTAGTCGGCGCCGTGTCGTTTAAGTGCGTCCGCGAGCGCCGCTATCTCGGCGTCGGGCACGAAGGGATCGTGTTCGGCGAAGCCGAAGTAGAGACTGCAATCGGGCAGGATGCGTGGAATCAGCAAATGCGCGGAATCCGGTTGTTGGGTGACGTGGGAGACACCGTAGAGGGATGCCATCGCCTTGAAGCGCTCGGGAAAGGCGCCGGTGACCGCGAGCACAAACTTGCCGCTCATGCAGTAGCCGATGCAGCCCATGGGGCCGGGCGTGGCCGCCGGCTGGGCATCGAGCCAGGCGATGAGCGAGCCGGTGTCGTGCACGATCATGGCGTTGGTGTGGGCTTGCAGCAGCTCCATCATGCGGCCACCCGCCTCGCGCACACCGTAGCGGTAGTAGAGATTCGGGATCACCGCGAAGTAGCCGTGACGCGCGATGCGGCGCACGAACTCGTAGAGTTCGTCGCGCACCCCCGGCGCGTCCATGTACAGGATCACCGGCGGGAAGGGACCAGCGCTGCGGGGCCGGGCGACAAAGCATTCCATGCTGCCGTCGGTGGTTGGTACCTGGACGAAACCCTCATCGAGGGGGGGAGTCTGATCATTCATGCAGGGAGTCTCCAGAGTTTGCAGCGATGCGGGTATTCAGACGACGCTGTCGGCGGCGGCCTTGAAGCGGTGCGCGACTTCGATGTGCTGGTCGACCGACAGGCCTGCGTACATGGTCCAGCAGGCGAGATGGGTGGCGCCCAGGGCCTTCCAGGCCTGGATCTCCTCGCACCAGGCATCGGGCGAGCGCAGCGCGACATCTTCCGGCTTTTGTTTTCTGCCCGCCAGCACGCTGGCGTTGTTGACCGTGACCCAGGCTTCGATGCCGATGGTCGCCGGATCGCGGCCGGCCTCGCTGGCATAGCGATGCAATTTGTCGATCATGTGTTTGCCGGCATCATTGGGACGGAAGAAGGCGAACCAGCCGTCGGCCAGACGCGCGATGCGCTGGATCATGGCGTCGGCCCAGCCGCCCATCCAGATCGGCATTGGCTGCTGGATGGGTAGCGGGTTGATGCCGGCCTGGGTGACCTTGTCCCAGCGGCCGTCGAAATCCACCAGATCCTTCGACCACAGTTCGCGCAGCAAGGTTATCTGCTCGTCCATGCGCTGGCCGCGGGTGGTGAAATCCTGACCCAGTGCCTCGTACTCCACTTGGTTCCAGCCGATACCGACACCGAGACGCAGGCGCCCGCCGGAGAGCACATCCACCTCGGCGGCTTGCTTCGCCACCAATGCTGTCTGCCGCTGCGGCAGGATGACGATGCCGGTGGCCAGCTCGAGCTTTTTCGTTGCCGCCGCCAGATAGCCCAGTAGCACAAAGGGCTCGTGGAACTGGAATTCGTGGGTGTAGGGCCCCCAGAGTTTGTGGTGCGCGGCATTGGCGCCGAGCACGTGGTCGAATACCACGATGTGGTCGTAGCCCATGGCCTCAATGGCCTGGGCGTAGTCGCGGATGGCGATGGGGTCGGTGCCGATCTCGGTGATCGGAAAAATGGCGCCCTTGCGCATGGCTGCTCTCCTCGGTGATGTGCTGGAATGGATGGTGCTGGAATCGGTGGTCCGCGTGGTAGTGTTGTTGTGATGATGGTCGCGCCCTGGCCCAAGCCGGGCCTTGTTGTGCACTTAATCGATGGCCCCTAATCGTCGGTCCACACCGGTCCGGATTTGACGATGCCGGCAAACCAGGGCAGTACGCGCTCGGTGTTGATGCGGTAGGGATAGGCGTGGCCCCAGTCCGGCAGTTCGTCGAAGCGCAGGTTGTAGCCGAGGCGATCCAGCAGGCCACAGGTGCTGCGCACCGATACGATGGGGAAAATGTGATCGAGCGCGCCGTGGATCACATAGAAGGGCACCTCCTTGCCCGCGCCGCGGCGTAGCAGTGGTTCGGCGACCTGGTGGAGTTCGCCGGCAATCGGCGCCACCGCCGCAAAATATTCCGGTGCCAGCAGGCCGAGCACATAGCTGAAGGTGCCGCCGTCGGACAGCCCGGTCAGGTAGACCCGGCGCCGGTCCACGGCGTGATCGCGGGCAACCTGCTCGATCGCGCCAGTGACCGAGGCGGCGTCGATATGGGGCTTCACGATGGACCAGGTAACGTCGACGGACTTGGGTGCGAGCACCCGGTAGCCCGCCTGCAATGCCGGCCGAATCCAGGTCCACAGGTACTCGCGGCCGTGCCCGTAGCCACCGTGCAGCGCAACGATGAGTGGTCGCGACTCAGCGGGTGCGAGTTCATCGGGCACGAACAGCGAGTAGTCGTGGTGGGCATCCGTGGCCGAGTAATGAAAAATGCCGGTGGCTGCAGATGCGCCGGCGGTGGCAGCGAAGGCGGGATTGTCACCGCGCCAATGGCGCGACACCACCGGTAGCTGATCGCGCCGGGCATGGAGAATTTCGAGCGCCTCGACCAACGCGATACGGCTTTCGAGAAACGCATTGCTGAACAATTTGCCGCGCCCGTTGAGGTAGGTCTGGTAGGCGACCTCGCAGAGTCTCACCGCCTCGCTGAGACCCGCGTGGAAGTCCTCCAGGTGGCGGGGTGGCTCGATGTCGGCGAGCCCGCGTCGGGTTTGCGGCAGCAGCTCGTCCAGTGCGGCGCGCAGGCGTCCCTGCGAGAGTTCGACACCGCGGAATTCGACGGTTTCGAATTCCTGTTCGAAGGCATCGAGAACGATGGCCAGATTGTCTTCCAGGCAGCCGATCTGCCAGCGGTAATCCCGCGTTGCCGAGTCCATCGCGTCCCCTCCCTGCCGGGGTCGGCCGCGCTGCGTTGGCGCGACATCCAAGGGGATTTAACGGCGTTGCGGCGGCTGGCGCAAGTATTTTAGTGGCGCGGTGGCGGCGATTGCGTGGCCGCCGGTGGCTCACTAGACTGGGCACTCAATAATCGACAATGGGATGGAAAACCACGTGCTCAGTGCCACACCCCTCACCGGTATTCGCGTCGTCGAACTCGGGCAAAATCTGGCGGCACCCTCGGCTGCTGCCATCCTCGCCGATATGGGCGCCACGGTGATCAAGGTGGAATCCATCAGCGGCGACGACGCCCGTCATTACGGCGCGCCGGTGGGCGAGAACTCGTCCATCGTGTTCGAGGCGTTCAACCGCAACAAGGAAGGTGTCAGTCTGGATTTGTCGCAAGAGAGTGAGCGCGCCTGGCTGCGTGATTTCATTGTCGCCAACGCCGATGTCTGCATCCAGAGCTTTCGCCCCGGCAAGACGGCGGAGATGGGGCTGGGCGCGGCGGCGTTAACGGTGCTCGCGCCACGGCTGATTTATTGCAATCTAGGCGCCTACGGCGGCGCCGGCCCACTGAGCGACCTGCCCGGCTACGACCCGATGATGCAGGCGTTCAGCGGCATCATGAGCGTGACCGGCGATCCCGAGAGTTCGCCGGCACGGGTCGGCGTGCCGCTGGTGGATCTGGGCACCGGGCTCTGGCTCTGCGTCGGTGTGCTGGCCGCGCTGCGCGAGCGCGAGCGCACCGGCACCGGTGGCGTGGTGGACGTGTCACTGTTTGAAACCGCGCTGTCGTGGATGACGCTGCACTTTGCCAGCTTCGCCGCGAGCGGGAAAATTCCCCACCGCGCGGGCTCCGGCCTGCGCGGCGTCGCGCCCAACCGGGCCTACCACACCGCGTCCGGTGAACTGATGATTTCGGCGCTCAATAACAAGCTGTTTTTTGCGCTGGCGGACGTGCTTGGTCATCCAGAATGGCGAGACGACGTCGAATTTGCCACTGCTCACGCCCGTGGTCGCCACCAGCATCGCGTCAATCACGCCGTCCAGGAGGTATTGTTGACGCGGCCACGGGACGAATGGGTGGCGCAGTTGACGGCGGCGGGGGTGCCCTGTTCGCCGATTCAGGATGTCGCCGAAGTGCTTGCCCATCCGCAGACTCATGCGACCGGCATGGTCGCGACCATCGCCGGAGCGATTCCCGCGATACTGCCGGCATTGCGTTTCGATGGTGAACGGCCGGGCCTGCGCACGCCGGCGCCCCGTCTGGGGGAGCACAACGACAAATACCGGGGCGGCAAGTCTCGGAATGAAAAGGGCGAATAGCAGGTTTGGCTCAGAACCCGTCCAAAACCTCGTTACCTGTCAAGTCCCGGCTGGTTATGAACTCGCTTCACGAGCAATTCGGGTTTTTTTGCCTGCCAAGTTTTCAGCGCCTGAACGGGTGACAAGTGGTTGAGCGCACGTTGAGGAAGCAGGTGGTTGTACGTCTTCAAATAGTTGACGAGTGTCGTCTCCAATTGGGCCGCTGAAGCGAATCGCGTTTGATTCACGAGCTCGCTGATTCTGCCGTTGAAGCGCTCCACCATGCCGTTGGCTTGTGGGTGACGTGGAGGGCACAGACGGTGTTCGATGTTCAGCGCGTTGCAACGCACGTCGAACTGGTGGCGCCCCGTTGGCTCACGCTTTTTGCGGGTGAAGCGGTCGGTGAACTGGCTGCCATTGTCCGTGAGCAGTTTGATGATCTTCATCGGCGCTGTGCGCTCTAAACAGTTCAAAAAATCCACGCTGCTGT
>JBPPNE010000076.1:0-2273 GCA_051306415.1 Porticoccaceae bacterium
CTCATCCCCCGGTTCAGTCCGCGATGAATCTCGTTCCGCTCATCCACCGTCAAATGATCGTAGTGCTTTCCCATCCCAACACCCTACCCAGTCCAGGGTGTTGCACTTCATTCTAGAAACCGCCCCCTGATTCGGTTTGGCGAGCCTTTTGTTAAATTCTGGGAACGCTGGTTGGCTGAGTTCACCGAAAATAGCGCAGCGCGCTTTTCCGAGAAGGACCGCGAAACATTTCACAATCAGGTGACCAACGGCGTGCTTCGCAATCGGCCGGATCACGATGGGGCAATAAAGTGCCTGGACGCCTTTCGCGATTCAGGCGGCGAATACGCCACGCGGCTCCCGGGGAACCTTGGTAATGTGCGCTGCGCCGGTGTGCGTGTCGAGGACACGCTGTTCAAGTCGCTGTGCAAAGAAAATCCGTCATCAACGCTGCTGCGCCTAACCGAGGTGCGGGGTGACGGTGGCGTCCGCGAATCCCATGTGCTGATGTCAGAGGCCTGGTGGACCGATGAAACCGTCTATCCGACGATTAGCGAGCTGCGCAACTGGGTATGGGTCGCGCTACCAGTGGCGCTCAGAATGCATCTGATTTTTCTGATCACGTCGAGTTGGGATGAATTTTACGGGTGGCGAGAAGTAGAGTCGCCGGTGTTGGTGCTGATGAGAGTGCTGCGAATACCCATCGACATCGTGATCGCGACGGTGAAGATCGCCCTGTTGATGCCTCTGATGTTCATTTTTGCTGTCTTTGCGCAATCAGCATTGGCGTTGTTTAGCGTGCTTAGCCTGGTGCCTATCAAATGGGTTCAAAGTGCAGTGGGTTGGACCATCGACCTGTTGATGGTCACCATCGGGCAGAGCTACGCGCTAAAGACCAGCGCCGTGCGTTGCAATGCCATCGTGCGGGATGTTATGAAAGATCTCGAATGGATGGAGCCTCGGTGCCGTCGGATTGTCGTTGTTTCCCATTCACAGGGGGCCGAGATTGCGCGGCAGGTCTTTCGGATGCGGCGTTGGCCGAAGGTGAAGCGCTGGGTTACCGCAGGCTCCGGTATCTTGCCGTTGGCCGCGTTAGAAAAGGAGCAATTGTATTCCCGGGCTGCCTTAGAGGGTGTTTACAAAATATTCTATACTGAGCCATCACTTTCACAGGCGAGATTGGCATGGCTCAGCAAGGAGGTCCCCGCAAGATTCAGGCTGAGCACTTGGCGATGCTCGTGGCGATTGTCGAGTCGGATGCCACCTCAACACTCGATGAGATAGGTACCGAGTTCACTCGGCGTACCGGGCTTGAAGTTCATGCGCAGACGCTTGTGTCGGCCCTGCGCAAAGCGGGCGTCGAACGCGTTGCGAGCAGTGCCGCGGTAACGGTCGAGGTGGCGTCGAAGGCCCCCGCTGCGTTACGGGTACACCGAAGCCCATCGGCGCCTGGAAGCGGAACAGACTTACCCGAGCTGCCTGACCGATGCGGAATGGGCGCTGGTACGGGAGGTGTTCGAGAACGAAGGCGGGCGGGGTATGCCGCCCCGCTACGATCGGCGGGCGTTGGTCGATGCCTGCTGCTACGTGGTACGCACTGGCGGTTCATGGCGGATGCTACCGAAGGGTTTTCCGCGCTGGCAAAACGTCTATCGCACCTTTCGCCGCTGGCGTGAGCGCGGCCGGTTCGAGCAGATGCACGATCGCCTGCGGGCGGCAGTGGCGTGAGCGGGAAGCCCGCGCTGCAGCGCCGACAGCCGCCGTGCTGGATGCCCAATCGACCCGCGGCTCGCCGCAAGGCGGAGGCAGTGGCTACGATGCCGGCAAGAAGGTCAAAGGACGCAAGCGCCATCTGGTGGTGGATACGCTGGGGCTGTTACTGGCGGTGAGTGTGACCGCAGCCAACGTGCAGGATCGCGACGGTGCCCATCCGGTGGTGGCGTCAGCCATGGCCAAGTATCCAAGCATCCAGACCTTGTTCGTGGACTCCGGTTATGCCGGGCAGTGTGCGCAGAGCGTCTCCCAAAGCCATGCCATCCGGGTTCAGGTCGTGCGCCATCCGGCCAACCGGAATGTCGGCCGCTGGATACGTCCCGAACAGCCTGACCTGTTCACCGTGAAGGCCGATGACAAGGGGTTCGTGGTGTTGGCCAAACGTTGGGTAGTGGAGCGCACCCACGCCTGGAACGAACGGGCACGGCGTCTGATCATGCACCATGATCGCCTGCACCAAGTCTCGGAAGCCTGGGTATGGCTCACCGAAGCACGCATGCTGCTGCGACGACTGACGACGT
>JBPPNE010000077.1:0-18420 GCA_051306415.1 Porticoccaceae bacterium
TGAACAGTTGGTACATGCTGTGGTAGAGCCGCAAGCGGCCGGGCGTGAGGTGGCCGCGGTCGGTCTCGATGCGCATGTAAGGGCGCGAGAACAGCGCCGTGGTCAAGCCGACCAGGCTGGTCAGGGCGACCTGAAAGACGTTGAAGGCATCGATGAAAAACTGTTCGTTGCCGATCACCAGCGGACCGCCACGCATCACCCGTGCGGTGAGGGAGCCACCGGCCACGAAGGTGGCCAGGCTGAACAGCGCGTTGATCTCCGCCGCGTGGGGGCGGGCGCCCCACACCGCCAGCACCGCCCCGCCCAGCAGCGGCAGGCCGAGCAGCGCGATCAGCTCCATGACCCCTCCGTCACCGGCTCAATCCTCCTTCAGCGACTCGAGATGGCGCAGTTCCAGGCTGTCGAACTGTTCGCGAATCTGAAAGAAGAACACGCCGAAGATCACCGCCCCGACCAGCACGTCGAGGGCGATGCCCAATTCGACCACCATCGGCATGCCCTGGGTCGCCGTGGCGGCGGCGAACACCATGCCGTTTTCGAGCGCCAGAAAGCCCACCACCTGCGACACCGCCTTGCGCCGGCCGATCATCATCAACAGCGACAGCAGCACCATGGCGATGGCGATGCCGAGGGTCTCGCGGGTGATCTCGTGGCCGAACTGGGAGATCGGCTGGGCGAGACCAAAGGCGAAGATGACCAGCCCCAGACCTGCCAGCATCTGCAGCGGGATGGCGACCAGCGTCTCGGTGTCCCACTGCAAGCCCAGACGCAGGATCAGGCGGCGCAGGAAGTAGGGCAGCACCACCACCTTGAGCACCAGCGTGAGGGCGGCCGAATAATAGAGGTGGTGCAGGCCGGCACTGGCCGCCACCGCCACCGTCGAGGCGGCGAGCACGGCGCCCTGCAACGCAAACAGGTTGACCAGCGAGGCGATGCGCCGCTGGGCGAGCATGGCGAACGACAGCAACAGCAATAGCGAGGCGAGCAGTTCGACCAACTGCATCGCGAGCGGCACGCCCGTCATGCCACACCGCCGGAGAACAGCAGGCGGGTCAGCAGGCCCACCACCGCCAGCATGAAGGCCATGGCCAGAAACTCGGGCGCGCGGAACACCCGCAGCTTGGCGCTCAGGGTCTCGAACAGCGCCAGCGCCACCCCGGCCACCGCCAGTTTGGCCACCAGCCAGACCACCCCCAGCAGCAGCGCGGTCGGCCCGGTGTCCGCTCCCGCCAGGCCGAGGGGCAGGAAAAAGGCAAAGCCCAGGCAGGCATAGTTGAACAGCTTGAGCGCCGCCGCCCACTCGATCAGCGCCAGGTGGCGGGCCGAATACTCCAGCACCATGGCCTCGTGGATCATGGTCAGTTCGAGGTGTGTGGCGGGGTTGTCGATGGGCAGGCGGGCGTTTTCCGCCACCGCCACCATGACGAAGGCGAGCGCCGCGAACGCCAGACTGGGATTGATGGTGAAACCCTGGGCGAGCAGATGATCGGCGATCACCGGCACCGCCGTGCTGCCGCTAATCAGAGCAAGATTGAACAGCACCATCAGCAGCGCCGGTTCGGCCAAAAAGCCGATCAGCATCTCGCGGCGCGCGCCGAGCGAGCCAAAGGCGGTGCCGACGTCCATGGCGCCCAGTGCGATGAACAGGCGCGCGGTGGCGAACAGGCCCACCAGCGCAATGGCGTCGGCGGCGCGGCCCGCGGGCAGATCCGTGCCCAGCGACGGGATGATGCCGGCGGCCACCAGCATGCAGCCGAACACCACATAGGGCACCGCGCGAAACAGCGGCGAGGCCGACTCGGCCAGCACGGCATCCTTGTGCAGCAGCTTGCGCAACATGCGGTAGGGCAGCAGCAACGGCGGTGCGCTGCGGTTCTGCAGCCAGGCGCGACACTGGTTGACCCAGCCCACCAGCAGCGGCGCCAGCGCGCCGGCGATGGCGATGGCGGCGGCTTGGGTCAGCAGTGCCGACCAGGTCACAGCACGATCATGAGCAATGCCACCAGCGTGGCGAAGCCGTACAGCAGGTAGATCGCGATGCGCCCCTGCTGGAGCCGGCCGATTGCGCGCGCGGCGGCATCCACCCAGCGCACGACCGGCTGGTAGAGCAGGTACCAGAAGCGGTCTTCCACCACCACCTGGTAGCGCGGCGCCGCGTCGAAGGGCGACGGCAGGTGCCGCTGCAGGCGAAAGAACGGCTCGAAAAGCTGCCGGATCGGCTGCCCGAAACCCTCGGCGGTGTCCTACATGCGGGCGTCCTGCCAGGGATAGCCGCAGTCCCACACCGGGCCGCGCGCGACCCGGCCGTGATAGGCGCGCCGGATCGCCAGAAAACTGCCGAGCATCACCGCCGCGATGCCGACCGCGAACAGCAGCGGGCTGAAACTGGCGTGACTGACCCCGCCCGCGCGCAGCCAGCCGAGCTCGCCCCAGGCCGTGGTGGTCGGCCCGACCAGCAGGCCGACGGTAGCGTTGAGGCGCGCCAACAGCAGACTCGGCAGCAACCCCAAGCCGACACAGGCGAGCGCCAGCGCGACCAGGGCGGTGCGCTCGAAGCGGCCGGCGTCATGGGCCTGTTCGAGCTGGCGCTCGCGCATGCGGCCCAGAAAAATAACCCCGTAGAACTTCACCATCACATAGCCGGCGAGCGCCGAGGCGAGCACCAGCAGCGCGGCGGTGGCCGCAGTACCTGGTATGAACTACGCTGAGCGTTGTGGATCAATACGCTTCGTCCCTGACTCGACGAATCAGGTCCACTGAACGCTCGCCGCTCGGCGTCACGTTTCTGCGGAACGCATCAATCCTTGCAAGGATGGTCAGGAACTTTGTGCGCTGCGCAGCAGACTTATGTTCTGCCTCGGTCGGGCTCGCGCTGCGCGTCGTCGGCGATATCGGCTTCGTAGGCTTCATTCGTTGTCGTCCGGCAGGCGCGCTGTGAGATCAACGCTCGTCGCACCGACCAATGACTGAATGCGATTTCGCATGCCCGCATCCACCGCCATCAATTTGACTGGATGGGCGTCAATGTCGTGGGCCAGGAGTTCAAGGAAAGCTCCCAGCGCTTGCCCGTTGGCATCGCTGCCGCCCGCCTCTGTTGTCGTATCAGTATCCATCGAACATCTCTCGATCATTTATCATCTGATGATACAGCAGCATGTGAGTACTGCAGGAGCCTCCGTGAAGCCCATGAAGATCGGCATCATGCCAAAGAAGAAGGTCCAGGCGCGCGTTCTCGCTATCGCAGGCGGGGATATCAAGCCGCGCCGTGGCGAGCCGAAGATATGGTTCACTTCGATGAAGTCGTTGGCAGAGGTCTTGAGCGACGACAACCGGGTCTTGCTGAAGGTGATTGAAGTGGACCCCGTAGTGCGGACACCAGGCAACCTCTCGCGCACGCTCAAGACAATGTCGAACTACGGCATCGTCGAGATGCGTCGTGAGAAAAAGCTCGTCCGCCCTATCGTGAAGGCGACAGAGTTCCGGATCTTTGCAGCCTGACGTAGGCGACTCTGGGAAGTCCGTTGACTTTCCGCCAGCACCAGACGGCGTCTTCCGCCAAGCTCCTGATGCCCCTCGAAAATCCACCCGCCTGCTCCCAGAAACGCTCAGGCGCGCTCCGGTATGATTCCGCACGGGGGAATCCAACCTCCACCAATGTAATAAGGCCAACCCTTCTCGGTTGGCCTTCTTTTTTGGGGAACCCTGCGGGTATCAAAGGGTTACTGAGGGTGTCGGTGGTCTTCCAATAGGGCGGAAAATGCGGGAGGGCTTCGACATCGTGCGTAACGCGCCGCGGGGCTAGCGAGACGGCCAGCGTGCGTGCTGCTCGTCAATCACGAAGGGATGCGCGTGCCGTCCGCTGCCCGCGTGTTCAACAAGATGCGGATGGTCTGCGGCCAGATCATCATGTTGATGTGCCAGCACTTCGCTGTCCTCACGCGGCCAAAGCCAGCGCGCGAGCAGTGTGCCCAGCACGGCCAGTGCCGCCATCGCCCAGATCGCCACCGCAATGCTGACCGCGGCCCCCAGCCAACCGACGACGGGATAGGCGATCAGCCAGCAGGCGTGAGAGAGCGAGAACTGCGCGGCGAACAAGGCAGGACGGTCGGGTTCCGTCGAAGAGCGCCGCAGCAGTCGGCCACCGAGCGTAACCACCGCTGCGTAGCTTGCACCCAACATTAACCAGCCCGCCAGCAGCAGCGGCCATTGCAATGCCGGCGTCAGCAGCGGCCAGACAATAGCGAGTGCAATTAGCAGGCTGCAGAGCAGCGTGGCGGCAGTGAGCATCACGGCGCGGTCGCTGTGCTGCTTCAGCATGCGCGGCAGCAGCAGCGCGGTCGCCATCGAGCCGCTGCCAAAAGCGGCCAGCGCCAGCGCCACGGCCGTTTCGGGCCGTGACAGGCTCTCCCGCACGATGACCACGGTGTTGACGATCACCAAGGCGCTACCAGCGGCAGCCGTCAGCGTCAGCGCCAACAGGCCACGCAAGCGAGGCGTGGCGAGATAGATGCGCAGGCCCTGCGTCAGCTTGCGACCAATGCTGAGCTGCGGCGCAGTGGCACGCTTGTAGGGCAGCACCACCGACAGCACCAGTAGCGCCGACCCCATGAAGCCCACCGCCGTGCCCAGAAACAGTCCGTGATAGCTGACGACCAGTAGCAGCATCGCCGCCAGCGCCGGACTCAACAGGTTTTCGAGGTCATAGGCGAGGCGCGAGAGCGAGAGCGCGCGGGTGTATTCCTCCTCATCCGGCAATACCTCTGGGATGGTGGCCTGGAAGGTTGGCGTGAACGCCGCCGAGCTGCTTTGCAGCATGAAGATCAGCACATAGATTTGCCAGATCTGATCCACCCAAGGCAGCACCAGCACCACGGCCAAGCGGCTGATGTCGAGGCCCACCAGCAGCGTGCGACGCGGTAGGCGATTGGCGTAAGCCCCCGCGAGGGGTGCCACCAGAACATAGGCCACCATCTTGATGGCGAGTGCGGTGCCGAGCACCGCACCGGCATTCTTGCCCGCCAGATCGTAGGCCAACAGGCCCAGCGCGACGGTGGCGAGACCGGTGCCTACCAGGGCCACCACCTGTGCAAAAAACAGGTTGCGGTAGGTGCGGTTCTTGAGTATGGAAAACATGGCTGTCCCGGTTCAACCGGGCCGGTATAGCTTCTGGAAGTAGCCGCTGACCTTAACCCTGATGGTGACGGGTGTGCGGCCCGTGTTCTTCCAATACCAGCCCTGTGAGCCGTCGAAGGGGGCGGTGAAGCTGCCGTGGCCTTCGGATTTTTCGCGGTCTTTCCAGTAGCTGGTGAAGTTGTCGCCGTCGTTCGGCTTCTCGCCGTGCATGTCGAAGTTCACCGGGCCGCCCTCGCTGACCCAACTGAAGACGAAGGCTTCACCAGTGCGCATCTGCGCCTTGATCTCGGCCCCCTCGTTGGCTTGCAGGGTCAGCGTCATCTCGCCGCTCTGGTATGGCGTGGGCTGCTGGATGGCGCTGGCGTTGGGATCAATCGCCGGTGCGCTGGCCGAGGGTGCGGGTGCGGCGGCAACCGCCGCGCTCTCAGTGGCAGGCGTGTGCAGGGCGGTGAGGCCCAGCGCCTTGCCGATGCCGGTGGGATCAAGGCCGTATTCGGCGGGCAGCACGGTGGTCAGCAGGATCGCACCGGCCGCCGCCAGTGCCACCGCAGTGGCCTTGAGCAGTTGCGGCGTGCTGGCGTGCAGTGAGGTGGTGGCTTCAGTCATGTCGAACCTCTTCAGAATTGGAAATAGCCCGCGAGCTGATAGCCCGTGAGCACGAAGCCAGCGGTCATCAGCATCGCGTTGGCGGCGAAGGCTTGGCGCGTGAAGACGCTGCTGCGTCGCCAGAAACCCATGACGATCAAGATCGCAGCGAGTGCGAGCAGCTGGCCGATCTCCACGCCGACGTTGAAGGCCAGCATGTTCGGCACCAGCCCGTCTTTCGACAGCGCGAAGTCTTGCAGCTTGGTCGCCAGGCCAAAGCCGTGGAACAGGCCGAAGATCAGCACCGCCGCCCTGGTATTGGGCTGGAAGCCCAGCACGCGCTGGAACGCCCCCAGATTGTCCAGCGCCTTGTAGACCACCGAGAGGCCGATGATCGCGTCCACCAGGTAGGGGTTCACCTGCGCGCCACTGAGCACCCCGAACAGCAGCGTGCTGCTGTGGCCGACGGCAAACAGCGTGACGTAGAGGGCCACTTCCTTGAGCCGATACAGGAAGAAGATCACCCCGAACAGGAACAGCAGGTGGTCGTAGCCCGTGACCATGTGCTTGGCACCGAGATACAGATAGGGCAATAGCTGCGCGCCCTGGGCGGATTCGATGAAGGCTCCATCGTCATCGGCCACGCCGTGCGCGGCGGCGAGGCCGCTGCACAGCAGCGCGGTAGCACCGAGCAAGCCCGGCAGCCGCCGCGCGAATACGCGGATCTGATTCAGCGGTTCGGTCATGGCGTTTTCTTCAGATCGGTCGCAGCCGGAGCCACCGGGGTTTCACTCGTGGCCTTGTCCTGCTTCGGTGCGGGCTTGTGCTTGGCCTTGGGTGCCATGGCCTTGGCATCTTTCATCGCCTCTTGCTGCACGGGCATCTGCTCGTCCGCGTCGTGGACGAGATGTGCAAATGCCGGTGCGGCGAGCAGGGAGACCAACAGCGGGGCGATCAATTTCAGTTTCATCAGAAGACTCCTTGGGATGATTGACTCAGGGTGTTACCGCGGAAACGGTTTTACGCGCCAGCAGGCGATACAGCCCCGGCAGCACGAGTAGTGTGAGCAACGTGGAAGACAAGATGCCGCCGATGACCACCGTGGCGAGCGGCCTCTGCACCTCGCTGCCAATGCCGGTGTTGAACGCCATCGGCACGAAGCCCAGGCCCGCGACGAGAGCCGTCATCAGCACTGGGCGCAAGCGCGTCATCGCACCTTCGATGATGGCTTCGTCCAAACCCATGCCGTGTTGTCGAAGGTCTCGGATGAAGCTGACCATCACCAGGCCATTCAGCACTGCGATGCCGGATAGCGCGATGAAGCCGACGCCCGCCGAAATCGAGAGCGGAATGTCACGCAGCCACAGCGCCAACACACCGCCGGTGAGCGCCAGCGGCACGCCACTGAAAATCACCAGGGCATCACGCGCCGAACCCAGCGCCATGTAGAGCAGCCCCGCAATTAGCAGCAGCGTCACCGGCACGACGATGGCGAGGCGCTTCGATGCCGATTGCAATTGCTCGAAGGTGCCGCCGTAGTCCAGCCAATAGCCGGGCGGCAATGCGACCTTCTCTGCAACCGCCGCCTGCACATCCTTGACGAAGCTGCCGAGGTCGCGCCCACGCACGTTAGCCGTCACCACCACGCGGCGCTTGCCGTTCTCGCGGTTCACCTGGTTGAGGCCCGTCACGAGCTCGGTCTCCACCACCTCGCCGAGCGGCACATAGCCACCTTGCGGCAACGGCACCGGGAGGCTTGATAGCGCCTCGGGCTTGCCGCGCAGGCGCTCCGGCAGGCGCACGATGATCTCGCTGCGGCGGTCGCCCTCGTACAACTGTCCGGCCACTTCGCCGCCGAGTGCCACTGCCACCAAGTCCTGCACGTCAGCGACGTTCAGGCCCAGCCGCGCCAGTG
The DNA here is from genome assembly GCA_051306415.1 of Porticoccaceae bacterium. Classification (GTDB taxonomy): domain Bacteria; phylum Pseudomonadota; class Gammaproteobacteria; order Pseudomonadales; family Porticoccaceae; genus CBDDRG01. The sequence goes on from JBPPNE010000077.1 coordinate 7,634, forward strand.
TCTCGCGCTTGGGTTTGATGGTGAACACCGGCAGGCCGGTGGCCTGCTCGACCGCCACGTCCGCCGCCCCCGGCACACTATTCACGGCCTTGCCCACAGCGGCGCCAAGTGCTACGAGCGTGTCGTGGTCGTCACCGAACACCTTCACGGCGAGTTCCGCGCGCACGCCCGCAATCAGCTCGTTGAAGCGCATTTGAATCGGCTGCAAGAACTCATATCGATTGCCGGGGATGGGCGTCACCGCCGCTTCGAGATCAGCCACCACCTGGTTCTTCGACTTGCCGGGATCAGGCCACTGCTCGCGCGGCTTCAGAATGATGAAGTTGTCGGCGACGCTCGGCGGTGCGGCTTCAGTCGCCACCTCCGCCGTGCCGATCTTCGCGAACACGCGCTCCACCTCCGGCAGCTGCTTGATGGCTTCCTCCAGCTGCTTCTGCTGCGAGATAGCCTGTCCCAGCGAGGTGCCCGGAATGCGCAGCGCGTGCATGGCGATGTCGCCCTCATCGAGGTTGGGCAAAAACTCGCTGCCCATGCGCGTCACCAGCACGCCCGCTACCACGACCAGCGCGCCGGCACCCACGAGCGAGGCCCAGCGCAGACGCAATGCGGCAGCGAGAACCGGGCGATAGACGCGGCTTGCACCCCGCATCACCAGGTTCTCTTTCTCTGATACCGGCTTGCGGAACAGCAGCGCCACGCCCGCAGGCACGAAGGTGAGCGAGAGCAGCATCGCGCTGGCCAGCGCGATCACCACGGTGAACGCCATCGGGTGAAACATCTTTCCTTCGACGCCGGTGAGACTGAAGATGGGCAGATACACCGCGGTGATGATGAAGACGCCGAACAGCGCCGGGCGGATCACTTCCTGGGTGGCGTCGAACACCAGCTCCAGCCTCTCCTTCAACGGCATCAGCGTGCCGCGCTCGCGAGCCTCGTGCGAGAGTCTGCGTAGACAGTTCTCGACGATGATGACCGCGCCATCCACGATCAGGCCGAAGTCCAGCGCACCCAGGCTCATCAGGTTGGCACTGACCTTGTTGGCGACCATCCCCGTCACCGTCATCAGCATGGCGAGCGGGATCACCGCTGCCGTGAGCAAGGCCGCACGGATATTCCCGAGCAGCAGCAACAGCACTACTACAACCAGCAGCGCGCCTTCCAAAAGGTTCTTCTGCACGGTGGCGAGCGTCTTGTCCACCAGCACGGTGCGGTTGTAGGCAGCGGTGACGACTACACCCTCCGGCAGGCTGGTCTTGACCTCTTCCAGCATGTCGGCCACACCCTGCGCGACGGTGCGGCTGTTTTCGCCGATCAGCATGAACACCGTGCTCAAGACGACCTCGCGGCCATTCTGCGTAGCTGCACCGCTACGCAGTTCCTGACCCAGCGAGACCGAGGCGACATCACGCACGCGCAGCGGCACACCGTCGAGCGTCTTCACCACCACATTGCCGAGATCGTCCATACCCTCGGCCTGACCGGGAATGCGCATCAGCCACTGCGCACCGTTGCGCTCGATGAAGCCCGCGCCGCGATTGCCGTTGTTGGCCTTGAGTGCGCTCAACACGTCCTCGTAGCTCAGGCCGTAAGCCAGCAGCTTGGCGGGATCTGGCGCGACCAGAATCTCCTTCTTGTAGCCGCCGATGGGGTTGACCTCGACTACGCCGGGCACGCGCAACAACTGCGGACGGATGATCCAGTCATGCACCGAGCGCAGATCGGTCGGCGTCATTACCGAGCCGTCATTGTTCTTGGCACCTGGCTCGGCATCCACCGTGAACATGAAGATTTCGCCCAAGCCGGTGGCAATCGGCCCCATCGTCGGCTCAAGACCCTCCGGTAGCTGGCTGCGCGCGGCGCTCATGCGCTCCGCCACTTGCTGACGGGCAAAGTAGATGTCGGTGCCGTCCTCGAACACCACCGTCACCTGCGCAAGCCCGTAACGAGCCAGCGAGCGCGTGTAGCTGAGCTTGGGCAGACCCGACATGGCGGTTTCCATCGGGAAGCTCACACGCTGCTCGGCTTCCAGCGGCGTGTAGCCCGGCGCAGGCACGTTGACGATCACCTGCACGTTGGTGATGTCGGGGACCGCATCAATCGGCAGGCGCGTGAAGTTGTAGGCACCGAGTGCGGCAATGGCGAGCACAAAAGCCATCACCAGCCCGCGGCGGGCGATGGCGAGTTGCAATAGTTTTTCGATCATGGCGGCGTCCTCTTAGTGGTCGTGTGACGCGCCGGACTTTTCGATGTCGGCTTTGATGAGATAACTATTTTCAGAGACGTAACGCTCGCCCGCCTCCAGCCCGCCCAGCACCTCCACCATCTCGCCTTGCGGGGTGCCCAGTTCCAGCATCCGCACCTCGTAGGTCTCGCCCACCTGGGCATACACCACGGTGAAGTCGCGGAAGGCTTGCAGGCCCGCCGTCTTCACCGCCAAGGGCACCTGACGTTCCGCCACGACCACCTCGCCGGTGACAAAGCTGCCGGGCAGGAAACTGCCATCGTGCTGCTCGATCACCACCCGCGCCTGCACCGATTGGTTGCTCGATGCCTTGACGTCCACGCGCGCCACCTTGCCCTCGACAGTCGCATCACCATCGGCGAGCCGCAGCGTCACCGCAGTGCCGGGCTGCACCCGCGCGCGGTCTTTGGGGAATACCGACAGCGCGGCAATCACGGCACTGGTATCGGTGACGGTGAACAGCACCCGATCACCGGATTCCTCGCCCGGATTGGCATCGCGCTGCGTCACGATTCCCGCGAGCGGGGCTTTCAATGAGTAGGTTTGCAGGCTGTCGTTGCTCTCGATGGTGGCCAGGGTTTCGCCTGCTTTCACTGCGTCGCCGAGTTTCTTGCTGACGGTGCGGATGAGGCCGGGAAACCGCGCACTCACCTCGCGTTGGCGTTCGGGATTCGCCACGATCTGGCCGTAGAGCGTGCGGGTTTCGGTGAGCGTGGCCGGGCCTGCCAGCTCGGTCTTGATACCGGCTTCTTCCGCAATCTTGGCGGCAATGGTGGCGCGACCCTCGAAGCTGTCGTAAGCCCAGGTGTGGGTCTTGCCCTCGTGGATGGCCGTGACTTTCAGTGCGAACGAATGCGGCTCGATCAGCACGCCGTCGCCGCGCAGGAAGTCGCCCTCTGGCTTGAACTGGAAGGTGTTGACCTTGTTGCCGAGGCGCGTCACCTCGACCGTCAGTGTTACCTCGCCGAGCGGCAACGGCTTGCCGTCCAGCGTCGGCCAAGCGCGGTATTCGGGTGGCACGTTGGTCTCATAGACGGCCAGTTCGATGGCGAAGGGGCTGTCCATGAGCATCACGCCGCGATGCGGGCCTTTGACGGGTTCGGCGGCAGGGGCCTCGTGACCGCCAGCGGATTTGGGTGCCGCATCGGCCGGAGATTCAGAGCCGCCACAGGCAGCGAGGCTCAACAGAAGGCACAACGGGAGAAGTTTGTTCATGGCGGGTCTCATTCGGTGGGAGTCGTGCCGGGCACTGCGCCGGTCAGACGATCAATTTCGGTGGCGTAGCCGTAGGCATCCACGGCGGCTTGGATGCGGGCGCGCTTCACTTCCAGCAGCTCGCGCTGGGCCACGACCAATTCCAGATAGCTGTAGCGGCCCCGCTGGTAGGCGTATTCGGTTTGCTTGAGGGCGGCTTGCACGCGCGGCAATACCTCGGTGTCGAGCGTGTCGGCGACGTGGCGGGCGTGCTGCAATTCCTGGAACAGTTCGAACAACTGGGTCAGCACCCGCACTTCGGTGGCGCTGCGGCTGGCATCCACTTGGTCGAACTGGGCTTGTGCGACGGCGATGTTGCCTTCGTTGCGGTCGCGGAATGGCAGCGGAATACTCAGGCCCACCACGGCAGCAAAGTCATCTCCGGCCTCGAAGTGGCGCACGCCCGTGGTGAGTGTCCAAGCCGGCTTGCGGCGCTGTTCGGCCAGCTTCACTTCCGCTTCGCGCAAGCGCGTCTCGGAGCTGAACTTGAGCAGGCTGGGATTGTTGCGGATGCGCGCACTTAAGCTCTCGTAGGGCGCGAGCGCAGGCAGTTGTGAGAGCTGCCCTTGCGCTCGGCCAAATGCCGCTTCGGTATCACCCCACAGGGCCGCGAGCTGGCGGCGGCTGGTGAGTAGTTCGTGCTCTACGTCCTCGTGCGCCAACCGGGTGCGAGCGAGGGCTGCCTCCGCACGGCCCAGCTCCGCTTCCGGCACCTTGGCGGCACGCACTCGTACCCGCGCGGCCTCCACGGTCTTCTCGGCCAGCGCGGTCGCCTCGCGGGTGAGCTGCAAACGCGCCTGATCGGAGAGCACGCGGATGAAGCGGCGTGCGGCCTCGCTGGCCGCATCGAGACGCTTCTCAGTGAGTTCGGCATCGAGCAGTTTGCGGCCCTCGCTGGCGACCGTCACGCGCCGCAAGCGCGCCCCGCGTTCGAGCACTTGGCGCAGGCTGATGGTGGTCTGCGCCGCCGACACGCCGCTGCGGGAGCCGGTGCCGAAGGCATCCTCCACGTCGATGACGAGTTCGGGGTTGGGCGACGCTCCCGCCTGACGGGTGCGGCCGTCCTGAGCGGTCAGCTCATAGCCAAAGGCTTTGAGATCGGGACTGGAATGCAGCGTCCGCGCGACGGCATCTTGCAGGGTGAGCGGCGCGCCGTTGCCAGGGAGGGCCTCGGTGGCCCCGCCATGGATTGGGCTCAATAGAAGCGCGCAGGCGATAAGCCCGCGTGCGGTAACGGTGAAAAACGACATGGTGAATCTCCGTCAGACGGCCCCGATTGCGCATTGCGCAGGAGGCGAGACCCGGCGGTATTGCCGGGCGTGTCAGCTCAAACGACGGAGAACGAGGGCGGCCCGCGCAGTGGCGGGCGTAGCGACCAGTCCGCTCGTTTGGGGTCGGACGGATCGGTGATGACGGCAACAACAGGCGTTCGGATTCGAGTGAGAACTAGGACGGCACAGCAAAGCAGCACCAGCACCGGCAAATCTGGCAGCCTTTTGCCAGGAGACGGTTGCAGCGCCTGCAACTCGATATTTTCGTGCCCGTCTTCGTGGATCAGCCCGACGGAGTGCGGATAGAAATGTTCACCATCAGGGTGTCCGGTGCTGGCGAGATCAGGCGCGGGCGCGTGAGCAAAATCCAGCTCGTGGCGGTGACCCTGCTCGTGGTCAGAATCCATCCCAGCCCAAGCGTGCAGTGTGTCCTCGTGCTCTTGTCCTCCCACATGGCGATGACCGTGCGCGCCTGTGAGCCATGTAGCCAGCAAGGCGACACAGACCAGCAGGACAACAGCCGGGGCTGTTTGGCGGAGGCGATTCAGCATTTCAAATAGAATAACAGTTGAATCGCCTCCACTGGAAGCACGGAACACTGCCTTTGGGCTCGGTGTGCCAGACGCTGGCGGTCATCACGAACTCGCCCTCTGGCCATGGCATGTTCGGCGCGGCGGGTGTTGACTTCGACCGCGACATGGACGAGTTCGTCGTGACTCGCCAGTTGTTTGCGGAAATAGTCCGGTTCGATACCCAGTAGCAGGGCGCTGGTATAGCCCGCCAGGATTTCAATCTTCCAGGTGCCGAACGCGAAGCGGGCATCCTGGGCAAACCGTCGCGCAAAGACGTAGGCCACCACAGACAAACCCAAGGCCAGAGCGTGAGAACTCATGTGCCAGCCATCGGCGAGCAGGGCCATCGAGTTGTAAGTCCAGCCGCCGACGATCTCTGCCACCATCATCATCGCCGTGAGCACCGCCGCGCGCGCAGTGTTCTTTTCCGCGAGCGGATTGCCCTCGTTGAAGACGTGCGAATGAATGTTCTCGGCGCTGGCGATAGAGGACGTCATGAGACGCTAAGGTTCCTTATACTCACCCCCAGTATACATAGAGTATCGAAGCAATGCCCCACACGATCAAAGACAAAAAGCAGCTACTCACCCGTGTCCGCCGCCTTCAAGGCCAGGCAGTGGCACTGGAAAAGGCACTCGAAAAAGGTGAGGAGTGCGTGGCCATTCTTCAGCAGATTGCCGCGATCCGAGGAGCGGCGAACGGGCTGATGGCGCAAGTATTGGAGGGACACATCCGCGAACACCTCGGTGCCGAGGATGTCCCGGCGACGCAGCGGGCGAAGGAAGTCGAGGAAGTCGTGGCCGTCCTACGCTCCTACCTCCGGTAGCAACACTTGGAGGAAGAAGCGCGGTTTGACCAATCGCCGCGTGGCAGCGCGGATGATTACCCCGGCAACGTTACACCGGCGCGGAAACCGCATAAGCTGGGACGGTCCGCCGCCGCCGGCAGCAGCAGCAGACCTAAAACAACAGGGGGAATAAGCCCCGGGAGGCAACATGACTGGCACCGTAAAAATAGGCGTTTTTTCCATTCTTCCAGACCTGGCCGCCGATCCCGCAGTGGTCGCCAAGCACGCCGAACAACTCGGTTTCGAATCCTACTGGGTGCCCGACCACACCATCCTGCCGGTCACCTATTCCGACCAGTACCCTGGCGTGCGGCCGGGTGAGCCGGGGCCCGACTACCTGTGGAAAATGCCGGACCCGCTGATCGCGCTGACCCGCGCGGCCGCGGTGACCAGCACCATCAAGCTCGGCACCGGCATCTTGCTGATCCCCGAGCGCAATCCGCTGCTGACCGCGAACATGGTGGCATCCCTCGATGCGTTCTCCGGTGGCCGTTACCTGATGGGCATCGGCGCCGGCTGGAACCGCGAGGAGTGCACCATCCTCGGCGGCGACTTCGACCACCGCTGGGGCCAGACCAAGGATTACATGCTGGCGATGAAGCAGCTATGGACCCAGGACGAATCCGAGTATCACGGCAAGTACGTGGACTTTCCGCCGGTGCGCTGCTTCCCGAAACCGGGACACCGCCCGCACCCGCCGATCCTGCTGGGCGGCTTCACCGCCGAGCGCGTCTACCAGCGCATTGCCGAATGGGGCGACGGCTGGCTGCCGGTCTTGCCGTCGGTCGACGAGTTCCGCATCGGCGACGACAAACTCAAGCGCGCCGCCGCGGCCGCGGGCCGCGACTACGGCGAGCTGACCAAATCGGTATTCGGCTTCAAGGGGCAGTGGCGGACGCAGGAGGAAGTCCGCGCCTTCGAGGACGCCGGCGCCGACCGCATCATCTGCTGGCTGCCGGAGGATCTGCCGCTGGACGAACTGCTGAAGGAAATGGAAGTCGTCGCGCGGCGTTTGCTGTGACGGCCGCATTGACCGCAGCGTTGACGCGAAGATCGCCCCACTCCGATAAAAACGACGGGAGACCACCATGCGCGACATCAAATTTGGCTTGTTTCTGCCCACCGGCAATTTCGCCAACTGCCACTGCTCCATGTGCCGGCGCACCAGCGGCGCACCCTTTGTCACTTGGCTGGTGGTGCCCCGAGATCGCTTCAACTATACCCAGGGCGCGCCAGCACATCTGAAATCGTCCGAACGCGGCGACCGCTATTTCTGCGCCCAGTGCGGCACACCGGTAGCCTGCGTGGCGGACAGCCAACCAGGTCACATCGATATCACCCAGGGCAGCCTCGATCATCCGGAAGCCTTCGCGCCCGTCATTGACGTCCACAAACGCAGCCGCCTGCCCTGGGTGGAGATCAAAGCGAAACCGCACATCGACTAGCAAATTGTTGAAAAGAGGCGGCCCGGCCAGTTTGCAATGCACCGCGCTGACCAGTCGGGGAGATAGATAACAAAAGAGTCCGGGGGCATGGGCTACACATCACGCCGCTTCAAGCGGCCATAGGCATCCTCAATGCGCAGGTGGCGTTCGAACAGTCGGCCAATTTTGAGCGGCCCGAAGTAAACATTCCAGATCCCGTCATCGATTTCTTCGAGCCCGACCTATTCGCCACCAACTGGAGGGCGGCGGCTTGATCGCTACCGCAATGATCTTGTTCGGGACCAAAACTTCGTTCTGGCCACCGTAGAGTCAAACCGACGCCACCTCACACTCATGAGCTATAGCCTTCTTCCTACCAAAGGACAGGACGAAGTAACCCGCCATTCACAGAGAGTCTTGAACAATCTGACTGAAAAGCTCTCGCAATACCCGACTTCCGGTGAGGGTCAGGTGGTCAGTGTCATAGTATAACGGCGCGCCATCACTATCGGAAAACATACAATTGCCCTCACCTTTGCAGAAATAATCTACGACTGAGTAATGGGCGAAGTTGTCAGCTGCTATCCTCGACACAAACTCACCCAAAGCTCCATTTACATTTTCATACTGAGAAGCTACTTGCACAGGCAACGCTTCACGAAACTTTTTATTTCGCCACATCAGTTTCGGAATGCTATCTTTCCATATAGGCACTGGCATGATGAATTTAACCGAAATCGCCTTAAGGCCTGCCAAGGCGATCACCTGGTTGATGGTCGATTGCTCCAGATTATTTGGATAATAGTGGAGAATAATGGTCGAAACCTGATAGCGTTCAGCATCATCAACCACGGCTTGGGCATCAGGCCCGCCTTTGGCTAAAACATCGTTACTAGCCATAAATCTAACCGATACATTTTTTTGTTCCGCAATTTCCGCAAAGGTCGTTTTAATGGAGTCAGCATGACTATCACCGACTAGAAGAACTCGCTTAGATGGATTACGCACGTTAGTTGTTATTTCGCATGAAATGCCGGACCGATACTGAATCTTGCCAATCGGCGCACATCTGAATTTCGATTTGTCTCTCGATGCATTAAAAATGATCATCTCTTCTTTCGAATAGAGCAGTTTTTCAATGTATGGCGACATTACTGAGGATAAAATGACAAAAAATACAAACAGCGCAGTGAGTCTAAGATTAAATGCGCCTGTTTTTTTCCTAAAGGGTTCTTCAATCCAGTTATGCATAACTAACGAAGCCATCACCACAAGAAGTACTATATATACCGTTTGCGAAAAATCATTCTGCTTTAATAACGTTCCCGAAAATGGTTCATACATAAAGAAAACGATTATCGGAAAGTGGACCAGATAGATGGAGTACGAGTACTCGCCGAGAGTCTCAAAAATTCCAGATATTCTACTATTCGACAATGTTTTAGGTATCCCAAAAATCAGCACAATCCCGACCGACAGACATACCGCCAATGCGTGCATGCCGGGGTGCCCCAGCTTAAACCCAATCGCCTGACCATCCGCAACCATAAATGGAATGGCCAGCAATGGCAGGAAACCCAAGGCGCCTAGCCATGAGGCTTTCTGTGACGCCAATGGCTCACCATTCTTCGTAAAATACGAGGCAATGGCAAACCCCATCAGTAGCTCCCACATCCTGAATGGCGTCAAGAAAAAAGATGCTTTTGGTGAAATACCGACAACAACGAAACAGGCGATGGCCGTTATTGCGATGGTCAATGGTAAGAACAATTTACAGCGCCTATGGAACCAGGCAATTAGCGGAACCAGTAGATAAAACTGAATCTCGACGCCTAAAGACCACAAGTGAAGAAGCGGCTTGAAATCAGCCTTGCTGAAGTAGGAATTTTCTAGCCAAAAACCGATATTTGACGAGAATACAGTAGCAAATAATGATTGTTTGACTACACCTCTAAGCTCATTGGGAGTTGTCATCACCATGGCAATAAACAAAACCAGAACTATGGTGGTGAAATACGCGGGTAACAATCTCAATGATCGCTTTATGTAGAAATCTACGGCGTGTCCCTGCTTATATAGCACGGCCATCAAGAACCCACTGATGACAAAAAAAACGTCGACCCCTAGAAAGCCACTCCCCAGCCCGATGTCAAGATGAAACAAGACCACTAGCACGACGGATATACCCCTTAATACTTGTATATCCTTTCTATACATCATAAAAAATAGTTCCTTGGTTTTTTACACAATACTTAAGGGCCTGCATTCAATCGGCCAAATGATTTATACGGGGGCTTTGTCTTTCTATCGAATTGATAGATTGCGCCGACTCATCGGTACCACTCTCGCCTCATTTTATCAACCGTAGTCACTATCGACATTCCATTGAAAACTCTGAGATCCATCGCATAGAAGTGAATACCTCGCCGGATATTTATGGGATAAAGGTATCGTTAACTGGTGCATTCAACATCTTTTTGTTGACGGCCGCGCAACCGATCTTTCTTTCTGGTTCGTTTGCCATGCTTTCCTCGTCTACCACGCCGCTCGTTCTGAGATTCTACATTTAGCTCTTCAGGATTTTCTCCACAATCGCCGTGGTCGAACAATCGTCGAGAAAATCCAGCGCTTTCACCTCACCGCCGTGAGCTTCGACGATGCGCCAGCCGACCACTTGCTCCTTGGCGTAGTCGCCGCCCTTGACGAGGATGTCCGGCCGGATCAGTTCGAGCAGCCGCTCGGGGGTGTCATCGGCGAAGGGCACCACCCAATCGACCGCTTCGAGGCCGGCGAGCACCGCCATGCGCCGCTCCACCGAGTTGATGGGACGGCCCTCGCCTTTGAGACGGCGAACGGATTCGTCGGCGTTGACGGCTACAATCAGGCGGTCGCCGAGTTTGCGTGCCTGCTCCAGGTAGCCGACATGACCGGCGTGAAGAATGTCGAAGCAGCCGTTGGTGAAGACCATTTTTTCACTTCGGGCGCGAGCGTCGGCGATATCGACGAGTAGTTGCTCCTCGTTGACTACACCGCGTTCGGAGCCCTGCTCCTGGTGAAGCGCGCGGCGCAGTTCCGGGCCGCTGACGGTGGCGGTGCCGAGCTTGCCGACGACGATGCCGGCGGCCAGGTTGGCGAGAGCGACGGCCGCGGGCAGGTCTTCGCCGGCGGCGAGCGCGG
>JBPPNE010000078.1:0-15046 GCA_051306415.1 Porticoccaceae bacterium
CCGGCGCCCGAATGGTTACAGACCGACTGGATACTGGCGCACTTCGGGCGGCATCGCGCCAGCGCGATCCGCAAATACGTCCAGTTCGTCCATGAAGGCGCGCACTTGCCGAGCGTATGGGCGCAGTTGCAAGGGCAGATTTACCTGGGCTCGGAAGCCTTCGTTAAAAAGATGCAGGCGAAAATTGCAAGAGAACCCGCGCTGGATGAAATTCCGCGTGCACAGCGGCGTGTGTTGACCCAGCCGCTGGCGGACTTTGAGCGGCGCTACGACCGCAACGAAGCGATGACGCGCGCGTACCTGTCAGGGCAGCATACGCTGGCGGCGATTGCGAAGCACTTCGGCGTCCACTATACGACGGTGAGCAGAGTGGTGAGCGGGTATGAGAACTCCACGAAGACGTGATGTTATTTTGAAAGACTTGACCCCGATGTTTTTTTTGACCCCGATGTTTTTTGACCCCGATGTTTCGTTATTTTGAAAGACCTGACCCCGATGTTTCGGACCCCGATGTTTCGCCCCACCTCGCCTCCACCAGCTGTCTGGTCTGGTGAATATTGCTCCGGCTGGACGCACCAAACACTATGGATTGCAAATTCGGTAGCGCACAAACATAGTCGATGGCCTCTTCCGGTGGTATCGCGCCCGAGGCCATTACCGACATCGCAATCGCGCGGCAGCGCCGCTCGGCCAGGGTTCTCTCGTATAGATCCACACCACCGCACATGCGGAAGCCGATCTTGTTGATATTGGCGCACACAATAGGGTTGTCTATACCAACCTCATCCAACAGATCCAGCAGACGCGGCAGGTTCATCGTGATGAATCCAGGCTCTGCACCATAGGCTTCCTTGATATGCGCGGCGAATACGCGGAAGGCTTCTTTGAAACCCAGGCCCATCAGGAAATCCACCACCACGTTCTGCAGAAAAACGACCGGTGTCTTCAATCCCTCGAACATCTTCATTTCCGCGTCGATCAGCAAACGCATCACCCGCTCGATATCCTTGTTTGCCAGTGCCATGCCGCCTTGCAGCGCGGCATCCAGCAAACCACCGGGGGGCAGGAACTTCTTCACCGCACCCAACATACCGAGCTCAGTCACCGCATTGTTATATTTGTGCGCGTACGGCATGCACGGATAAAAGAGATAACCGTGGTAGCGATCCGGGTGCGCCCGCATATGATCACAAATGTCCGCCACACGATCATGGGTCGTGCACATAAACGTCCGAATCCCCTCGTCCAGCGCGGCGTCCACCACTTGGATCATGGCGGGAGTTTCCTGAAAACGCATCGCCTGCGCACGCGCTTTCTCTTCCGACATATGGTTCACGCCAAAAAATTGGTTGTCGCCAAACAGCAGCCGGTCCATCAAGAAATCCTCACTGTGTCCGAACCACCCAGCAACCGCACCAGCGCGCCGCGTATCCCTGTCAGCCGCCGGATTGGGGCTTGCCCCACACCCGCAACCAGCGTACGCGGCCCCAGCGAGGCGTCTCGCTCCAGCATATCCAGTACCTGGTCGGTCTCCAGCGCCGAGGCAAACGAACTGATGTTGTCCTGACGACCGACACGGATGCCTTCGACAAAATAATCAATCTGTGACGAATATTCTTCGCCGCGCATGTAATATCTCACCGGCTCGGTCAACTCAGTGGTGTAGCGGATACTCCAGCCCACCGGTAGCTCTGCATCGGGTCTCGCATCGCGCAGATACACTTGGCATTCCTGCCGATCAGCAATGATCTTGCCGTTGGTGCCCCATATCTCCATACGCATCGACATCTTGCGATGCGTCTCATCCGACCAGTTGATGCACATCTGCCCGGAGAGCCCGTTGCGGTAATGCAGCGTCGAATACACCTCGTCATCAACGTCGCGCGAGAACACACTGTGCACGACCGTTCCACCCACTCCAACAGGCAGACCGAAGAGATACGTCACCAGATTGGCGGCATGCGAGGCGTAGTCATACAGGCAACCACCGCCCTCTTTCTTGTTCGAACGCCAGGTGCTGCCCTTGGGTTGTAACACCACCGGCCCGTAGGCCTGTACCCGGAAATTGTGTACAACGCCAATGACGCCAAGGTCGAGCAGCCGCTTGACCTCCCGGAATGCACCCACGAAGCGATAGTGATAGCCGACTTGGTTAACCTTGCCGGATGTCGTTGCCAGATCGACCAGATCCTGGCCCTCGACGACCGAGAGACAAAACGGCTTTTCCACAAACACATGCCGACCGCTCTCCAGCGCCGCACGGCAAATCTCCGCGTGCGTGCGCGACGGAGTTGTCACCAACACCGCATCCGGCTTCGCCTCTGCGAGCAACGTTCGGTAGTCGTTGAAAACCGGCAATCCCGTGTATTTGTTCATCACATCCAATACGTAACCAGTGGAGTCGCACAAACCCACCACCTGTACGTCCGGATGGGTATTGATCACGGCAAGATGGGAGAGCCCCATCTTGCCGATCCCGATGATTCCTACTCGAATCATTCACCTCCCCTCGATTCCGATAACTCCATTGCTGTCTACAGCATCTGCGTTCAGCGAGGTAAAAAACGCAGGAGCAGTTCCTCGTACTGTGCACCCACATGATCCCACGTAAACTCTTCTTGAAACCGTCGAGTACTGGCAATACTCAACTCTGCCACTCTGTCCGAGCTGGCAAGCAGTTGGTCTATACACCTCGCCACCGAAGCGGCATCGGAAAAATACAAGGCGCCGTCGCGCGCGACCCAGCGGTTATACGCGTTATCGTGGGCTATAACAGCGTTGCCCGCGCCCATCGCCTCCACCAATGATGGATTAGTGCCGCCTACAGTGTGGCCGTGTAAATAAGCCAGGCAATGGAAGCGCAGAGCCCGCACAATCTCCGGATCGTAAATTGATCCGACGAAGCGCACTTCATCACTGGCCGCTGCCATCACCGCACGGTGATAATCGTCGGATTCCGGTTCGTACTTGCCGAGAACCACCAGCAGACAATCACGCTTGCGCCGCGAAAACCCGTGCACAATTTCTAAAATCGAGTTTTCCGCTACCGAACGTGCAATCAGTGTCAAATACTGCTTTGGCTCCAGCCCCAGAGCCCGTATTGGCTCCACTGGAGCCTGTGTCACCAGATCCGCCCCATAGGTTATCGTAGTGATCTTGCGCGCCGGTACACGGGTGAGCAGATAACGTTCGATTTCGGGATGATCCGCGATCAGATGGTTACCCACCAAACAACCGATACGCTCATTGGTATAAAGGATCGCCCGCTCGAACAGCCCCCAACGGGCGCGGGCCCATTCGATACCATCCATATTGATCACGTTAGGAATCCCACGCCAGCGCTGTAGCGTGTTGTAAATGGCGGTGTTGTAACCGAACGTCAGACACAGATCGCGAAAGCGGCTGGCATGCCGAATGCAAATCAGATCGAACTTCGAAGTTCCTCGCCAACCCGGCAGATCCACCGGAACGTGCACACGCTCAATCCCCTTCCAGGTGTCCTCGGTGATCGGCCCGTGGCCGTCCTGCTGGCAATAGACGACAACCCGCCAGCCACGCCTGACCAGAAACAGGCCGACATTTTCAGCAGCCGTTTCAAAACCACCATAACTTGCAGGCACACCGTGCGTGCCAAGCATGCGAACCGTCTTGGGGTTCCGCTGGGGTGAAAGATTTTTAGTCATGTCTACACCGTCATTCCATTGAAAGCTCGAGTCGAAGGTTACGTGCCGTAGTGACTTCCTCTGGATGACGCTTCTCGACATCCAACGCTAGCCTAAACAGAGCCCGTCTCCCGTGCATTCTCTGTCGGACGCGCCTCTACTCAGGTGTAGCATGCGTGAGCGCATCACCCTGTATGGCGATCTGCACGCCAACGGATTGATATAGGGACAAGATATCCTGCAGATAATGGCGCGGCGAGAAATTAGTTGCGACGAATTGACAGGCGTGGCGGCCAACCGCCTCCAGTTCTGAATCAGGCATATCCCTTACCCGATTCATCGCTTCAATCAAACCATCGGTGGATCCAGACTCGAATAGCCACCCCGTCTCCCCCTCCCGCACCATTTCCGGTATACCACCGATCCGCGCCCCAATTACGGGTTTGCCGAGAGCATAGCCCTCGAGAACCGACAGCGGAGCGTTCTCGTACCATTCGGAAGGTAAGATGGTGGCCCGCGCACCCTTGACGATCTGCCATAACTCAGCGCCAGACTTTCTTCCTAAAACGCGGATGGAGTCGCAGCGACCGGCTGCTGCCAACGCATCCGGTTCCAATTCACCGACGCCGACCAAGACCAGTTTGAATTTGCCGGCCTCGGCCGCTGCAAGCAGGGTGTGTATACCTTTCTCCTTCGATAGCCTGCCGAAAAACACAAAATAGTCACCCGGATTGAAATCTGGCTCAAAATCAGCTGAATCGACATAGTTTGGCACGTACACCAACTGCTCCCTCGGCCAACCCCATTCGACCAATTTTTCCAAATAGAACCGACTGGGCACCACAATCCGATCCAGATTTTTCGCATACAGACCGAGAGCCCTGTGGATCGAGCTTTCCAGCGCCACCAGGGCGCTAACTGTAATCGATCCTTTCACGCAGCGGTTCATAACGGTATGCAGAAAATTTCCGCCCTTACAGCGCTCGCAGACAGCGCCACCAGTGAGCATGGTGTGTGCAGGACAGGCAAGCTTGAGATCATGCGCAGTCATCACAACAGGAATGCCGCGAGCCTTCAGCAGCGGTAGGACGGAGGGGGAAATATGGTGATATAAACTGTGGACGTGAGCGATATCCGGAGTAAAGCAATCCAGTAAGGAAGCGAGTTTGTTGCGCGCCTCCATGGAGTAGATCACTTTGATCGCCGACTTCAGCTTGCGGGCCAGGCCGTAGGAGTGCCCATACTGGATTTCATCGACAAAGTATTTTTCCCACGGACTCCTTTCATTCAGCAGATGATGCATCGCAAAGCAGGCCGTCTCCCACCCAGAGCGGCTGAATAGCGCGTCATGTTCGAGGTAGACTACGTCAGCGCCACCGCGTCGGTAATGGTAGCTATGTAAAGACAAAAGTTTTGGCATTGCTCCGATGCTCTCCTAAATCTCCATTGGTCATTCAGACATCCGTTGTAACGCATTGCAATGGCGGCCGCTTCCATTCTCGCCAGGCGCTTTTTACCGTGGTGACAACCTCGCAAAAGACAAGTTTAACACCGTAACCCTAGATGCCACACCTAACACCCACTAAGAGAGGCACCCTTTTTCACCCCCCCTCAGTAACAACGCGCTCCATTGATTGCATCAGGAGGCGCATAGACACATAAAACGTAAAAACACTACCGATACTGCGGCAAGCGCTGACCGTCAAATCAACCAGAGGATTACGTCGAGATATCGCCTCAGTACGACCGCGGCAAACCCAGCACATTGGTCGAAATGAAATTCAGGATCATGTTCTGACTCACCGGCGCAAGGCGCGGCAGCATCGCCTCGCGCATCAGCCGCTCGACATGGAATTCCTTCGCATAGCCCATGCCACCGTGGGTCATCACCGCCTGCTGGCAGGCCTTGAAGCCGACTTCGGCGGCGAAGTACTTGGCGCCGTTGGCGTGGGCTCCGGAATCCTTGCCGCTGTCGTACAGGGACGCCGCATACATGACCTGTAAGTACGCTGCCTCCAGCTCGATCCAGTTTTCGGCGAGCGGGTGCTGCACCGATTGGTTCATGCCGATGGGGCGACCGAACACATTGCGGTCTTTCGCATAGCGAGTGGCGCGATCAAGGGCGCTGCGACCCATGCCAATGGCCTCGGCGGCGATCAGGATGCGCTCGGGATTCAGGCTGTGGAGGATGTACGAGAAGCCCTTGCCCTCCTCGCCGATCATGTCGTCCTTGGACACCACCAGGTTGTCGTAGAAGGTCATGTTGGAGTTGACGCACTTGCGGCCCATTTTATGGATCTCGCGGATCTGGACGTGCCTAGGATCCATGTCGGCGTAAAACAGGGTAATACCCTCGTGGGGCTTGGCGCACTGATCGCGCGGCGTGGTGCGCGTCAGCAGCATGATCTTGTCGGCCTGCTGGGCCGTCGTGGTCCAGATCTTCTGGCCATTGATGATGTAGTTATCGCCATCCCTGCGGGCAAAGGTTTCGATACGCGTGGTGTCGAGCCCGGCGTTGGCCTCGGTGACGCCAAAGCAGGTTTTCTGCTGGCCGGCGATCAACGGCGGCAGCCAGCGCTGCTTCTGCTCCTCGGTGCCAAATTTGACGATGGGGTGCGGGCCGAAGATGTTGATGTGCACCGCCGAGGCCGCCGACAGGCCACCGTGGTAGGCCGCCGTCATCATCATCAACGCGGCCTCGGTCACTCCGAGGTTGGAGCCGCCGTATTCCTCCGGCATGGTGATGCCGAGCCAGCCACCCTTGGCCATGGCTTGGTAGAACTCCTCCGGGAAGACGCCGCTGTCGTCCCGCTCCAGCCAGAAGTCATCGCCGAACTGCTCCATCAGTGAATTGATGTTGTCGACGATGGCCTGTTGTTCATTGCTCAACGAAAAATCCATTGCTGATCCTCTGTCAATTTTCTGTCTTGATTAGGTCGAGATCGAGGAGTTCACTCCGCCGCGCTGACCGCCGTGATCGCGGGCCACAGGCCCTCGGCGCCCCAGCTCAGCGCCGTCTTGCCCAGGCGCCGCGCCCATTCAGTCTCGGTGCCAAACTCGTCGCGCCAGGCCCACAGGCGACGGGTAAAGTGGTGCAGGCGATGTTCATAGGTGAAGCCCATGGCGCCGTGCACTTGATGGGCGATGGCCGCGCCCTTGCTGACCGCCTCACCCATACGGGTCTTGGCGGCGGCGATTTCCACCCAGGCTTTGGCGTCGATGCCATTGGCCTTGGCAAAGGCCTCGGCGGCAGCATCGGCAGCCGCGTTGATCGCCGCCACCTCGCCGGCGAGTTCGGCGATGGCGTGCTGAATGGCCTGGAAGTTGCCAATGGGACGGCCGAACTGCACCCGCTCGGTCGCGTATTGAATCGTGAGTTCCAGCGTCGTGCCGAGGGCGCCGGCCGCCTGCGTGGTGCGCACCAGTGCACCCAGCGCTTCAACATCCATGGCAGCTGCAACCGCGAGCACACCGACTGCGCCCGGTTTGGCGCCATCGAAAGTCACGCTGTCCCAAGGCTCGCCGGCCAAACTGTTGTGCTCGGTGATCCGGTATTGCCCGGCCGGAATCAGCGCCACGACGGTCTTGCCATCCTGCTGCGCCACCGCCACCAGGTGCCCGGCGACGCGGGCAAAAGGCACGGCGGGCGCCACGCCGGTGACCACGCTACCGGCATAGGTGAGGTCGCCGGTGGCGACACTAAGCGGGCCACTGAGCACCTCCAGTCCCGCCTTGGCCAGCAGCCAGCCGGCCATCAGGGTTTCCGCCAGCGGCACCGGCAGCGCCGTCGCGCCGGCAGCCTTGATGACGGCAAAGCCATCGAGGGGGGACGCGCCGATGCCACCGTTGGCCTCGGGCACCCAGGTCAGGTTGAGGCCCGCCGCTTCCACCGCCTGCCAGAGCTGCGTGGGCCACTCGCCGCGCTCGGCGGCATTGATGACCTCGGGCGTGCTCAGATCGGTGAAGATGCGGGTGGCGGTGTCGAGAATGATATTGTCTGCCTGCGTCATCGAATGATCCTTGGCGGGCGGCGGGCGTGAGCGCTTAGCGCAGGCCGAGTTGGCGGGCAATCATGCCCTTCAGAATTTCGTTGGTGCCACCGCGCAGCGTCGACGACGGCACCCGCAGAATGGCGTCGCGTAGCAGCACCGGCAATAATCCAGGCGACGCCCGCAGCGCATCCTGCGGCACCACCACGCGCAACTGTTCCAGCACCTCGCGCTCGAAACGGGTGCTCATCTCCTTCACCAGCGCCGCCTCCATCTCCGGTGACTTGCCCTCCTGCAACAGACCCGCAATACCCAGGGACATCCGCCGCAAGGTCTTGATTTTTGCGACCACGAATCCGAGCACTTCCTGAGTGCGTTCATCGGGGCGATTGACCAGCAGGCGCATGGCTTCCTGCAGCACAATGAAGGTGCTCAGAAAGCGTTCCGGTCCCGAGCGCTCCAACGCCAGCTCGCCGACCACCAGATTCCAGCCACCACCCTCTTCCCCCAGCAGATGAGATTCAGGCACGAAGACGTCGTCGAGAATGGTCTCGTTGAAGTGCACCTGGCCGGCGATGTCGGCGATACCGCGCACCTGCACACCGGGCGCTTTGAGGTTGATGATCAACTGGCTGAGCCCCTGGTGACGGGCCTTGGCATCCGCCGGCGCGGTGCGCACCAGCGCGATCATGTAGTCGCAGCCGTGGGCGCCGGTGGACCAGATCTTGCGGCCGTTCACCTTCCAACCACCCTCGACCCGGTCGGCGCGGGTCGCCACCGACGCAAGGTCAGAGCCGGTGTTGGGCTCGCTCATGCCGATCGCGCAAAAGCTTTCGCCGGCAGCGAGCTTGGGGACGATGGCGAGCGCCACCTCGGGCCGGGCGTGCTTGATGAGCTGAGGGCCACTCTGGCGGTCGGCGACCCAGTGGGCCATCACCGGCGCGCCCGCCGCGAGCATTTCCTCGGTCATCACGTAGCGTTCGAGAAAGCTGCGCTCATGGCCACCGAATTTCTTCGGCCAGGTCATGCCCAGCCAGCCGCGCTGGCCGAGCTTGCGGCTGAACTCGGCGGAAAACCCCGACGCCCAGCAGTCCGCCATGGGCACGAAGCCGCCGTTGGCGCGCTCGGCAGCGAGAAATTCCCGCACTTCCGCGCGCAACTGGTGAGCGGCGGCGGGTAGCTCGACGTGGGGAAAGCGAAATCTGGTCACCGCCATCGACAACTGCTCCTGTGGATTGAATGCCCCGCGCCGGCCAGGCGGTGGGAAAGAAAATGGCAACAGGCAGGTCCATCCTGTTGCCAGTGACACAGAACCCCGCGGGATGGCTCAGCTGCCGAGCAGAATCGCCTTTTCCTCGGTGTACTCGGTCAGCCCGCTGGCGCCCCATTCGCGGCCATTGCCGGACATCTTGTAACCGCCAAAGGGTGCGGCGAAACTGAACGCCGGGGCATTAACCTTGACTTGGCCAGCGCGCAACTGGCGGGCAATACGCATCTGGGTTTCCCGATCCTCCGCCCACACCCCGCTGGACAGACCAAACGGCGTGTCGTTGGCGATCGCGATGGCTTCCGCTTCAGTCTTGTAGGGAATGAAACAAACCACCGGACCAAAGATCTCCTCGCGAGCGATGGTCATGTTGTTGTTGACGTCGGCAAACACCGTCGGCCGTACATAGGCACCCTTGGTGATGCCCTCCGGCAACTCCGGCCCGCCGGCGACCAGGCGTGCGCCCTCGGCGATGCCCTTGTTAATGTAGCGCACGACACTGTCGCGAGCGCGCATCGAACTCAGCGGACCCATGAAATTGCCCCTGTCGGTGGGATCGCCGACTTTCAGGGATTCCGCCACCGTCTTCGCCACTTCCACCGCCTCGGCGTACTGGGATTCGTGGACCAGGATGCGGCTCAGTTGCACACACATCTGCCCGGAATTGAACATCGAATCCTTGATCGCATACTTGACCGCCTTGGCGACATTGGCACCCTCGGCGATCAGGAATGGCGACTTGCCGCCGAGTTCCTGGCACACCCGCTTGACGCTCGCCGCCGCCGACTTGGCGACTTCGATACCCACTTCGGTGGAACCAGTGAAGGAGACCAAATCGACCTCCGGATGCGCGCTCAGCAGGTCGCCGATCATCGAACCCTTGCCGGGCACCAGGTTGAACACGCCGGGGGGCAGCCCCACCTGGTCGCAGATTTCGGCAAACACAAACGTGGCGAGCGGTGTCTGTTCGCTGGGCTTCAATACACCGGTACAGCCCGCCGCGAGCGCCGGTCCGACCTTGGCGATGACCTGATACAGCGGAAAATTCCACGGCGTGATGAAAGCGCAGACACCAACCGGCTCGCGCACCGTGACATAGCCACCGGCGTGCTCTTTGGTCTCGTCCATGGTCGCCGCCAAATCGCCAAATATCGAGAGTCCGGAAATCGGTCCGGTGACCTGGATACCCAAGGCAAAATGCACCGGGATGCCCATCTCCTGCGAGATCAGCGCGGCCAGCTCATCCTTGCGCTCAGTGAGCTTGGCGCAGATCGCGTCGATGTAACCCTTGCGCTCGGCGCTACTGGTCCGCGACCACGCCGGGAACGCCTTGCGGGCGGCGCGGATAGCCTTGTCGACATCCGCCGGCATCGCCATCGGCACCTTGGCGAAGACCTCTTCGGTGGCGGGGTTGACGAGCTGGCTGATGCCGTCGCCGGAAGAGGAGACCCACTGGCCGTCGATATAAAGTTTGCTGTACTCGATCATGACATCACCTTGGCAGTTTGTTATTTGGTGGCACTGGTTATGCGCCAGCGCGCTAATGAAACCCGCCCCCCAGCGAGCGACTCTGGCCGCGCCGCTCGCCAACCGGGACGCCCTCAGACAAGGCCAAGTTTCGGCTTGAGAAACTTGGCCATTTTGGCCACCGCATCGTCCGCTTCGGGAGCTTTGCCGGCCATGAAATGAAAGACGTGCTGCATCTCGAGAAAGACCTGCAACTCGACATCGCCGCCGGCGTCTTTCATCAATTTGGCCAAGGTGCGGCTGTCGTCGAGCAGGCACTCGTAGCCACCCACCTGGATCAATGCTGGCGGCAGGCCCTTGAGATCCGCATGCAACGGGTTGGCCAGCGGATCAACGGGCGATTTGCCGCCGAGGAATGCCGCGGTCATACCTTCCAGGAGACTGGGTGCGACCAAGGCGTCGTTGTCGGCATTGGTGATCATGGAGGCGCCCTTGCCTTCCATATCGTACCAGGGCGAGATCGGTACAAAGGCCGCGGGCAGTGGCAGCTTGAGTTCACGCGCCCTCAACACCACCGTGGTGCACAGGTTGCCGCCGGCGGAATCGCCAGTGGTGGCGATATGGTGGGGTTTATAGCCGTCGTCGAGCAGTTTTTTGTAGACCGCCACCGCCTGATTGACGATGCCGGGGTGGGGATTCTCGGGCGCACGGGTGTAGTCGAGGATGACCGCGTAGCAGCCGACGGCCTTGGCGATGTGGCCGAACATCTTGCGGTGGCTCTTCGACGAGCCGACGACAAAGCCGCCGCCGTGACAGCAGAGCAGCACCCGCGTTTTATCCGCACCGGCGGGCTTGGCCCAGACCACATCGACATCGGCAATCCGCGCGGTTTCGTAGTTGACGCCGGTGGTCTCGCCGGTGAGATCGCCCCAGCCATCGAACAACACCCGGAGTTCGTCCAGCTCCATCTCGCCGT
Organism: Porticoccaceae bacterium; assembly: GCA_051306415.1. GTDB lineage: Bacteria > Pseudomonadota > Gammaproteobacteria > Pseudomonadales > Porticoccaceae > CBDDRG01. The sequence continues at coordinate 11,362 of JBPPNE010000078.1, forward strand.
TGAGGGCCAGCTTGTCCTTCCAATCGTGGTAGAGATCGACAATTTTTTGCGCTTCTTTGCTCACCATGTTCCCAACCTCCGGGCAGACCCTGCGTTATTGTCATTACTTCGCTATTAATTGCTTCGCTATTAAATGCTGAATGATCAGATGCTGAATGCCGGGGACGGAAAGATCTGGCCCCTCGCAAAGATCTGGCCCCTCGCAACGGGGGCAAAGGATGTCCCCTATCGCGCTCGCCGTCAACCGGGCTCAGCCTTCACCGATACCGTATTCGCGAATTTTCCGGTACAGGGTGCTACGGGAAATGCCGAGCCGCTTGGCGACCTCCGAGCGATTGCCGCCCTGATGGCGCAGCTGCGCGACGATCGCCTCGCGCTCCAGATCGCCGAGGGTGGTTGCCTCCGGCGCGGACACACCTATCTGCACCGGAGTATCCATAATCAGCGCTGGAGCATCTACCACCGCCGCCAAATCGCCGGTGATGGTCGCGGGCAGCGGGAAATCCTCCGGCAAATCCGCCGGCGTCAGTGTCTGTCCATCGCTCAGCACCACCATGCTTTCGATGACGGCGCGCAGTTCGCGGACGTTGCCCGGCCATGAATGCATCTGCAACAACTGCAACAACTCCGCGCTCGGCGCCTTTGCGGGCATGCTGTAGCGACTCGCCATTTCAGCGACAAACACCTCGCTGAGGCCCGGAATATCGCTCGGTCGCTGGCGCAGCGGCGGAATGCTCAGCGTCATCACCTTCAGGCGGTAGTACAAATCCTTGCGGAAGCGACCATCGGCGACATCGGCGGCCAACTCCCGATTGGTGGCGGCGACGACCCGCACATCCGCCCTGTATTCGCGGCTACCGCCGAGGCGCACCACAACATTGTCTTGCAATACGCGCAGTAAACTCACCTGCACGTCGGCGGGCAGCTCGCCGATCTCGTCGAGAAACAGGGTGCCACCGCAAGCCTCCTCAAACTTGCCAGCGCGCCCCTTCGGCGCCGCACCGGTGAAGGCGCCGCCCTCATAACCGAGCAATTGGCTAGCCGCCAACTCCCGGCTCAGAGTGCCGCAATTGACCGCGACAAAGGGTCCGTCGCCACGCCCGGACGCGCGGTGAATCGCCCGCGCGAACAGCTCCTTGCCGCAACCGGTCTCACCGAGAATCAGCACCGGCGCCGCCGTCCGCGCAATGCGGGCCGCGCGCTGCTTGAGCGCCCGTATCTGCTCGCTGCCGCCGATGATCTCAGCATACGCATCGCCACCCGCTGCGATCCGAAATTCGGGTTCAATCGGCGGGTGAACGGGCATTGCGGGCGATGCAAGCAACTGCACGATGAGGACACCGCCCTCCCAGGCACTGCCCCGGCCATAGGATTCCAGCGCCAGCGGCCGCACCGAGGGCGGCAACGCTTTTACACAGTCGGTGAAATTGATCGCCGGGGCACCCGGCAGCAGGCGATGATTGCGCTCCAGCAGGTGCTCGCTGTCATCCTCGGCGAAGATCTGCCGCGCGCGCTCATTGACCGCAATCACCCGCCCCTTGCGATCCAGCAGAATGACGCCATCGTGACTCCAGCGCGGCGCGATGCCAGAGAACCAGTTGAGTAACTGGACGCTGCGCGTCAGCTCGCGGGAATGCAGGGTCTGCTCAATCTGGTGGGCGGCGGTCATGGCGAGCGCAATACTGTGGGCGCTGAACGCGTTGCTCAGCGTGGTGACGTCAATGACGCCGAGCAGATCGCCATCCAGGGCGTCGATGATTGGCGCCGCCGAGCAACTCCAGATTTTCACCGATTCGCAAAAGTGCTCGACGCTGTGCACCTCGACGGCTTGCTTCAGGGCTATCGCGGTGCCAATCGCGTTGGTACCGCCCCGCCGCTCGCTCCAGTCGTAGCCGGGAACGGCACGCTCGGTGGCCGCCCGGGCGATGATCGTCGGGTTGCCACAGATATCGAGGAGCACGCCGTTGGGCTCCGCCACCGACAGAATGCTCTGGCTGTCGACCAGAATGTCGGAGAGCATCGTCCAGGTATTCTGCGTGGCCAGCAGCAGCTCTTCGTTCTGCTGCTTCAGAGCCTCCAGACGTTCGCCTTCAGCCACCAGCGGCGGATAGTGCTGGGTGTGCTCAACGCCGACATTGCGGCAACGACGCCACGAATTGTGAATGACATCCCTGACCCCGGCGGAATCGGCGCACTCGCCCTTGGTGACAAACTGAGTCCACGCCGCCTCGACGCGTTTGCGAAAAACATTCTCGGATTCGAGAAAGGTGCGGCCGAGATGCTGCATCTGTCGCATGGCGGGGGGACTCTCGTTAACAGCGGTTATCAATTAATTCGGGGGGCCGGGACGCTGTTGCCGGAAGCCGCCCCGCTGCGCATCGCAACTGCGGGGCAGAGCCCTTTCTCACCCCTATCGCCGGGCCAACGAGCGATTTCTGGCTTCATTTTGCACCCTCAGCAACCCGGTAACAAGACGGCTTAAAAACTCACATCAACAGCTTCTAGTCGCTGACCGGCCACTCACTCAACCAGCGCCGGCAACGATGCCGCTGTCGTGCAGCATGCCGATTTCGGCGCTATCCATGCCGAGCAGGTCAGCCAGAATCTCGTCGGTGTGCTGGCCCACGGCGGGCGCCGGCCGCACCGGCGGACGCGCAAAGCCGTCGAAATTGAGCGGACTGCCCGGCATCAGGTAGGCGCCAATACCCGGCTGCTCGACCGTTTCGAACAGAGGGTTGGCGGGCGAACACTCGGGATCGGTTTCGACCAGCTCGCGCACGCTCTGGTACTTGCCCCAGCAGACGCCATTGGCGTCGAGGATTTTCCCCACTTCGGCGAACGGGCGCTGGGCAAACCAGGGTGCAAAGACGGCGGCGAGTTCTTCCCGCGCGCGAAAGCGGTTGCCCTCCTGATTCAGATCCAACCCCAGCCGTTCGCCCAGGTGGTCGCAGGCTTCGCCTAAAGCTGTCGCCTTGCGCAGGCACTGCCACTGGTTGTCGGTGAGGCCCACCACCATGATTCGACGCCCGTCAGCGGTAGGAAAGTCCTTGCCGAAGGCGCCATACAGGTAGTTACCGTAGGCGGGCCGCTGTTCGCCGTTGACCTGGACCTCGGCAATAAAACCCAGATTGCCCACCGTCGCCAACGCGACATCGGCGAGGGCGAGCTTGATCATCTGGCCCTGGCCGCTGATGCGTCGGTGGCGCTCGGCCGCGAGCAGGCCGAGAGCAAGCGTTTGCCCGGTGATGACATCCCAGGCCGCCAACACATGGTTGACCGGCTCGCCGCCGGTGCCCGTCAACGCCGGCAAGCCGACCGCGCAATTGACGGTGTAATCCACCGCCGAGCCGCCGTGGCGATCGCCAGTCAGATTCAGGTAGATTAGATCCTGTCGGTGCTGACGCAGCTTGGCGTCGGCGAGCCAACCCCGGGCCGGGAAATTGGTCAGAAAAAGACCGGCATCCTCACCCGGCGCGGTGATCAGCCGGGTGAGGATTTCCTGACCTTCGGGCTTGCGGAAATCCACCGCGATGGAGCGCTTGCCCTTGTTGAGGCCGGCCCAGAACAGGCTCTGGTTGTTGCGATCCACCGGCCAGCGGCGGTAGTCGAGACCGCCGCCGATGAGGTCGAAACGGATCACATCGGCGCCCAGTTGCGCGAGGGTCATGGCGCCGGACGGCGCGGC
>JBPPNE010000079.1:0-36209 GCA_051306415.1 Porticoccaceae bacterium
TTGCGTACAGACTTTAGTTATTCAACCGTTCGTGTCGTCAATACGCGCTTAGCGGCGACCAAGTGGCCTTTGGTAGGGGCCACCACTGGAAAGGATCTCGCCATGCCAGTTATCACTCTCCCCGACGCCAGTGAGCGTCGTTTTGATCGCCCGGTTTCGGTCATTGATGTTGCCCGTAGCATAGGCCCCGGCCTCGCCAAGGCGGCACTCGCCGGCAAAATCGATGGAACTCTGGTCGATACGTCTTTTTTGATCTCCGCCGACGCTCGGCTCGCGATCATTACTGACCGCGACCCCGAGGCGTTGGAAGTCATTCGCCATTCCTGCGCGCACTTGCTGGCACAGGCGGTCAAAGAATTGTTCCCCTCGGCTCAGGTCACCATTGGCCCCGTCATCGAAGACGGCTTCTATTACGATTTTGCTTTCGAGCGACCATTTACGCCGGAAGATCTGGTGGCAATTGAGCGCAGGATGACCGAGCTTGCCGAACGGGATTACACGGTTACGCGTGAGCTGATGGCGCGCGATACAGCGGTGGATTTTTTCCGCAATCTGGGCGAGGCCTACAAGGCGGAAATCATCGCCTCGATCCCCACAGGCGAGGCATTGTCGCTGTATCGCCAGGGCGATTTCATCGATCTGTGCCGCGGCCCCCACGTACCGAGCACGGGCAAAATCAAGGCGTTCAAATTGACCAAGCTGGCCGGCGCCTATTGGCGGGGCGATAGCAGCAACGCCATGCTACAGCGCATCTACGGCACGGCTTGGACCAGCAGCAAGGAGCTGAAGGCCTATCTGTTTCGCATCGAGGAGGCCGAAAAACGCGATCATCGCAAGATTGGCAAGAAACTCGATCTGTTTCATTTGCAGGACGAGGCGCCGGGTATGGTGTTTTGGCATCCCCGCGGCTGGACCATCTACACTGCCATCGAGCAGTACATGCGGGCGCGCCAGGGCGACGGCGGTTACCGGGAAATAAAAACACCGCAGGTCGTGGACTTCAGCCTGTGGGAACGATCCGGGCATGCGGATAAGTTTGCCGCCGGCATGTTTGCGCTGACCATCGACGACCGCGCGTTTGCGATCAAGCCGATGAATTGCCCGTGTCACATTCAAGTCTTCAATCAGGGGCTCAAGAGCTATCGCGAGCTGCCCTTGCGCCTCGCGGAATTCGGTTCGTGCCACCGCAACGAGCCGTCCGGATCCCTGCACGGCCTGATGCGCGTGCGCGGTTTCGTTCAGGACGACGCCCATATTTTTTGTACCGAGGCGCAGATTCAGCCGGAAGTGACGCGATTCATCGATTTTCTCCACAGTGTCTACGCGGACTTTGGGTTTGACGAGGTGATTTATCGATTGTCGACGCGCCCGGAAAACCGGGTCGGTAGCGACGAAGATTGGGACAGGGCGGAGCAAGCCTTGGCGGAGGCGCTGGACAGCAAGGGCCTGCGCTGGGAGCTGCTGCCGGGAGAGGGCGCTTTCTATGGGCCGAAAATCGAATTCTCGCTGAAAGACAGTATTGGCAGGGTCTGGCAGTTGGGCACCATACAGGTCGATTTTTCGATGCCTGGACGGCTCTCCGCTCAGTATGTAGCCGAGGATGGATTGCGCAAGGTCCCGGTGATGCTGCATCGAGCAGCCCTGGGTTCGTTCGAGCGTTTCATCGGCATTCTTATCGAACACTATGAAGGCGCGTTCCCGGTTTGGTTGGCGCCGGAGCAGGCGGTGGTGCTGAACATCACCGACAACCAGGCCGACTACGCGGCTCAAGTGACACAAGCTTTGAAAAACAAAGGCTTCCGGGTCGTAAACGACTTGAGAAACGAGAAGATCGGCTTTAAAATCCGCGAGCATACAATTCAGAAGGTCCCCTATCTGCTGATCGTCGGCGATAGGGAGGTCGAAACACAGACCCTCGCAGTACGCACCCGTGATGGCGAAGACCTGGGCAGTATGTCTGCCGAGGCGTTTGCTGATCACCTTGAAACGGTGGTGTGGCAGCGCGGGCGAAGATTCTCTTAACGTACACGGAGATAAGTTTATTAAAAAAGATTACGCCAAGGGGCAGGGGAAACGCCCCCGGCTAAATGACGAAATTGATGTTGTCGAAGTTCGCTTGATCGGGGCCGATGGACAACAGGTCGGCATTGTCGCCACCGTAGACGCACTGCGGCAGGCCGAAGTGCTGGCGCTAGATCTGGTCGAGATCGCGCCAGATAGTGAGCCGCCAGTTTGCAAGATCATGGATTATGGCAAGCAGATCTTCGAAACCAAAAAGCAGCTCGCCGTTCAGCGCAAGAAGCAGAAGCAAACCCAGGTCAAGGAAATGAAATTCCGACCGGGCACGGACGACGCGGATTATCAGATCAAGTTGCGAAATATCACCCGCTTTCTTGAGAACGGTGATAAAGCCAAGGTGACCCTGAGGTTCCGAGGTCGCGAATTGGCGCACCAGGAGATCGGTATGGAGATGTTGAAACGTATCGAAAAAGACCTGGAAGAATTGGGCGGTGTCGAGCAGTTTCCAAAAATGGAAGGTCGCCAGTTGACGATGGTGATCGCGCCCAAAAGCCGGAAGAAGTAGCTTTCGACCGCGTTCAGCCGTTTGGCAGGCTGACCGGTGGTTCTCTTCCTTATTACTTATCCCTTTACTGTGGAGAAACCAATGCCAAAAGCGAAGACACACAGCGGCGCCGCCAAACGATTCAAGCGGACTGCTGCTGGCTACAAACACAAGCGGGCTTTCAAAAGCCACATCCTCACCAAGAAGACCACGAAGCGGAAACGCCATTTGCGTGGTACTCGCATCATCAATCCATCGGACAAGCCGCTGATTGATCGCATGATGCGTACCTGAATTATGATGAGGAGGAATTGAAATGGCCCGTGTCAAACGTGGTGTTACCGCACACCGTCGCCACAAGAAAGTTCTCAAGCAGGCGAAAGGTTATTACGGCGCTCGCAGCCGTGTGTATCGCGTCGCTATCCAGGCTGTCACCAAGGCTGGTCAGTACGCGTATCGTGACCGCCGAGTCAAGAAGCGCACCTTTCGGTCGCTGTGGATTGTTCGCATCAACGCGCAGGCTCGTGTCGAAGGCCTGTCGTATAGCCAGCTGATTGCCGGGCTGAAAAAAGCCGGGATCGAACTGGATCGTCGTGTGCTGGCCGATTTGGCGGTTCACGACAAGAGCGCTTTTACCCAGATCGTCAGCCAAGCCAAAGCTGCTTTAGCTTAACGGCTCTCCGGTGTGGCCGGTGGATCAGGCCGAATTTAGCAGGGAAAGAGCGGCCGCTCTTTCCCTGTTTTCGTTTTAAGGAACCCCGATGGAGAATACACAGGTTATCGCGGCGCAGGCCAGTGCCGCTATCTCGCACGCCGCCAACGTCGACGAGTTGGAGCGCGCGCGCGTTCACTATCTCGGTAAAAAGGGCGAGGTGACGCTGTTGCTGAAGAGTCTTGGCAAATTGCCTGCGGATGAGCGGCCCAAGGTGGGAGCGGTCATCAATGAAGTGAAAGCGCAGATTGAAGCACTCCTCGACGCCCGCAAATCCGTACTGGAGAGTTCGGCTATTGCGGCCCAGCTGGCGGCAGAAGCTATCGACGTCACGCTGCCGGGAAGGGTGTCGAGCACAGGCCGGTTACACCCTATCACCCGAACGCTGGAGCGCATCGAGGGATTTTTTACCCGAGTCGGCTACCAGGTCGCCGAGGGGCCGGAGATCGAGGATGATTATCACAATTTTGAGGCGCTGAATATTCCCGCCCATCACCCCGCCAGGGCGATGCATGATACGTTTTATATCAATGCGATTACCGCTCTGGATCCGGTGCGGGTACTGCGCACCCATACCTCGCCAGTCCAGATTCGCACCATGGAGCAGCAATCACCACCCATCCGGGTCATCTGTCCCGGACGCGTCTATCGCTGTGATTCCGACCTGACCCACACGCCTATGTTTCACCAGGTCGAAGGCCTGGTGGTTGACCGCGATATCAGTTTTGCCGATTTGAAAGGCACGGTAGACCAGTTTTTGCGGGCGTTCTTTGAGGCGGACTTCCCGGTCCGGTTTCGACCATCCTATTTCCCCTTCACCGAGCCGTCCGCCGAAGTGGATATTCAGTGCACCCACTGCAATGGTCGGGGTTGTCGCATTTGCAAGCAAACCGGCTGGCTCGAAGTCATGGGCTGTGGCATGGTCCATCCCAGCGTATTTACCCGCTGCGGTATTGATGCCGACGAGTACACCGGCTTTGCGTTTGGCATGGGGGTCGAGCGACTGGCGATGTTGCGCTATGGGGTCAATGACTTGCGCTTATTCTTTGATAACGACATCCGATTTTTAAAACAATTTTAAAATCATGCAAATACATTCAATACATACTGTAGATTAGAGAAAATAGCGGAATGAAAATCAGCGAATCCTGGCTGCGAGAGGCGGTTAATGTCGACCTTTCCACCGCTGAGTTGGCGGCCCGATTGACGATGGCGGGCCTTGAGATCGATAGCGTCGAGTACCTGGACGCCAAGTTTGATGGCGTAGTCGTGGGTGAAATAGTCGGTATCTCAACCCATCCGAACGCAGACAAATTGCGGATTTGCGAGGTGGCTAGCGCAGCGGAAGCGTCGGTTGCCGTTGTCTGTGGCGCGCCTAACGCGCGCCAAGGCTTGAAGGTGGCCTTCGCCCAAGTCGGCGCCACGCTGCCCGGCGGGCGCAAAATCGACAAGGCCAAGCTCCGCGGCGTGGAGTCCTGGGGAATGCTGTGTTCCGCCGCCGAACTCGGCATTTCGGACGCTGACGGCGGGCTGCTGGAGCTGCCTCCCGATGCGCCCGTGGGCGAGCAGTTAAATCGATTTCTTCGCCTCGATGACAGCGTGATTGAGATCGATCTGACCCCCAACCGTGGCGATTGCCTCAGTATTCGAGGGCTGGCCAGAGAAGTGGCGGTAATTGCCGGCGGCGGCCTTGTGCATACGGCCATCGCCGAGGTGGCGCCGCGCGGTGAGGATGTGTTCGCGGTCGAACTGCTCGCGCCCGCGGCCTGCCCAAGCTATAGGGGGCGGATTATTCGCAATATCGATGGCAGCCGGGTTTCACCGCCCTGGCTGCAACAGAAGCTGAGGCGCAGTGGGATTCGTGCGATCAATCCGGCGGTTGATGTCACCAACTACGTGATGTTGGAGCTGGGTCAGCCGATGCATGCCTTTGATCTCGGCTGTCTTGTTGGCGGGATCCGCGTGCGCCTGGCTGATGAGGGGGAGCAGCTTAAGCTGCTGGAGGGTGGCGATGTCCGCTTGGACGCCGGCACCCTGGTCATCGCCGATCACGCCAAGCCGCTCGCTATCGCCGGGATTATGGGCGGGGAGGCAAGTTCGGTGACGCCGTCTACCCGTGATGTGTTCCTCGAAAGCGCCTACTTCAGTCCGCTGGCGCTTGCCGGGCGGGCACGAAGTTATGGGCTTCACTCCGAATCTTCGCATCGCTTCGAGCGCGGTGTCGATCCGCACTTGGGCAGACTGGCAATCGAGCGTGCAACCGCCCTGCTGTTAGCGATCGCCGGCGGTGAGCCGGGCCCTGTTGTGGCCGCGGTAGCGGCCGATCACCTGCCCGCGCGGCCGGCAATTCGCTTGCGAAAGCAGCGGCTCAGGCAGCAGCTGGCAATGGCGTTTGCGGATGATCTCGTGGTCGATATCCTCGCGCGCCTGGGCGTTGAGGTTGTCGCCACCGACGGCGATGGCTGGCTCTGTACTGCGCCGAGCTGGCGGTTTGACATCGCGATTGAAGCGGATCTTATCGAGGAGCTTGCCCGGGTGTACGGCTACAATCGATTGCCCACCACCACGCCGGTCGCGCCCCTCGAAATTGCACCGGCGAGCGAGCAAAACGCCACCCTGAAGGACATGCGTCGGCTACTGGTGGCGCGGGATTACCACGAAGCCATCACCTATAGCTTTGTCGATCCTGCGTTGCAGCGACTGCTCGATGCAGACGGCGCAGCGGTTCAGGTGACCAACCCCATCAGCAGCGACATGGCGGTGATGCGCAGCAGTCTGTGGCCCGGTCTGTTGACAGCTTTGCGCTATAACCGCAACCGCCAGCAGAGTCGAATCCGCTTATTCGAAACCGGGTTGCGCTTTGTTGTGGAGGGTACCCTGCTGGTGCAGGAGAAGATGTTAGCCGGGTTGGTCAGTGGCCGGCGCCACTCCGAGAGCTGGACCCAAGCTGACGGAGGTGTGGATTTTTACGACATCAAGGGCGACGTTGAGGCGATACTGACGGTTACCAGAGCTGATCGAAAAATTCGCTTTGTGCCGGTTGCACACCCGGCGCTGCACCCGGGTCAGGCGGCAAGCATGCTTGATGAATCATTAAAATCAATTGGTTGTGTTGGAAAATTGCATCCGAATATCATTAAAGAGTTGGGCTTTGATCAAGACGTCTTTTTGTTCGAATTGGCACTCGAGCGCATCAGCGGTAGCGAGCTCCCTCGCTTCGTCGACATCAGCCGGTTGCCGACTGTGCGTCGCGATCTAGCTGTCCTGGTCGATCGTTCAGTGACCGCGGACGAATTGCTGAGAGTTGCGGGGGAAAGCGCAGGCGAGTACTTAACAGACTTAAACATTTTTGATGTTTATCATGGTAAGGACGTTGAAAGTAATAGGAAAAGTATTGCTTTTGGCTTAACCTTCCAGCACCCTTCGCGAACACTGACCGACGACGAGATAGCGACCGCAATGACTGCTGTGATTTTGTCTCTTAAAAACGCATTTGGCGCCACGTTGAGAGGCGAGAAATGAGCGCACTGACCAAGGCCGATATTGCCGAAATGCTCTATGAAGAACTTGGTTTGAACAAGCGGGAGGCCAAAGAGATCGTAGAGTTGTTTTTCGAGGAAATCAGGACAGCTCTGGAAACTAACGAGCAGGTCAAAATTTCCGGCTTCGGCAATTTTGACCTGCGTGATAAAACCACCCGACCGGGACGCAATCCGAAAACCGGAGAGGAAATTCCCATTGCTGCCCGCCGCGTCGTCACCTTTAAACCCGGACAGAAGTTGAAAGTGCGAGTGGAAAACTATGCTGGAACCGAGTAACAACGACGAATTGCCGCCGATCCCCGGCAAGCGCTATTTCACCATCGGTGAAGTGAGTGAGCTGTGTGAAGTGAAGCCCCATGTCCTGCGCTATTGGGAGCAGGAGTTTCCGAGCCTAAGCCCGGTCAAGCGTCGGGGTAACCGGCGCTACTACCAGCGGCAGGACGTCCTGCTTATTCGCCAGATCCGTTCGCTGTTATACGACCACGGCTTCACCATTGGTGGCGCCCGCCAGCGTTTGTTGGGCGATAACACCAAGGAAGAAGCGACCCGCATGCGACAGTTGATCAGCCAGACGATCAGCGAACTGGAAGAAGTTTTGACGACGTTGAGAGCCTGATTTATTCCTTGATTTGCAGGTTCCATCCGGTATCATGGCGACCTCTTCCGAGGCGGGCTCTTTCTCGGGGCGTAGCGCAGCTTGGTAGCGCACCACACTGGGGGTGTGGGGGTCGCAGGTTCAAATCCTGCCGTCCCGACCAACAGCCCGTCTATCGCCCCCAGCGATCAGCGCAACTCCCCTTTCCTTTCCTACATGCCTGTATCCCTGATGGCGGAACCAGTTTGAAGGGTGAACTACCAAATGGTCACGCGTTTTTCCGGCGGTAGGTGCATACGGTGTTCCGGTTTTACCTCAAAAGCCTGATAGAACCCTTCGATATTCGGCATCACACCATTGACGCGAAATTCGGGCGGTGAATGAGGGTCGACTTTTAGCAGCTGCTCGGTTCGCTCCTTGCGGTTTTTCACTCGCCAGCCTTGAGCCCAACCAAGAAATACCCGCTGTTCACCACTAAAGCCGTCGATGATGGGCGCCGCAACGCCGCTCAGGGATCGCCGGTACGCTTTGTAGGCAATGCTGAGGCCGCCGAGGTCGCCGATATTTTCACCCAGGGTCAGCTCGCCATTCACATGATGTCCTGGCAGTGGCTGGTAGGCGTTGTACTGCGCTACCAGATTGCGAGTTTTAGCCTCGAAGCGCTCACGATCCTCGGCGCCCCACCAGTTTTCCAGGTTGCCTTTGCCGGTGTATTTACTGCCCTGGTCGTCAAACCCATGACCGATTTCATGGCCGATAATGCCACCGATGGCGCCGTAGTTGACCGCATCGTCCGCCACCATATTGAAGAAGGGTGGTTGCAGAATGCCCGCCGGAAACACGATCTCGTTCATTCCCGGGTTGTAGTAAGCGTTGATCGTCTGTGGCGGCATGAACCACTCGCTGCGGTCGACCGGCTTGCCGAGCTTGCCGATCTGCCACTGGTGATCGAAGATGCTGGCGCGCTTGATATTGCCCACTAGGTCGTCGGCAGCGATCTCCAGTGAACTGTAGTCGCGCCACCGGTCGGGATAGCCGATTTTGAGGGTGAAAGTACCGAGTTTTTCCAGCGCTTTTTGTTGGGTGGTCTCGCCCATCCAATCGAGGTCGCGGATCGATTCGCCGTAAGCGGCGATCAGATTCTGCACCAGCTCAACCATTCGTGCCTTCGCTTCCGGCGGAAAGTACTTGGCGACATAAAGTTGGCCGAGCAACTCGCCCATATTGCCGTTGATCGCGGCGATGGCTCGCTTCCAGCGCGGCCGCTGCTCGATCTGCCCGTTCAGGGTTTGGCCATAAAAAGAAAAGCTAGCGTTGTCATAGGCTTTCGGTAGAACAGTCGCATAGGTGGTGAGCACCTTGAAGCGCAGATAGTCTTTCCAAGTCTGCAGATCGACCTGGGTGAACAACCGGTTGAATGCCTCGGCGTAAGAGGGTTGGCGGACGATGACCTGATCCTGCATGCCCATGCCCAGGCGGGCCATGTAGGCGTAACTGTCGAGATTTGAGAGCAGGGTGGCCAATTCCTGCCCCGTCAGTTTGTTGTACGTTTTTTCGTCATCCCGGTTCGCGACCTTGGTCCATTGTGGTTTGGCAAGGCGAGTTTCCAGCGCGAGGACGCGTGCGGCGGCGGTGCCGGCATCGGCGGTGCCGGAGAGTTCCAGCAGGCGAGTGATAAACGCCCGGTACTTGGCCAGCACTTCTTTGCCGTGCTTGGAGTCGTCGAAATAGTAGTCACGGTCCGGCAAGCCGAGGCCGGATTGGGTCAGGTAGACGATATAGCGGCTGGAGTCCCGCGCATCCTGATCAATAAAAAAATTCAGTGGCGCGTCTAGCCCGATTTTATTGCTGGTGCCGAAGAAGGCCGCAACATCCACGTGATTCGACAGTGCGTCAATGGCGCTCAACTCCGCTGCCACGGGTGTCAGGCCTTGGGCTTCAATCCGGGCTTCATCCATGAAAGCGTTGTAGAAGTTGCCGATCCGGGTTACGGCCGGGCTCTTCTCAGTTTCAGTAGCGGCTTCCTGGACGATAGCGCGCAACTGTTCCAGGTTTTTCTCGTTGAGGATGTCAAAGGATCCCCAGGACGCTTTGTCGGCGGGAATTTCGGTTTCCGCGAGCCACTTGCCATTGGCATAGGCGAAAAAATCGTCCTGTGCACGCACGTCGGTGTTCATGCCGGTGATCTCCAGGCCGGAGATCGGCGGCGTCGTCACTTGCGAGAGCCTGTCGGCGGGTGATGAATCTTTTTGGCATCCGGTCATTGCCAGCACGCAGGCCATAGCAGTGAGAAATTTTTTCATGGATCTGTTGGTATTCCAGGAGGGTGAAGGGCCGATCCGGCGTTGGCCGGACCGGATGGAGATTGTAGGCTACTTCGTTGCCGGCCAGAGTCTGAGAGGCTGAAGGTGCCGGACCCGAACGCGGCGACAAAAATCAGTCCGCCCATGATGGCGACATTTTTCATGAACATGATCTGTTGCATGTGTTGAGCCTGGGCATCTTCGATACCCCAAAAGCCGTGGAAGACGATGGTGACGGGGATCAGGAACAGGCATATCACCGTTGCCGCGGAGCGAGCGTGCCAGCCCAACAGCAGCATGAGGCCGCCACCAGCTTCAATGGCGATGGTCAGTACCAGCAATAGCCCCACCATCGCCAGACCCTTGTCCGCCATCATGCCGGCCATGGTGGCAAAGCCGGTGATCTTGCTCACACCGGCGGGAATGAATAGAGCGGCCAACAGGATTCTCCCCACCAGGGGGCCAAACTTGTGGAACGAAGCGCCGGGCTCGGAGCTGTGGTTATTCATCGTGGAGTTTCCTTATAGTTTATTGGTGGTATACGCAGGCGATAAGTACTGCGGACCCAGTGTAACCAAGGTGGCGCGGCAAAAGCCAGAAACCACCTATTGACCTAGGAGCCTGTCGGACTTAAGCGTCCGTAGCGAGGGGAAGTTCGATTTGAGGCAGATTTTGTGCAAATTTGCGGCGAATAGTGGGGCTATTCAACAAGAATTTGCACAAAATATAACCAAATTCGGCTTTTCCGCAGTAGGGCAGTCTTAAGTCCGACAGGCTCCTAGCGCGGCTCGGGAATGCGGAGTTACTCGTTGAAGTAGCGCACGTGGCGTTGCAACAGCCCTCAAAATGTCTATCTACCTTCGCCGTACACCGCGCATGTTTCTCGGCGCGTGCTTTGCCTCCACTGACCAAGTCCTCCGATCCTCCGTCAGGCAGAGATCATCAACGGTTCGACAATCGCATCACGAACGGAATTAGGAATTACCGTTCGCCCCGAGCTTCGCCTGTCCTGAGCTTGGCGAAGGATCGAAGGCTTTGACCTGATCATCCATGGGTGCGAGGAGGCACCGGTTTGCTGCGTTTTAGCGGTGTTTTGCCCATTGGTTTCTCCGCCGGCTGCTGCGATAGCAGGCTGATATTGGTGACTTGCTGGCGCACCCGCACTTTTTTCAGGTGATTGAACACTGCTTTGGGCATGCCGGCGGGCAGGTCGACGGTGCTGTAATCGTCAAACATCTCAATGCGGCCGATGTTGCGGCTGGTCATCCCCGCCTCATTGGCGATGGCGCCGACGATGTCTTTGGGCAGCGCGCCGTGCTCCTTGCCGACTTCGATGCGATAGCGCACGAGGCCGCTGTCCGCCTCTGCTCGCGGGCGTGCGGGTCGGCTGTCCTGCGTATCTCGGAGCTTACCTTTGCTGCTGCGCGGTTTTTCTCCGCTGCCAGGTTTGTGCGCTGCCCTGGTGACGCTATGTGTCTCGGGCGCTGCCGCTGCGATGGGTTCGAGGTTGGGAAATAGCGGCCGCTCGCGCTGTATCTGCCAAGCCAGAGCCGCGGCGATATCGTTGACATCGAGTTCATTGTCGTGAGCCATGGTTTCCAGCAGCGCGCGGAACCGGTGCAAATTTTCCCGGCTGACAATTTCGAGAACCTGGCTTTGAAAGCGTTGCACCCGTCGGCTGCTCACCTGCTCACCGGTGGGGACATCGAGCGCGCGGAGCGGTTGCCGGGTCGCCTGCTCGATGGCTTTCAGCAGGCGCTGTTCTTTGGGCGTTACCAGCATGATCGCCTTGCCTTTCCGTCCCGCGCGGGCGGTGCGCCCGATACGGTGAACATAGGATTCGGCGTCGTTGGGGATATCGTAGTTGATGACATGGCTGATGCGTTCCACATCGAGGCCGCGCGCAGCCACATCGGTGGCGACGATAATATCGAGCTGACCGCGCTTGAGCCGATTGATTGTCAACTCCCGCACCGGTTGGCTGAGGTCACCATTGAGGGCGTTGGCGGCAAAACCCCGGGCTGACAATTTTTCCGCGAGCTCCACGGTTGCCGATTTGGTGCGCACAAAGATCAGCAGGCCGTCGAACTCTTCGATCTCGAGGATACGCGTCAGGGCCGCCAGCTTGTTGCCGGTGTGGACCATCAGGTAGCCCTGCTCGATGTTCTCAACGGTCGATGTCTTGCTCGCGATGCGCACCTCTTCGGCGACGCCAAGGTGGCGCGCGGCGACGCGGCGGATTGCGCTCGGCATGGTCGCGGAAAACAGCGCACGCTGGCTGTTCGCTGGCGTTTTTCCGAGGATGGTATCGACATCATCAATGAAGCCCATGCGCAGCATTTCGTCGGCTTCGTCCAGCACCACCGCCTTGATATCGCCCAGACTCAGACTGCCGCGGCGCAGATGATCCATCACTCGTCCAGGGGTGCCCACTACCACCGCGACACCGCGCTCCAGCGCTCTGAGCTGGCTCACCATCGCCTGGCCGCCATAGATGGGCAGAACGTGAAAATTCCCCAGATGGCGGGCGTAGGCCTGGAACGCCTCCGCGACCTGGATGGCGAGCTCGCGGGTGGGCGTGAGCACCAGTATCTGCGGCTTTCTCTGGCGGGCGTCGAGGCGACTGAGCAGCGGCAACGCGAATGCCGCCGTCTTGCCGGTGCCGGTTTGCGCAGTGCCGAGCAGGTTCTTGCCGGCGAGCAGCAGCGGAATCGCTTGCGTTTGGATGGGTGTCGGTTGCTCGTAGCCGAGTTCGCCGATGGCCTTGAGAATAAGGGCGGAGATGCCGAGAGCGGCAAAGCCGGGCGCGGGTGGAATCGAGGCATTGAGGTCGGGCGAGGGCAGATCGGGCGTTGACATGGGATTACCGGCGGCGAGGCGCGCGGCCTCTGGGCTTGATGTACGATGGGTGGCGCGGGATTATACGCTTAGCGTCGTTGCCATGACAGGAAAAGCAGGTGTTCGACGCCCGTCGCGCCCTGATATCGAGGGGGGGCGGCCTTCGCCCACTTTTAAAATGCAGGTCGGGGTCCAGGCTGCGCCATTTCAAATACCGGCGTTACCGGTTTAAATGGGGGATGCTGGCCGACGGGCCGGTCGCTGGTGGCGGCGGCTGCGTGAGCCCGCAACTTCCGGGCGACCAAAACTATAAATGTTGTCACCAACATCAACAGCGGAGAAATCCCATGACACTATCGATTATCGGCGCAGGCTTTGGCCGCACCGGCACCGTTTCCCTGCGCGCCGCTCTCGAGCGACTCGATCGGGGCCCGGTTCACCACATGATGGAGGTCATCAAGAATCCGGCGCAGAGCCCCTTGTGGGTGCAAGCGCTGACGGATAGCAGCGTGCTGCGCCAGATTCTTGCCGATTATCGGTCCGCGATTGACTGGCCGACCTGCCACTTCTGGCGCGATTTGATGGATCTCTACCCGACCGCCAAAGTGATTCTGACACTGCGCGATAGCACTGCCTGGTACGAGAGTATCCGCAACACCATCTACCGCGTGCTGTCCGAGCAGCCGTCGGCGCTGCCGAGCGGGCAGGTCAGCATGGCCCGGCGGATTATCTGGGAGGACACCTTCGCTGGCCGCCTGGGTGACCGTGAGCACGCCATGGCGGTGTTTGAGAAACACAATGCCGAGGTGATCGCCACGGTGCCGCCTAAGCGTTTGCTGGTATTCCAGGTCAGCGAGGGCTGGCAACCGCTGTGCGACTTTCTCGGCCAGCCGGTGCCGGCGGAGCCGTTTCCGAAAGCCAACTCCACCGAGGAGTTTCTCGCGCTGTTCGCGAAGGATGGACCCGGCGGCCATTGAGGAGGATTCACCGCCGAGCGGTAGCGCCGGTATAAGCGTGGGCGGGCTCGCATTGAGAGGATGGTGCGGATCCCCGATAATCCGGATTCCCAAGCCAACCTGCACAGGTCCTGCCATGACGATCAAGCTCCAATCCGTTGTCGCTATTCACTACACCTTGACCGATGAGGACGGCGTCGAAATCGATTCCTCCCGCGGGCAGAACCCGCTCATCTACCTGCACGGCGGCGGCAATATCATCCCCGGTCTTGAGCGCGCGCTGGTCGGCAAGCAGGCTGGCGACAAGCTGCAAGTCAGGGTCGCGGCTGTGGATGCCTACGGCGAGTTCGTTGAGGATATGGTGCAATCGGTGCCGCTGTCGGCCTTTGGTGAGGACGCCGAGGTAACGGTGGGGATGCGCTTTCGCGCGAATACCGGGCAGGGCGAGCTGTCAGTGGTGGTGACCAGCGTCGAAGCTGACGTGGTCACCGTGGACGGCAACCACCCGCTGGCGGGCAAAAACTTACATTTCGATGTCGATGTGATCGCGGTGCGCGACGCCACGTCGGTCGAACTTGCTCACGGCCACGTTCACGGCCCGGGTGGCCACAACCACTGAACCCGTGCACCTAGGCGGCGCGGTGGACGCAGCGAGACATTACTGGCTGTTCAAGACCGAACCGGGCGAATACGGCATCGAGCAGCTTGCCGCCGAGCCCGACGGTGCGCGCTGGGACGGCATTCGCAACTACCAGGCGCGCAATCTGCTGCGCGATCAAGTCGGCATCGGCGACGGTGTTTTCATCTATCACTCCAGCTGCACGCCGGCGGGCATCGCCGGCGTCGCCACGGTCACCAAAGCCGCCTACGCGGACCCGTCCCAGTTCGATCCGCAGAGCCGCTACTGTGACCCGCGCGCCACGGCGGAGCAGCCGCGCTGGTTTTGCGTCGATGTGGGCTTCGTTGCCCAACTGCCACGCCTGCTGACGATCGCCGACATCCGCTCGGTGCTGGAACTGCGGGACATGGTGCTGTTGCGTCAGGGCAGGCTGTCAATTCAGCCGGTGACCGCGGCGGAGTGGCGAGCGCTGTTGCGCCTCGCGGGATTGCCGCCGTCATTGTGATCGCGTTGGTCCGCCGGTCGCGCTGAGTTGCCTTGTTCGCGTTCGCGCGCACCGCGAACGAAATCAGCGCACTCTTAATTTGCCCGGGTCGCGATGGCCGCGCGCAGAAACGCGACCGCCTCGGCGAGTGGCGCATTGGTGTTGTCGCTATCGCGACGGTGCTGATATTCAATGGTGCCCTGCGCGAGGCCGCGCTCGCTGATCACCAGGCGGTGGGGAATGCCGATCAGCTCGACATCGGCGAGCATGGCGCCGAGACGGGCCTTGTCTTCATCCATCAGCAACACATCGTAGCCCGCCTGCCGCAACTGCTCGTAGAGGCCATTGCAGGCGTCGAGCACGGCTGCCGATTTGTGCGCATTGACAGGGACCAGGGCGATCTGAAAGGGCGCGATCGCTTCTGGCCAGAGGATGCCGCGGTCGTCGTTGTTCTGCTCGATGGCGGCGGCGACGATGCGGCTGACGCCGATGCCGTAGCAACCCATGGTGACGATCTGCTCCTGGCCCGCCTCGTTGACGACGCTGGCATTCAGCGCGGCGCTGTACTTGGTGCCGAGCTGGAAGATATGGCCGACCTCGATGCCGCGGCGGATTTCCAGTGTGCCGGTGCCGTCGGGGCTGGGGTCGCCGGCGACCACATTGCGGATATCCTCGATGCGGCCGAGCGGGCAATCGCGCTGCCAGTTGGCGCCGGTGAGGTGAAAGCCGTCGCGGTTGGCGCCGCAGATGAAATCGGCGAGCTGGGCGGCGCTGCGATCGACGATGACCGGGATGCCGAGATTGATCGGCCCGAGCGAGCCGGTGCCGCAACCGGTGGCGGCGCGGATCCGCTCTTCGCTGGCGAACTCCAGCGGGCTGGCGACGCCCGCAAGCTTTTCGGCTTTGACCTTGTTCAATTCGTGATCGCCGCGCAGCACCAGCGCGATCAATGGGTGTTCGCCTTCGCCGTCAACGACCAGGGTTTTCAGCGTCTGCGTGGGCGCGACGCCGAGATAGTCGCAGACCTCTGCGATGCTGTGTTGGCCGGGCGTCGCCACCGATTGCAGGTCCTTGCCGGGCGCGAGGCGTTGGCCCGGTGGCGCCAGGGCTTCGGCCATCTCGACGTTGGCGGCGTAGTTGCCGCTGGTGGCGAACGCGATGCTGTCCTCGCCTGAATCCGCCAGCACGTGAAATTCGTGGGAGTGGCTGCCGCCGATGCTGCCGGTGTCGGCGAGCACGGGGCGGAAATCCAAACCCAAACGGCGGAAGATCGCGCTGTAGGTCGCGTACATCAGATCATAGGTCTGCTGTAGGCTGGCCTGGTCGAGGTGGAAAGAGTAGGCATCCTTCATCAGAAATTCGCGCGCGCGCATGACGCCGAAGCGCGGCCGGATCTCGTCGCGGAACTTGGTCTGGATCTGGTAGAAATTTGCCGGCAGCTGTTTGTAGCTGCGCAGCTCCCGCCGCATCAGGTCGGTGATGATCTCCTCGTGGGTGGGGCCGAGGCAAAAGGGGCGCTGGTGGCGGTCGGCGATGCGCAGCAGTTCCGGGCCGTACTGTTCCCAGCGCCCGGATTCCTGCCACAGCTCGGCGGGCTGCACCACCGGCATCAGGATTTCCTGAGCGCCGGCGGCGTCCATTTCGGCGCGGACGATGGCCTCGACCTTGCGCAGTACCCGCAGGCCCAGCGGCAGCCAGGTGTAGAGGCCGGCGGCGAGCTTGCGGATCATGCCCGCGCGCAGCATTAATTGGTGGCTTACGACTTCACTGTCGGCGGGGGTTTCCTTGAGGGTGGCGATCAGGAAGCGGCTGGCTCTCATGCAGTGATTCTCGGGGTTTACGCGCGCTGGGCAGCGGGCACGCAGGTGAAAATTAGGCGCTATGATGGTCGCCAGTTTACGGTGCCTGTTGCACCGGGTACAGCAATCGGGGAGTCCGCGCGATGTTCGAGCTGGATGAAAGGCTGGCAGGCGACACCGTCAGGGTGGGTACATTTCCGCTGTCACTGCTGTTGCTGAGCCGGGATGCCAACTACCCCTGGTTCATTCTGGTGCCGCAACGCGCGGGAGTGCGCGAAATCCACCAGCTCGCCGAGTCCGATCAATACCAGTTGCTGAGGGAGTCGAGCAACCTCGCGCAGACGCTGACCAGCGTATTCCGCCCCGACAAAATCAATATAGCGGCCTTGGGCAATGTCGTGCCACAACTTCATATTCACCACATCGTGCGTTACCTCACCGACCCCGCCTGGCCGCGCCCGATCTGGGGCGTTATTGCCTCGGCTCACTACGCGGCGAGCGCGCAGGCCAGCGTAATCGATCGCGTATTGAGTGCGTTGGCTGGTCGCGAGTTCAATCCTGCCTGAAGGACTTTTTTGGCGGACAGGCTGTGCCGATAGAACTTGTCCTGCGGTAATGTGCGCGGATAAAGCCAGTAAAAAAGCCCCGACGTTGCCGGGGCTTTTTCGAGGCGACGACGGCGCTTGTCTAGTTGATGACCATATCCTTGAGCGCCTTCAGCGGCAGGACTTTTACCGCGGTACTCGCCGGGCGCGCCTTGAAGACGGTTTCCTGCTTGGTGAAGGGATTGATACCCTTGCGGGCTTTGCGCGCGGGCTTTTTCACTGTTTTGATTTTCAGCAGACCGGGCAGCGTGAACTCGCCGACGCCGCGCTTCTTGATATGGCGATCAATGAGGCTGGTGATTTGATCCAGCACCGAGCCAACCTGCTTTTTGGTAAGGCTGGTAGCTTCGGAAATCTCAATGAGCATTTGGGTCTTGGTGTACTTTGTGGCGATGGGGTTGGTCTTGCTAATGGGAGCGGGCTTTTTCACTGCTGCTGGGGTAGCTTTTTTCTTCGCAGGAGCAGCTTTCTTGGCAGGAGCTTTTTTTGCTACTGGTTTTGCTACGGGTTTGGCGGAAGCTTTTTTAGCGGCCATATGAGAATTCCCTTTGGTGTGTAGTTGAAAATTGAACCTGTTTATTGATGAGTTAGCGCACCGCTCTGCCAATTCCAACATCAGCGTAAACCGCCAACCACGCTCATATATATAGTATCCAAAATGAGCGGGCAACAGATTTTCCATGAAAACAGGCTTTTTTTACCAAAACAGTCCCAATGAAGCCGAATTAAGGTGGTTTTAGCGCTTTTGCGCGGGTCTTCTGCCGAGTTCGTCTTTCTCGAACTTGTCCCGCTGAGGTATACTGCGCGCCTTTTTCGTTAGTCCCCGGCGTGTCTGAACATTACGCGCTCGGGCCCTGTGCCGAGCGGACTGTCACCGTGCCGAGATAACCGAGGTAAACCGAGTCATGCCCATCTACGAGTATCAGTGCCAAGCCTGTGGCTACGGCCTGGAAGCCATCCAAAAGGTCAGCGACGTTGCCTTGAAAATTTGTCCGGCCTGCAACAAGAGCAAGCTGAAAAAGAAATTGTCCACGGGCGGATTTCGGCTCAGTGGCAGCGGCTGGTATGAAACCGATTTCAAGACCGGCAACAAGAAAAACCTGGCGGGCGATGGTGCGGCCAGCGCTGGCGGCAAGAATGCCGAAACCGCGCCTGCCAGTTCTGCCAGTTCGACGGCTGATAGCGCAGGCTCCGGCAAGACATCTACTACTGCCGCCTGAGCCTAGCGCCACCCTCAGTGAGAAATACCTGATGCGCACAAGTTACTGTGGTGCCCTCGATCAGACGACGATTGACCAGGAGGTCACTCTCTGTGGCTGGGTGGATCGCCGCCGCGACCACGGTGGTGTTATTTTTATCGACCTGAGGGATCGCGAGGGTGTTGTTCAGGTGGTGTTTGATCCCGCCAGCGGCGATCCTTTTGCCATTGCCGATCGGGTGCGCGGCGAATACGTTCTGAGCATCACGGGTCGAGTGCGCGCACGCACCCCGCAGACGGTGAATGCTCAGATGAAAACCGGCGCGATCGAGATTTACGGCCAGGGCATTGAGATTCTCAACGCGGCGGAAACCCCGCCCTTTCAGCTTGACGAGCACATTCGAGTCGGTGAGGACGTGCGCCTGCGCCATCGCTACCTGGACTTGCGCCGACCCGACATGCAGCGCAACTTGCAGTTTCGTGCCCGCGTCACCAGTGCCATTCGCCGCTATTTCGATGGCGCGGGCTTCCTCGATATCGAAACACCGATCCTGACCCGAGCGACGCCGGAGGGTGCGCGGGATTACCTGGTGCCAAGCCGGACTCACCCCGGCAAGTTCTTTGCATTGCCGCAATCCCCGCAACTCTTCAAGCAGTTGCTGATGGTGGCGGGCTTTGATCGCTACTACCAGATTGCTCGCTGCTTCCGCGACGAAGACCTGCGCGCCGACCGCCAGCCGGAGTTTACCCAGATTGATATCGAGGCCTCCTTTATCGATGAGCGGGGGATCATGGCGACAGCTGAGACCCTGATCCGTGAACTGTTTGCCGAATTGATGGCCGTGGAACTTGGCGAGTTTCCAGTCATGACCCATGCCGAGGCGATGCTGCGGTTTGGCAGCGACAAGCCCGATCTGCGCATTCCCCTCGAACTGGTTGAAGTCAGCGATCTGATGACAGCGGTTGACTTCAAGGTCTTCGCGGGCCCGGCGGGAGATCCCGAGGGTCGCGTTGCCGCCCTCAAAATGCCCGGTGGCAATGAGCTCACCCGCAAGCAGATCGACGACTACACCAGCTTCGTCGGCATCTACGGCGCCCGCGGCCTCGCCTATATCAAGGTGAATGATCGGACTGACCTGGAGGCGGGGTTGCAATCCCCGATTGTGAAATTCCTGCCGGTCGATGTGCGTCGCCAGTTGCTTGATCGCGTTGGTGCCGAAGACGGCGATCTGATTTTTTTTGGCGCCGACAAAACCCAGGTGGTGTGCGAGTCCCTGGGTGCGCTGCGCTGCAAGCTGGGCGCCGATCTGAATCTGTATACCAAGGCCTGGGCACCGCTGTGGGTGATCGATTTCCCGATGTTTGAGCGGGCCGCGGATGGTCGGTGGGCCGCGTTGCATCACCCGTTCACGGCACCTTCCTGCGGGGCTGACGAATTGGCCGCCAATCCCGGCGGTGCGTTGTCCCGCGCCTACGACATGGTGCTTAACGGTACCGAGCTGGGCGGTGGGTCGATCCGTATTCATGATCGCCGCATGCAGCAGGCGGTGTTTGAGATCCTGGGTATCGGCGACGCCGAACAGAGCGAGAAGTTTGGCTTTCTGCTGGACGCGCTCAAGCACGGCTGTCCGCCTCACGGTGGGTTTGCCTTTGGTCTCGACCGCCTGATCATGCTGATGGTGGGCGCCGATTCCATTCGCGATGTCATCGCCTTCCCCAAAACCCAGACCGCCCAGTGCCTGCTCACCGATGCGCCGGGCGCGGTTGCCGCTGCTCAGTTGCAGGATCTGCACATTCGGCTGCGCGACAAAGCGGCCGGAACCTAACAGCTACCGAATCGACGCGGAGACAGGTCATGGCCGGCCATAGTAAATGGGCCAATATCAAGCACCGCAAGGCGGCTCAGGACGCCTCTCGCGGCAAGCTGTTCACCAAATTGATTCGCGAACTGGTGGTTGTCGCCAAGACCGGGGGGCCCAATCCGGAGGACAATCCGCGCCTGCGCACCGCCGTCGACAAGGCGCTCGGTGCCAATATGCGGCGGGACACCGTCGACAAGGCGATCCAGCGTGGCGCCGGCGACGGCGACGGCGAAAGCTACGAGGCGGTCACCTACGAAGGCTATGGCGCTGGTGGTGTCGCCGTGCTGGTCGAATGCCTGACCGACAATCGCAATCGCACCGCGTCCGACGTCCGTCACGCCTTTGCCAAGCGCGGCGGCAATCTCGGTACCGATGGCTCGGTGGCCTACCTGTTTTCTCGCGTCGGTCAGTTCCATTACGCTCCCGGTGTCGACGACGAACGGGTGCTCGAAGTCGCCCTTGAGGCGGGTGCCGATGATGTCGCCAGTGATGACGAGGGTGCGGTCAGCGTCACTGTCCCTTGGGAGCGGTTTACCGCGATCAAAGACCAGTTGATGGCTGCCAGCTTTGAGCCTGCCGGCGCGGAAATCACGCTGCTGGCGGCAACCACGGTGGCGCTGGATCGCGACGGCGCGGAAAAAATCCTTGCCTTGGTGGACCACCTTGAAGACCTGGACGATGTCCAGAATGTCTACACCAACGCCGATATTCCCGCCGACGTATTGGAGCAACTGGGCTGATTGGAACAACGGGGCTGAAGCGGATCGCCGCCGTTGCCGGCTCATCCATGGGCCGTGCTTGTTGACGCGACGGCCGCCCATTGCAACACTGCCCGAGCCATTCATCCAGGAACCCCGATGACGCTGATTATCGGCATTGACCCCGGTTCCCGCCGCACCGGGTTCGGTGTGGTGAATGCTCGCGGCAACCAGATCACCTATGTTGCCAGCGGTGTTATCCGCCTCTCGGCGGGTGAGCTGCCCGATCGTCTCGGGGTTATTTTCAGCAATGTCAGCGAGCTCATCGCCACTCATGGTCCGGTGCAAATGGCGGTAGAGGAGGTTTTTCTTGCCCGCGATCCCCGCGCTGCTCTCCTCCTGGGTCAGGCCCGCGGCGCCGCTATCGTCGCCGGCGTGCAGGCTGGGCTCACCGTCGCGGAATACAGCGCCCGCACGGTCAAGAAAGCGGTGGTTGGCACCGGTGCCGCCACCAAAATGCAGGTTCAACAGATGATCATGCGCCTGTTGGCATTGCCGGCGGCGCCCGCGGAGGATGCGGCGGACGCTCTCGCCGTTGCGATTTGTCATGCCCACAGCGGCTGTGTCGGTATCGCGCTGGCGGGTCCGCGGCATTACGTGCGTGGGCGGTTGATCTAGCCGTGGTGGACAGCGGGATAGGCCCAGGTGGGTTGCGATGATTGGTTACCTTCGCGGCATCCTGTTGGACAAACAGCCTGCCGGTCTGCTGGTCGATGTCCAGGGGCTCGGTTATGAGGTCCAGGTCTCGCTGACGACGCTGTTTGAATTGCCGGCGCCCGGTGAAGCCGTCAGTCTCTATACCCATTTCGTGGTTCGCGAGGACGCCCAGTTACTCTACGGCTTCGGCACCACCGACGAACGCCAGTTGTTCCGCGAGCTGATCAAAATCAGCGGCGTTGGCCCCAAGCTCGCATTGGCGATACTCTCGGGTATGAGCACCACCGACTTTGTCCGCTGTGTGCAAACCGACGACGTTGCGACCCTGGTGCGCTTGCCCGGCGTCGGCAAGAAAACGGCGGAGCGGTTGCTGGTGGAGATGCGTGATCGCCTGGCGGGCTGGGCGGTGCACCCGGCGACAAAGACCATCGCCACGGGAGCCGCCGGTCTGGCCGCGCGAGTGCAAGAAGCGGAGAGTGCACTGGTGGCGTTGGGGTATCGGCCGCAGGATGCGGCGCGGATGATCAATGTGGCGCTGCCGGGCGGCGATGAAGTGCCGAACGTCGAGCAACTGATACGCACGGCGTTAAAGACCACCGTCAATCCATAAACAGTGAAATCATAATATGCCCCAGCTATCCTCGCGGTTGGTGGGAAACCGCTCATCACTGGCACCAGACACATGATCGAAACTGACCGTTTGCTCGCCGCCGTCGCCTCCCCGCAGGAGGAATCCTATGATCGTGCCATTCGTCCGCTCAGTCTTGCCGAGTACATCGGGCAGCAGGCGGTGCGCGAGCAGATGGACATTTTTATTCGGGCGTCCCGCCAACGTGGTGAACCCCTGGATCACACGCTGTTGTTCGGCCCCCCGGGCCTCGGCAAAACTACCCTTGCCCAGATCATTGCCCGCGAGATGGCGGTTGGTCTGAAAAGCACGTCAGGCCCGGTGCTCGAAAGAGCCGGCGACCTCGCCGCCCTGCTCACCAACCTCGAGCCTGGGGATGTGCTGTTTATCGACGAGATCCATCGCCTCAGCCCCGTCGTCGAGGAGATTCTCTATCCCGCGATGGAAGACTTCCAGCTCGATATCATGATCGGAGAAGGGCCGTCTGCGCGTTCCATCAAACTCGATTTGCCGGCATTCACTCTGGTGGGAGCCACCACTCGAGCCGGTCTGTTGACTTCTCCGCTGCGCGACCGCTTCGGGATCGTGCAACGGCTCGAGTTCTATTCAGTCTCCGAGCTCTGTGCCATTGTCAACCGATCCGCCGGCATTCTCGGTGTTGAAATCGAAGCCGAGGGTGCGGCGGAGATTGCCCGTCGCGCCCGTGGTACGCCACGCATTGCCAATCGTCTGCTGCGGCGAGTGAGGGATTACGCCCAAATCAAGGCGGACGGCAGAATTACCGCCGGCGTCGCCGATGGCGCCCTCAATTTGCTCAACGTCGATCAGCTCGGTTTCGACCATATGGATCGGCGCCTGTTGCTGGCCATCATCGACAAGTTCGATGGCGGCCCGGTCGGTGTCGACAGCCTCGCCGCTGCCATCAGTGAGGAGCGGGGCACCATCGAGGATGTGCTCGAACCCTATCTGATTCAACAGGGATACCTGATGCGTACCTCTCGTGGACGGATGGCGACACGCCAGGCTTATGAACACTTTGGCCTCAAGGCCCCCCAGCAGGCGGTGCGGCAACCGGATCTTCCGGAGTTATGATGTCTACCAAAACCGGGATTGCTTGAGCCGAGATAACGCCAGCGATAGTGTCCGCTGCAACAGGATGCGCAATGACGACATTTGAATTGCCGATCCGGGTTTATATTGAGGATACCGATACCCAAGGCATCGTCTACTACGTTAATTATTTCAAATACATGGAGCGCGCCCGCTCCGAATGGCTGCGCAGTTACGGCTTCGATCACCCGGCTTTTTGGGGTGAAACGCGCATATTTGTGGTACATTCACTGTCCGCAAGTTACAAGAAACCGGCGCGCCTGGATGACCAGATCGTGGCAACAGCCAGAGGTTCTGATTACGGCCGGGCTTTCTTCGTTGTTGATCAAACGGTTCGTCGTGGCAGTGACGTACTGTGCACAGGACAGGTTAAAGTGGCCTGTGTGGATCGCACGACGATGCGCCCGGTTGCCATGCCCAAGTTGATGATAGAAACAGTTTTTCAATCCTGATACCCGGAGGTACGAGTGACCGAGCAGCTTTCCCTGTGGGCGCTTATCGTCGGTGCCACGCTACCGGTGCAGCTGGTCATGCTGCTGCTTTTTGCAGCCTCGGTGGTGTCCTGGGTGATGATCGTCCAGCGGGGACTGTATTTGCGCGAAGCTGGTCAAGCGCTGCGCAGCTTCGAAAGTGTGTTTTGGTCAGGGGTTGATCTCAATGAGTTGTTTCGCAGCGGCGCGGCGCGTGCAAGCAGTAAATCAACCCTCAATGGCGTGGAGAGCCTGTTCCGCGCCGGATTCCGAGAGTTCAACCGCCTCACCCAGCAGGGTAGCGCCGATCCGGATTCGGTCATGGAAGGCACCGAGCGCGCGATGCGCGTGGCGCTGTCGCGAGAGGAGGAAAAACTCAACGCCCATTTGCCGTTCCTCGCCAGTGTCGCATCCGTGAGTCCGTACATCGGCTTGTTCGGCACCGTGTGGGGGATCATGCACTCCTTTCGCGGTCTCGCGGCGGTACAGCAGGCGACGTTGGCAACGGTGGCGCCAGGTATCTCGGAGGCGTTGATCGCAACCGCGATGGGGCTGTTTGCCGCCATTCCAGCCGTCCTCGCGTATAACAGATTCTCCGCCCACGCTGACGGGCTGTATAGCAGCTACGAGACCTTTGCTGCCGAGTTTTCAAGTATCCTCCACCGCCGCGTTCACAACGCCTGACGCCCATGCCGAGTAAAAAACGCAAGCTGGTCGCCGACATCAATGTGGTGCCCTACATCGATGTGATGCTGGTGCTACTGATCGTGTTCATGGTCACTGCGCCCATGTTGACGCAAGGGGTCAAAGTCGATTTGCCGCAGGCACCATCGAAGCCTCTGGAAGAAAAAGACGAGCCTATCCTGGTCTCCATCAAAGCGGATGGCAGCTTCTACATGGACTTGGGTGGTGGCGGAAACCAGCAGCAGGCTGTCGACAAAATCGTTGCCACCGTCGCCAAGGTAATCACTGCTAAACCCAAGACGCCAGTACTGATTTGGGGCGATAAAGGTGTTGATTATGGCGAGGTGGTCAAGCTGATGGCCGCCCTGCAGGGCGCCGGAGTGGCCGGCGTCGGTTTGGTGACGGAGCCGCCGAGCGGGAGTCGCTAGTACTCCATGGGGAAATCGTCCGGTTATGGTTGGGCAATACTCGCCAGCTTGATCTTGCACGGCCTGTTGCTCGCCCTGCTGATTATCGGTTGGGTGCCTCGGCACAAGCCGGATTTGATCAAACCCAATTATATTCATGCCACCCTGATGGCGGAGACTTCGAAGAGCAAGCGGGCGACGAAGCCTGCCGTGAAGCCACCACCGGCAGAGGACAAGCGTCTCGATCCGCCCCGCGAGGATGTCGCCGAGAAGCAGCAGGAGGAGCAAAAAAAGCAGCTTGAGAAGAAACGAGAGCAAGAGCTCAAGCAGAAGCAGGTCGTAGAGCAAAAGAAAAAGCTGGAACTCGAACAAAAGCGGCAGCAGGACGAGGAAAAGCGCAAGAAGGAAGAGCAGGCTAAAAAAGAGGAAACTAAAAAAGAAGAAGAAAAGCGCAAGCAGGACGAGAAACGCAAGCAAGAGGCTGCGAAAAAAGCCGCGGACGACAAGCGCAAGCGCGAGCAGGAAATCGCCGATGCGCTGGAAAGGGAAGAGGCTGAGGCCCAGGCCCAGGCTGATGAGGAGGCCAATGCCGATGTGCAAAGCTACAGTGATTACATTCGCGAGCAGATGGAGCGTAACTGGAGCCGTCCTCTCAGTGCACGCAACGGCATGTCGGTCGAGCTATCGATACAATTGTTGCGCAATGGTCAGGTCGTCAGCGTCGCCGTTATAACATCGAGTGGTGATGCCGCATTTGACCGCTCTGCTGAGTTGGCGGTACGCAAGGTAGAGCGTTTTGACAGGCTGCAGGAGTTGCCTGAAAGCGTGTTCAGCAAGAGGTTTCGCAAATTTAAGCTGATTTTCAAGGCGCAGGATTTAAGGCTATGAAATGGACCCAATCGCGAGGTGTCAGGTGATTCAACGGATTTTTTTTCGAGTGGCTTTTTCTCTGTTGCTGATGTCAGCGCCAGCAATGGCCGAGCTCGCTATTGAAGTAACTCAGGGCAAAGACAACCCCACGACGATCGCGGTAGCGCCGATCCAGCTCGCCAGTGGCACTCTGCCCGAGGATATTAGCGCCATCGTCTCGGCCGACCTCGAGCGCAGTGGCCTGTTCGCGCCAATCCCCCGGGTCAATATGCTTTCCTTCCCCCGCGCGGCGGAAGAAGTCTATTATCGGGATTGGCGTATTCTCGGTGCCGAATATCTGGTCGTCGGCCAGATTGTGCCTCAACCGGGCAACCGCCTCGCGGCCACTTTCAGTTTGCTGAATGTCAATGGTGAAAAAAAGCTTTTCACCGAAATCGTGCCTGGCGAAGTGAAGACTCTGCGCGACATTGCCCACTATATCAGCGACAAAGTGTATGAGGCGGTGACCGGTATTCGCGGGGTTTTTTCTACCCGGCTCGCCTACGTCACCGCGGTGCCTGCGCCGAACCGCAAACAGATCTACCGCCTGCTGATTTCCGACGCCGACGGTGCGCGCGAGCGCCTGATGCTGGAGTCAAATAAGCCGCTGATGTCGCCGACCTGGTCGCCGGATGGCCAGGAAATCGCGTATGTATCCTTCGAAACCGGGCGGCCGGCGATTTTTCGCCAGCGTCTCGTCGACGCCAAGCGCCAACAGCTGACGAATTTCAGAGGCCTGAATGGAGCGCCGTCCTGGTCTCCGGATGGTCGCCGGTTGGCAATCGTGCTATCCAAGGATGGTAACCCCGAGGTCTACACCTTTGATTTGACGACCAAGGCGCTGACCCGGCTCACCAACCATTTCGCCATTGATACGGAACCGACCTGGGCGCCCGATGGCAAGTCGATACTGTTTACCTCCGATAGGGGCGGCGGCCCGCAGATTTATCAGCTTACGCTGGCCGGTGGGCAACTGAAGCGTATGACGTTTTCAGGATCCTACAACTCCCGGTCGCAGCTATCTCCCGATGGTCGAACTCTGGTGTTAGTCCATCGCCGCGACGGCGTGTTCAGCATCGCTTCTCAGGATATGTTGACCGGGGACTTGCGTATCTTGACGAACACATCGCTCGATGAATCGCCCACCATTGCGCCCAATGGCGCGATGATGATTTATGCGACCAAGCGCGCTGGAAAAGGCGTGCTCGCGGCGGTGTCGCTGGATAGCCGCGTCAAGTTTTTCCTGCCGGTACGACAAGGCGATGTCCGCGAACCTGCATGGTCCCCGTTTCTTGGTTCGTTTAAAAAACCGTAACCCGAATCTATGGCGAACACCCAAGGAATCAGTTAAAGTAGCCTCGGTTTAAACCATGCTTAAACCGAGGGAGCTCACAAAGGAGATGACAATGAATGTAAAAACACTAAAAACCGGCTTGTTGGTGACGTTTTTTGCCATGCTAGTTGGTGCTTGTTCAAGTGATTCGGCTGCGCCGGAATCGACTACCTCAACGGGTGTCTCCGATGGTGTGGCTACCGGCGCGATATCCGATGATGGTGCTAGTGGCACCGCGTATGATGCTGGCGGAATCGATACCGTATTCTACTTCGATTTCGACAAGGCGACCCTGAAGCCCGAAGCCACTGCTGCGTTGAGCATGCATGCTGAGCGCCTTAAGGCCAAGCCGGTGAACATCCGTCTCGAAGGCCATGCCGATGAGCGCGGGACCCGCGAGTACAACATTGCCTTGGGTGAGCGGCGTGCGAATGCCGTCAAGGAATTCCTGATGTCCCAGGGTGTTGATGGCTCGATTATTGAAGTCATCAGCTATGGCGAGGAAAGCCCCGCAGTTGCCGAGAGCAACGAATCTGCATGGGCTATGAACCGCCGGGTGGAATTGAAGTAACACGGTTTCAACGGGTCGGATCGCCACTTCGGCTGCCGGCCCGTTGAACTTTTACTACCGCTATGCGCTACTTCTTCGCCGTACTCTTCCCGCTTTTTATTACGGCTTGGTCTTCCGCAGTGATTGCTGCCGCACCCGTTGTCGATATCGATAACCGCACACCATCGCAGCCCAGTGCCAGTGAGTCTCTGACGCCCTATCCCGGTGATGGCCCTGTCGGCTCCACTGCTAGTCAACCTCCCGGGCAAGGTCTTTTTTCCCAAGTTCAGCAACTGCAAGACGAAGTGCGCGAACTGCGCGGTATCGTCGAAGAGCAGGCTAACGAAATTCGCCTACTCAAGAAACGTCAGCTGGACGATTATCAAAATTTGGATAGCCGCATTACGGGTTCCACTGGCACTTCAAACGCCGGTGATCCTCGTGGCCAGAATCTCGAGTCCGCTGGTGATACCGGCCAAGGTGAGGCTCCGCCAATCGATGCAACCGATACCAGCGGCATGGCCGGAGGAGTGAATTCGGCGAGCGCGGAGTCGAGCAGCGCGGCGGGGGACGCAGACCCCCAATACCAGCAGTACAGCGCGGCTTACGCTCTACTCAAGAATCGAAGAATTGATGAGGCGGAAAGCAAATTTCGCCAATATATTGCGGGTTATCCCGATGGTAGCTATGCCGCCAATGCGCATTACTGGCTCGGCGAAATTTCCATGCTTGAAAATCAACTTGACTCGGCGCGCAAGGAGTTTGCCATCGTTGTAGAGAAATACCCCAACGACCGCAAGGCCGAGGATGCCGGTTTCAAGCTCGGCAAGGTTTACCACCTACTGGGAGACAAGCGAGCAAAAGCCCAGTTAACTAAAGTGGCTGGGGGGACTGGCGCACCTGCACGGCTAGCCAAAGACTATCTGCGTCAAAACTTCTGACCTACTGCGGTTTGTTGGTTTCTCGTCCTTGCTCATTCCTGTTAACTGCGCGACCCTAGGCGAATGACCGAGTCCATGTTTGGTGCCAGCCTGCGGATTACCGAAATTTTTTTCTCCCTTCAGGGCGAAACCAGCACGACTGGTTTGCCGACTGTCTTCATACGGCTTACTGGCTGCCCGCTGAGATGTCGCTATTGCGATACTGAGTACGCTTTTTACGGGGGTGAGAAATTGCCCTTACTGCCGATCCTGGAGCGCGTCGCCAGTTACAAGCCCCGTTATGTGACTGTCACCGGCGGTGAGCCCTTGGCGCAGCCGGATTGTCGTCAGCTGCTAACCCATTTGTGCGATCAAGGCTATCGAGTCTCGCTGGAAACCAGCGGTGCGTTGCCCATCGATGAAGTTGATTCGCGCGTAGCGGTGATTCTCGATCTGAAAACACCGGGTTCGGGTGAAGTTGGACGCAACCGCTGGGAAAACATACCGCTGTTGAAGCGTGATGACGAAGTCAAATTTGTCATCTGTGATCGTAACGATTATGAATGGGCGCGGATGAAAATCGATGAATTCAGGTTGTCGGACAGGGAGATCGAATTGTTATTTTCGCCCAGTCACGGCCAGCTTGCGGCGCAGCAACTTGCTGAGTGGATTCTTGCAGACCACTTGCCGGTCCGCTTCCAACTCCAACTCCACAAGCAGCTTTGGGGTGATGTTGCGGGACATTGACTGTCACTCAAACTATCAGAGAGGGCGTGTCAAATGGGTGTTACCGAGGCCGTAGTGCTGCTATCGGGCGGGCTTGATTCCGCCACGGTTCTTGCCATGGCGCACCGTCAGGGATTCCAGTGCCATACCCTGAGTTTTGACTATGGTCAACGCCACCGTGTGGAACTAGACGCGGCTTGCCGCCTGAGCGCGGCTCTGGGTGGGAAAAGCCACAAGGTTGTCCGTCTGGACCTGCGTGCCATCGGCGGTTCTGCGTTGACCGACGACGCGATTGCGGTGCCGGAGGCAGAAACCACTGCTATCCCGGTAACCTATGTGCCGGCACGCAACACTATTTTTCTTGCAATTGCGTTGGGTTGGGCCGAAGTGCTGGGGGCGCGCGATCTATTTATCGGCGTCAACGCGATGGATTATTCGGGTTATCCAGACTGTCGCCCAGAATTCGTTGATGCTTTTGAAGGGCTCGCCAATCTCGCCACCCGGGCTGGCGTAGAGGGGCAGAGACTGCGGGTGCACGCTCCGTTAATCGCGATGACTAAGGCGGAAATTATTCGGCGCGGCGTTGGGCTGGGGGTTGATTACGGCCTGACAGTGTCCTGCTACCAGGCGACCGCTACCGGGCTGGCCTGCGGTCGATGTGACAGCTGTCGACTTCGGGCGCAGGGCTTCCAGCGTGCCGGTATTCCGGATCCGACTCGTTACGGCTGACGGCCAGTTCAAGCATTGTGATGCGGAATCTACTTCTAGTCCTTGACGTTTTGTTATTGGCCAGTAAGATATGCGCCTCTTTGGGCCGTTAGCTCAGTTGGTAGAGCAGTTGGCTTTTAACCAATTGGTCGCTGGTTCGAATCCAGCACGGCCCACCAAAACTAAAGACTGACGCGCGATAAATCCCTTCCCGTTTTACACATCACCAACCGTTTTACAAGTTATCCTCGGCGCTCAGGTTTGCGCCCGTAATGCCCGGCGGTAACGCTGGATCGCTACTCCTGTGGGCGTGCATTCTATTGAGATGCTTCAGCGCCGAAGATCACATCCAAATGTGCTTTGGGTAGCGAGGGTGTCATCCAAGACACTACCATGGTAGTCGCTATGGAGATCGCCTCGCCTAGAGTTGCGCAAGCGAATGGATTGTTCGCTTGACTGTCCACCCAGAACAAGACTTGCTGAACCAGACCACCATCCACGGTGCCGCCAGGAAACCAGGCTTCGCGCAGTGCAGTGAAAGAGATGGCGCCGATAATGAATCCCCAGATCGCACCCTGTTTGGTTACGCCTCGCCAGAACACGCCGAGAATCAGCGGACCGGCCAGGGCCGCCATCATGCCTCCGAGGCCGGCCCACACCATCAAGGCGATGTTCTGGCCGATCGACTCCCATGCGAGTAGCGCTGCCCCCACCAGCACGACGATAACGGACCAGCGGCTGATGCTGAGAACATTGCGGTCAATGTCGGCGTCGGTTGCCTCGCTGTGCAGGAGTTTCACCAGCGACCGGCGGTAGATGTCGTTGGCGAACACCTGGGAGAGGGAAATCACCAGCCCATCGGCAGTCGACATGATCGCGGCCAGGATGGCTACGCCAAGCAATGCCGCTATCCAGGTTGGGAATAGCTCGATGAAAAGTAGGGGAATGGCTTGGTTGGGGTCTCCCGGTACGGTCATCAGGGTGTCGCCGAGAACTGCACGGGCCAATACGCCGCCGCAGGCCATCGCCGATAAAATGACACCCAGGAGCAGGCAGATCAACAGGAACTTGGTTCTGCCAATACCGTCTTTCAAAGCCCAAATTTTGTTACCGATATGGGGCAGCATGCCGAGAGACAGGTGTGCCAGAAATATGGCCGTGAAGTCCCAGTATGAATCGAAGATGGTCGAGCCTTCGTAGAGAAAGCCGACGGTTTTTGGATCCAGTTGCTCAAGCCGGGCGAGCATGCCGTCAAAGCCGCCTTCGACGCCAGTGCCAAGTGCGAACATTGCTATCACCATCACTGCCAGCACCAACATCGTCGCGCCCTGAACGCCGTCGGTCAGGATGTCCGCATGGGCGCCGCCCATGACGACATAGACCAGCAACGCGAGGGTAGTCACCACCAATGCCCAAATTGCATTGAGGCCGAGCATCTGTTCAAACATGACCAGACCGGCGAGCAATTGCGCCGCGACGTAAAATATCAGCACAATGGAAAACAGCGCGACAATAATCCGCAGGACGTCAGATTGGTAGCGGTCGCCCATGAACTCCGGTATCGACCGATTGCTGAAGGAATGCCCCGCTTTCTGTACCTGTTTGAAACATAGCCAGACGCCGATGTAGACGGCAAACGGGTACAGTAGTGCATAGCTCAATGCAGGTAGGCCATAGAGGTAGCCAAGTCCCGGAATGCCCAGGAAGGTGGCGCCGGAGGCGGTAGTAGCGGTCATTGCAAACGCTAGAAATAGCAAACCGTAACCACCGCGCGCGGTGGCGAAATCGTCGCCGCCCTTTACGATCCGCATGCCCCGATAGCCGAGGACGATCATGATGCCGATGTAGATAATCTGAAACAGCCAGGACCAGATGCGTAAGGAATCCATTTATCGTTACCTTGGCTCTTTGATGTGTTGACGCCGCATGTTTTCGCGCCGGCGTTAACTGGAGAGAGGTAGGGTTGGGCGTAGTGTTTGAGGGAAGTTGAAAAAACGGCGTATCTGGTTGATGAGTAGTTACCACACCAACGATCACCCATTGGAGATACGCCACCATGACGAAGAATAACGTTGTTGAGCTTGCAGGTCGAGAGACACCCTGCGATGTGCTGTCAGATCAACTGCGGCGCGGTGCGCCGCAGTTGATCCAATCAAGCCTGAGCTGCGACGTTTCTGGAGCAGCACGAGTACGTGAAGACGGACGACCGCAAAGCGGGTGTGGTTCGCAGTGGACATCAACCTGAACGAGCTATCCAGACGGGCATTGGACCAGTGACAGTACCGATTCCGAAGGTTAGCTCCCGCACGGGAAAGCCTGTCACCTTTCGATCAGCACGGATGCCGCCGTCTATCAGGAAGACAGGATCGCTAGAAGCGGCGCTGCCCGGGTGGCACCTGAAGGGTCTTTCCCGTGGAGAGATCAGCGAGGCTTTGAATGTGCTGATCGGTCCAGAGGCCAAAGGATTGTCGGCGAGCACTGTGTCGAGATGGAAGCCAGTCTGGGCTGCGGGGTACGACGCGTGACGCCAGGCGTCGGTGGTCAAGGCGGGACAGGCAGCAGCGGTAACGGCCGAGGTGCTGGGCATCCCCAAGGCGAGTTTGAGCAGCTGTGTCTTGAGTGAACGCGGGTCGCTCAACGGCGTTGGCAACAAGCCGGTGACGGTTGAGCAGATGGAGCTGGCCAGGTTGCTGGCCGAGCCGGCGCGCATGACGATAGCGCGCGTCCGGTGGACGATGGCAACGCCACCGCCCATCGGAAAGGCAATTACAGGCCGCGCTGGGACAAATCAGCCGGCGCTTTGCAAAGGTGCTCGGAGTTTGGCGTTGAGGTGATGGAAGTTGGTATTTGCCGCCTCGTCCACTTCCTCGGGCAGAGGTTCGAGGCTGAGGCTGAGCGGCGGGCTTGCACTGGGCTGATCGCCTGCGGGCTCTGTGGTTGTGGGGATGCTAGCGGCTTGGGCATTGTCCTCGGCAGCTTGATTGTCGGCAGCGGGCACTGTCCGGTTGTCGTCCTTGAGCTGAATGCGCAGGCGCAGGTTGTTGCGTGAATCGGCGTTGCTGAGGGCTTCTTCCAGCGTGATTTTGCCCTCGTTGTAGAGTTTGAACAGCGCGGAGTCGAAGGTCTGCATGCCCTGGGTTTCGGATTTCGTCATCACCTCCTTGATTTCATCGACCTTGCCATTCTTGATCAGATCGCATACGCGCGGTGTGCCGAGGAGAATTTCGATGGCGGCGGCGCGCTTGTTGTCGACGGTCGGAATCAGGCGTTGGGAAATGATGCCACGCATGTTGAGGGAGAGATCGAGAAACAGTTGTTTGTGGCGGTCCTCTGGGAAGAAGTTGATGATGCGGTCGAGGGCCTGGTTGGCGTTGTTGGCGTGCAGCGTGGACAGGCACAGGTGGCCGGTCTCGGCGAAGGCGATGGCGTGTTCCATTGTTTCGCGGCTGCGGATTTCGCCGATCAGGATTACGTCCGGTGCCTGCCGTAGGGTGTTTTTCAGCGCGTCCTCGTAGGAGTCGGTATCAAGCCCCACTTCGCGCTGGTTGACGATGCTCATCTTGTGCTGATGGACAAATTCGATGGGGTCTTCGATGGTGATGATATGGCCAGAGGTATGGGTGTTGCGGTGGTCAACCAAGGACGCCAGCGAAGTGGACTTGCCCGAGCCGGTGCCACCGACGAAAAGGATCAGGCCGCGCTTCTGCATCACCAGCTTGGGCAGGATGTTGGGCAACCCGAGGCTGGTGAAGTGGGGGATCTCAGTCTTGATGGTGCGAATCACCATCGCGACTTCACTGCGTTGCTTGAAGATATTGACCCGAAAGCGACCAATGTTGGATTCGGAAATGGCGAGATTCATTTCCGGCTTGCTTTCAAACTCCCGGATCTGGTCCGCATCCATGATTGCGTAGGCCATGGCCTTGACCTCGCCCTGGCCGTAGCGGTGTTCGCTGACAGCGGTCAATTTGCCATGGATTTTCATGCTTGGCGGCGCGCCGGCGGAGAGGTAGAGGTCGGAGCCGTCGCGGTCGACAATCATTTTCAGCAGATCCATGAATTCCATTGCGGTCTATTCCTGAGCAGGGTGTTGATGTTATTGAGGAGGGTAACGCCGCCTTATCGGTGCGGTGTGGTCCCAGGGCAGCGGTCGCCGACAAAGGGCAGCGGTAGCCGATGAACGGTTTTGCTATCGATTGCGCTCACCGTTGCGGGCTCATCGGCAACCTTAGCTCATGGGCACTTCTATAAATTCCTGGAAGCCTGTCGAAGGGCCGAACTATGGACGGCATCTGGTTGTTCAGAGTGTCCTTTAACTGTCGGCAGCCTCAAAGCGCAGCAGTTCGGCGCCGCCGTTGACGAGGTCGCCGGGCTGACAGAAAAACTCCACCACGGTGCCGTTGGCCGGTGCGCGAATGGTGTGCTCCATCTTCATGGCTTCCATGATGATCATCGCCGCGCCTTTTTCTACCAGCGCACCCGCGGCGACGGCATGGGCGACGATGGTGCCGGTCATTGGTGCGGTCAGCCCCGCATCGGCGTGATCGCCATCGGCATCGCCGGTGTCGGGTTTGATGACGGCAAACTGCGCTGCGCCGGCGTCGGTGAACAGGCTGTAATGACCATCATGTGCGACCACGGTGGCGCGCAGCCGGTGGCCATCGATAACGGCGGTCAACTCGCCCTGGTCGCGAGACTGATCGTGGGGCTGGTCGAGGGCGCCCGCGACCACGGCGCTGCCGGCAGCGGTGGTGAACACATAGTGTCGCCCGCCGGCAGCGGTGGTTTTTTCCTCGACTTCAACAGCGTGCTCCTCGCCATCCAGTCGCAGCCGCAAGGTCTGTACCCGGGCCTCGTTGCAGCGCCAACCGTTGACAGCGTGCCAAGGTGACCAGGGATCGGAGCTCTGGCCGCGTTGTACGCACGCGAGTTGTTCCCGTTCCAGCAGCACATGGAGCACGGCGAGCGACAGGTTTTGCCGAAGATCCTGCGTTGCGGCGCGGAAAATCAGCGCGCGGTGGCGCTCAATGAAGCCGGTGTCGAGGTCGGCCGCGCGAAACGGCGCGCAGGTGGCGAGGTTGTAGAGAAATTCCACATTGGTGGTCATGCCGCTGATGCGATATTCGCGCAACGCCAGCGCGAGGCGGTCGAGGGCGCGCTCGCGGCTTTCGTCCCAGACGATGAGCTTGGCGATCATGGGGTCGTAAAAAGTGCTGACCTCGTCGCCCTGCAACACGCCGGTATCGACGCGCACATGGACGCTCTCGGCGGGCGGTTGCAGGAACGACAGGGTGCCCGTCACCGGCAGGAAGTCGTTGGCGGGATCCTCGGCGTAGATGCGCGCCTCGAAGGCGTGACCGTTGATGCGCAGTTGCTGCTGGTTTAGGGGCAGTGGTTCACCGGCGGCGACCCGCAGTTGCCACTCCACCAGATCCTGGCCGGTGATCATCTCGGTGACCGGGTGCTCCACCTGCAAGCGCGTGTTCATTTCCATGAAATAAAAGGCGTCGTCCCAATCGAGCAGGAATTCGACGGTGCCGGCACCCTCGTAGCCGATGGCGCGGGCGGCGGTCACCGCGGCTTCGCCCATCTGCGCGCGCACGATGTCGGAGAGGCCTGGCGCTGGCGCTTCCTCGATGATCTTCTGATGGCGGCGCTGCACCGAGCAGTCGCGCTCGAACAGATAGACACCATTGCCGTGGCGATCAAAAAATACCTGGATTTCGACATGGCGCGGCTGCGTCAGGTATTTCTCGACCAGCATGGCGTCGTTGCCGAAGCCATTCATCGCCTCGCGCTTGGCGGCGGCGAGCGCCTCCGCGAACTCCTCGCCGCGCCACACCTGGCGCATGCCCTTGCCACCGCCACCGGCAGCGGCTTTCAGCAGCACCGGGTAGCCCATGGCTTCGGCGGCGCGCTTCAGCACCGCCGGATCCTGGTCGTCGCCGTGGTAGCCGGGCACCAGCGGCACGCCGGCCGTTTCCATGATCCGCTTGGCGGCGGATTTCGAGCCCATGGCCTCGATGGCGCCAACCGGCGGGCCGATAAAAACGATATCGCTGGCGTCGCAAAGCTGGCGGAAGGCCGCGTTCTCGGACAGGAAGCCATAGCCGGGGTGGATCGCTTGAGCGCCGGTCTTGCGCGCCGCGGCGATGATGTTGGCGCCGACCAGATAGGATTCCCGCGCCGGTGCCGGGCCGATGTGGATAGCTTCATCGGCCATGGCGACATGGAGCGCGTGGCGGTCGGCATCGGAGTAAACCGCGACGGTGC
>JBPPNE010000080.1:0-3261 GCA_051306415.1 Porticoccaceae bacterium
TCCACATCGGCTCGGACTTTAACTCCACTCCCCGGCCTCCGGCCAGCGCGGACAAAAGGCGCCTTCATGGGCGTCTCTGAGTTTATGCCTCTCGACGGAGAACGTGAACCGGGGCCTGACGGGCTACTGAATCCTTGCAAGGGCGTGTA
Organism: Porticoccaceae bacterium; assembly: GCA_051306415.1. GTDB lineage: Bacteria > Pseudomonadota > Gammaproteobacteria > Pseudomonadales > Porticoccaceae > CBDDRG01. The sequence continues at coordinate 150 of JBPPNE010000080.1, forward strand.
TTCGGTTCGTTTCCGGCGGCGGCTTGCTTCCCGGCCGACCCCTGGCTGGTCTTTGGCCACTGCGCTCAACGCCCCCGACCGTCGTCGCAACAGTTTTTGACAACCCGCTAGGACAGCGCCATTACCGCGCCGCCTGCCGCCACCATGACGCCGACCAATCTCATCACGCGCGGCCGTCGCAACACCAGCGCCAGCGCGATACCGCCGCCGTGCAACAGGGCGGTGGCCAGCGCAAAACCCGCGACGTAGGTAAGAGCACTCAGCGCGATAGGCATTTCGGCGCCGTGGGCGTGGCCGTGAAAGAGCGCGAACCCACCCACCAGCAGTGTGCTGGCCAGCAATGGCAGTCGCCGGCGGGTGGCGATCAGCAGGCCGAGCACCAGCACCGAGGCGGCAATGCCCTGTTCAACCCAGGGCATGGTAACCCCCACAACTGCCAGCGCGCCACCGAGCATCATCGCAGCGACAAAGGCGCCCGGCACCCACCAAGTTGCCCGCCCACCGAGCTGGGCGGCCCAGAGTCCGACGGCGACCATCGCCAGCACATGATCGGCGCCGGCAAATGGATGCGCAAACCCCGACCACCACCCGGTCTCCACACCGGCGCCGGTGTGGGCAATGGCGATGGTGGGCAACAGCCAAGCAGCCAAGGCAGCAAACAACGGGGACATGTTCTTCACGGTAATGCTCCTGAAAGGGTCATGGTGGGTGCGCAATCACAGTTGCAGATTCTTGGCTTGCAGGTATTCCTCAAGGCCGTAACGGCCGTGTTCGCGACCGCTGCCGGACTGCTTGAAGCCGCCAAAGGGCGCCATCATGTTGAACTCGCCGCCGTTGATGATGACCTGCCCGGTGCGCAACTGGCGCGCCAACTGCTTGGCGTGGTCAACGTCCTTGGACCAGATACCGCTCGACAGGCCATAGGGCGAATCGTTGGCGATATCGATCGCCTCCGCCTCATCCCGGTAGGTGATGATGCTCAGCACGGGGCCAAAGATCTCCTCCTGGGCAATGGTGGAGTGGGGATCGACGCGACCAAACACCGTCGGCTGGACAAAGTATCCCCGCGGCAGAGTTGCCGGCGCATCGGGGCCACCGGTCAACAGCTCGGCGCCCTCTTCGATACCCTTCTTGATGTAGCCGCGCACTCGCTCGCGCTGGATTTCCGAGATCACCGGCCCCAGCTTCATCTTCGGGTCCATCGCATCGCCGCAGGAAAAGCTCTCGGCCGTCTGCACCGCGATTCTGGCGGCTTCTTCGTAGCGGGACTCCGGCACCAGCAGGCGCGTGTGGGCAGCGCAGGTCTGGCCGCTGTTGAAATAGCAGGAGTTCACCGAACCCTTCACCGCCTCGGCAAAATCGGCGTCATTGAGGACGATGGACGCGGATTTCCCCCCCAGTTCGAGGGCGACCTTCTTGACCGTCGCGGCGGCGAGCTCAGCGACGCGCTTGCCGGCGCGGGTCGAGCCGGTGAACGAAACCATATCCACTTTCGGATGGCTGGCCAGGGCTTCGCCGACCACCGCGCCAACGCCGGACACCAGATTGAACACGCCGGCGGGCAGACCGATCTGATCCACCACCTCGGCAAAGATGAACGCGTTCAGCGGGGCGACCTCGCTGGGCTTCAGCACCACGGTGCAGCCCGCCGCCAGCGCCGCGCCGACCTTGGCCATCGCCTGATGCAATGGGAAATTCCACGGCGTGATGCAGGCGACGACGCCGATGGGCTCCTTCACCACTTCCGAATTGCCAATGACCTCGACAAAGGGGTAGTCCTCCAGCAACTTGGCGTAGTTTCGCAAGCTGACGATGGGTAGGCCGGCCTGGATGACCTTCGCCATCGAGATGGGCATGCCCACCTCGCCCGCCATGATCTCGCCGAGCTCATCCTGGCGCGCGGTCAGGGCGTCGGCCAGTTTGACCAGGTACTGCCGGCGCTCGCCGGGCGATGTCAGGCTCCAGGTCTTGAACGCCCTGCTGGCCACCGTCACGGCGCGGTCCGCATCAACGGCGCTGCCCGCGGGAATTTTGCCCATCACCGCTTCGGTGGAGGAATTGATGACCTCGAGAAAATCCTTGCCGTCCGGACTGACCCAGGCGCCGTCGATGTACAGCTTGTCAAAAGTCTTCATGGTCTGGCCTCCGCAATAATCATTGGATGGTGTTCAGATGGCGCCGGTGCGATGACGAATGCAAGCGAGGATCAAGCTCGGCTAGCGCCCCCTCCCACCACCCATGCGCCGCCCGGAAATATCTGGTCAACTACCGTCGAAACTACCGTCGAAACTATAGCCGGTTTACTCGGCGCTGGCGCCTACAGCAGCAGGCGACGGATATCGCCGAGTACCGCCACCAGATAGGTCAGGAAGCGGCCGCCGTCGGCGCCGTTAACGGCGCGGTGATCATAGGACAGGCTCAGGGGTAGCAATTGCCGTGGCCGGAATTCGCCATCTATCCACACCGGCCGGATCGCCGCCCGCGATACCCCGAGAATGCCCACTTCCGGGGTATTCACGATGGGGGTGAAACCGTTGCCGCCCTGGGCGCCCAAGCTGCTGATGGTGAAACAGGCGCCCTGCATGTCGCTCGGCGCCAGCTTGCCGTCCCGCGCCTTGGCGGCGAGCAAGCCCGCCTCCTCCGCCAACTGCCAAAGCCCTTTCTTGTCGACGTCGCGAATCACCGGTACCAGCAGGCCGCGCGGCGTATCCACCGCCATGCCGATGTGGATGTACTGCTTCTGGATGAATTGCCCGCCATCCGGGTGCAGCGAGCGATTGAACTCGGGGTTGTCCGCCAGCGCCGCCGCGCAGGCTTTGAGCAAAAAAGGCAGCGGCGTAAGCTTGACACCACGGCGCTCGGCCTCTGTTTTCAGCCCGCCGCGAAACGCTTCTAGCTCGGTGATATCGGCATCGTCGAACTGGGTGACATGGGGAACGTTGAGCCAGCTGCGGTGCATGTTGATGGCAGTCAGCTTCTGGACCTTGGTCATTGCCAGGGTTTCGATGGCGCCGAACTGACTGAAGTCGATGGGCGGTACGGACGGAATCGCCGCGCCGGAGCGGGCGGGCGCCGCCATCGCCTGCTTGACGAAGGCCTGGACATCCTCCTT
>JBPPNE010000081.1:0-15036 GCA_051306415.1 Porticoccaceae bacterium
GCCCAGGCCAGGGGTACCGGGCCGAAGGCCTCGTTCACTTCGTAGAGGTCGATGTCGTCGATGGTAAGCCCGGCAGTGGCGAGCACTTTTTGCGTCGCCGGGATCGGGCCTTCGAGCATGATGACCGGATCCGAGCCCACTACGGCCATCGCGTGGATGCGCGCGCGGGGTTTGAGGCCGTATTGCTTGACGGCTTTTTCATTGGCGATCATTACGGCCGCCGCGCCATCGCTGATCTGGCTGGCGTTGCCGGCGGTGACGATGCCGCCCGGGGCGAGCGGTTGCAGCGTGGCCATGGCTTCCAGCGAGGAGTTGGGGCGAATGCCTTCATCGGTATCGTGGATCAGCAGGGTGCCATTCTCAAGGGTAATTTCGATGGGTAGAATCTCCTTCTTGAAGATGCCCGCTGCCGTCGCCGCCGCTGCCCGCATGTGGCTGTGGTAGCCAAACTGGTCGAGTTCCTGCCGGGTCAGTTCATATTTCTTGGCCAGCAGTTCCGCGCCCATGAACTGGCTGAATTCGATGCCGGGATAGCGTTCTTCAAGGCGCGCGCCCTTGGGCTTGTCGCGACCCTTGTCGAGGCCGTCATCGACGTTGGAAAACATCGGCACGGTGCTCATGGATTCGACACCGCCGGCGATGATCACATCCTGGGTGCCGGACATTACCGCCTGCGCGGCGAAGTGAATGGCCTGCTGGGCGGAGCCGCATTGGCGGTCGACGGTGACGCCGGGCACGCTCTCGCCGAGTTTTGACGACAGCGCGACATTGCGGGCGACGTTGCCGGCCTGGCCGCTATTCTGGGACACACAGCCGAAGATGAGGTCATCGGTCAGTTGTGGATCAATGCCCACCTGGTCGATAAGCCCATCGACCAGAATGGCACCGAGATCAATCGGGTGAAATTTGCTCAGGCGCCCGCCCTTGCGCCCGGTCGCCGTGCGCAGGGCACCGACAATGTATGCTTCCGCCATGGTAGTTTCCTCAGTCGCTGGTGGGGTGGCCTCTCCGAGAGAGGGAGGCGCATTAGACTCCAAACGACGCTGACAGGCAATTTTTGCCAGCTGGCGACAACGGCGTACGCTACTTTCACGGAGGTATCCACATCACTTTCACAGAGGTATCCACATCCCCATAATAGCGGCCCCCGGCAATCACCGACAATCACCGACAATCACCGATAACACCAGAGGAACACCATGGCATACCCCGTCGTCGATGCTTTCATCTCCCCCGCCGGTGGCCTTGACGTGTTGTCCCGCGCCGAGGTGAGCAGGCTCTCCGGCGTCAGTCAGAGCGAGCTTTACACGCTGTTTCGCAATTGTGCGCTGGCGGTGCTCAACGCGGGCAGTACGCTCGACAACGGTAAGGAATTGCTTGAGCGCTATCCCGACTTTGCAGTTCGCGTCATTCAGGAGGAGCGGGGGGTCAAACTGGAGGTCAAGGGCGCGCCAGCCGAGGCCTTTGTCGATGGCAAGATGATCAGGGGGGTCAACGAGCACCTGTTCGCGGTGCTGCGCGATGTGGTCTATATCAGCGCGGATATCAATGACAACCCCAGGTTTGATCTCAACTCGACGGCTGGTGTCACCAGCGCGGTATTCCATATCCTGCGCAATGCCAATGTGTTGCGCCCCAGCAGGGACCCTAACCTCGTGGTGTGCTGGGGCGGGCACTCCATCGGCCGCGAGGAATACGATTATTCCAAAGCGGTAGGCTATGAGTTGGGGCTGCGCGGTCTCGATATTTGTACCGGTTGCGGACCTGGCGCGATGAAGGGGCCAATGAAGGGGGCGGCGGTCGGTCACGCCAAACAGCGTATCCACGATGGCCAGTATCTCGGCATTTCCGAACCCGGGATTATTGCCGCCGAATCACCCAACCCCATCGTCAATAATCTGGTGATCATGCCGGATATCGAGAAGCGGTTGGAGGCGTTTGTTCGCCTCGGTCATGGCATCGTGGTGTTCCCCGGCGGTGTTGGTACGGCGGAGGAGATTCTCTATATTTTGGGGCTTCTCCTGCACCCTGAAAACCGGGGTATTCCCTACCCGCTGATTTTTACCGGGCCTGCCAGTGGCGCCGCGTATTTCAGCAAGATTGACCACTTTATTGGCGAGACCCTGGGTGCGGATGCGCGCCAACTGTATCGCGTAATCGTCGACGATCCGGTGCGGGTGGCGAGAGCGATGAAGGATGGAATTCAACAGGTGCGCGAGTTCCGCAAGCACCGGGGTGACGCCTACTATTTCAACTGGCTCCTCAGGATCGACCAAGAGTTCCAGCAACCGTTTGCGCCGACGCACGTCAACATGAGAAATCTCGCACTGCATCGCGATCAGGAGCGCCATCAGTTGGCGGCGAACCTGCGCCGGGCGTTCTCCGGTGTGGTGGCGGGCAACGTCAAGGAGGAGGGCATCCGCGCGATCGAGGAGTTCGGCCATTTTGAACTGCGTGGCGACACTGCCATCATGGCGCCTATGGATTCTCTGCTGTCATCCTTCGTTGCCCAGGGTCGCATGAAGCTCGCGGGAGCGATCTACGCGCCCTGTTACCGCATCGTGGCTTGACCCGCGGACCGCCGCGATTGATTTGACGCAGGTTCGGGGTGACCACCCGTGCCAGAAGTAGCCCCCCGCTCGCGGTTTTTGGCCAGGTTCTCAGGCAGCACTATGCGTCGTGATGTACTTGCCGATGTCCTTGATGGCTGCCTTACCCTCGGGAACAACCATCGCCATCAAATGCCATACATGCATCATGCCGTCCCAAACTTCCAGCGTAGCGTTGACACCGCATGCCTTCGCCTTTTCATTCAGGCGCAGAGCGTCGTCGAGCAGGACTTCTTCGCTGCCGACATGGATTAGCAATGGCGGCAGGCCCGTCAAATCCGCGAACAGCGGCGACGCCAGCGGGGACTTCGGATCCTGGCCCGCCAGGTACAGATCGCCCATCCACTTGAGCGCATCGGGCCGTAGTAGCGGATCGGCATCGGCTTTGGTCTGCATGGATTTGCCGGACAACGTCAGATCTACCCAGGGAGAGATGCAGATGCCCGCCGCGGGCAGCGGCACGTCCTGTTCCTTGAGGGACACCAGGGTGGCGACGGTGAGGCCGCCGCCGGCAGAGTCGCCAGCGATGACGATGTGGTCGGGTTTGGTTCCGAGGTCGAGCAGGCCGCGGTAGGCGGCAACCGCGTCTTCAACGGCGCCGGGGAAAGGGTGTTCGGGTCCAAGACGGTAGTCGAGGATAAACGCGCGTGCGTGGGCCGCATCCGCGATGCCACCCACCATGTCGCGGTGGGTGGCGGGGGAGCCGATCGCATAGCCACCGCCGTGCAGGTACAGAATAACCCGGTCGCCGACGGAGACTTTCGGTATCTGCCATTCGCCGGGCACGCCGCCGACCACCGTTTTTTCGCCGACCTTGCGGCGCGCACTCATGGCCGACATTTTTTCCAGAGTCGCGCGTTCCTCCGTCACCGAGCCGCTCGCCCCCAATTTCTTTTTCAAGGTTGCGCGGGTAGCTGCTGCCACCAGTTTGCTGCGGATGCTGGCCATGGCCATTCGCCTCTCGTTAGGGTGTTTCGTGGTGTTGGCGTGAGTGGTGTTGCGAAAGTGCATTGAAACTTACACCAAAGCGGCTCGCAAAGCCACACGCCGATGACTTTGCTGCGGATTGGCCAAGCAGGTAAACAAGCGATCGCTGAGGTTGTCACCGACCGCCGTGCTGGGAATTCATGGTGGCTTAAAACGCGGCGATCCCGGTCTGCGCACGGCCGAGAATCAGCGCATGAATGTCGGCGGTGCCCTCGTAGGTATTGACGACTTCCAGGTTGAGGAGGTGGCGCATGATCGGATATTCATCGGAGATGCCATTGCCGCCCAGCATGTCGCGCGCCTGGCGGGCGATGTCGAGTGCCTTCGCGCAATTGTTGCGCTTCATCAGCGAGATCAGCTCGGGCGCTAGCCGGCCGCGATCCTTCAGCCGGGTCGCGGCCAGCGCGCCGAGCAGGCCCAGGCTGATCTCGGTCTGCATGTTCGCAAGCTTCATCTGGATCAACTGGTTCGCCGCCAGCGGCCGGTTGAACTGCTTGCGGTCGAGGACGTATTGCCGGGCGGTGTGCCAGCAGGTTTCGGCGGCGCCGAGCGCGCCCCAGGAAATTCCCAGACGGGCGCTGCTGAGGCAGCCGAAGGGGCCTTTGAGGCCTTTGACATTGGGCAGCAGGTGATCCTCGGACACCAGCACATCGTCCATGACGATCTCGCCGGTGATCGACGCGCGCAGCGCCAGCTTGCCCTCGATCTTGGGCGCCGACAGCCCCGCCATACCCTTTTCGAGAATGAAGCCGCGGATATCGCCGTCGTCGGTTTTGGCCCAGACCACAAACACATCGGCGATCGGCGAATTGCTGATCCACATCTTGGTACCGGTGAGACGGTAGCCGCCGTCAACCGTGCGCGCCCGCGTGATCATGCCGCCGGGGTCGGAGCCGTGATCGGGTTCCGTCAGCCCGAAGCAGCCGACCCATTCGCCACTGGCGAGCTCGGGCAGGTATTTTTCGCGCTGGGATTCGGTGCCGTAGGTATAGATTGGGTACATCACCAGGCTCGACTGCACACTCATCATCGAGCGGTAGCCGGAGTCGACGCGCTCGACTTCCCGCGCAATCAGACCGTAACTGGTATAGCTGACCCCGGGGCAGCCGTAACCGTGGATGGTGGCACCGAGCAGGCCGAGTGCGCCCATCTCACGGAAGATGTCGCGGTCGGTGGTCTCGTCGCGAAACGCCAGACGCACCCGGGGCAGCAATTTGTCCTGGGCGTACTGGCGCGTGCTCGCCATTATCATGCGTTCTTCGTCGCTGAGCTGGTCTTCGAGCAGAAAGGGGTCTTGCCAGTTGAACGTCGACCAGTCACCGGCCATAGATATCTCCAGACTTAAGGATATCTCCGAACTTCATAGGGGCGCCTCTGTGTTTCATGGCAGTGTCTCCTGACTTCATCGGGGTGGAAAATAGCGGGACGCGAACTATACCAGCGCTGCTGACCGAAAAAAACGCGCGCTGGCGCGGTTGCGTCGCCGCCAGCGCGCTGACACCATTGGCGCCAGCTACTGTCCGCCCAGGCATGGTGATGCCGAAACCAACATCGGGTTTGCCATGAGCCGCCACACCGAAGCCATCATTAATCTCGCCCATTTCCGTTCCAACCATGCATTGGCCAAACGCTACGCTGGCGGCGCCAGAATCCTCGTGGTGATCAAGGCCAATGGCTACGGCCACGGCGCGGTTCCCCTTGCCCGTTGCCTCGGCGACGAAGCCGACGCTTTCGGGGTCGCAACGCTGGAGGAGGCGGTGGCGCTGCGTGATGCCGGCATCCAGCGGCCCATTGTACTGATGGAGGGAATGTTCGAGGCCGCTGAGATGGCCACCGTCGTCGCGCATCGCCTGGAGCTGGTGGTTCATTGCAGCGAACAGCTCGACATGCTGCTCGCCGTGCCGCTGCCGGTGCGACTCAGGGTCTGGTTGAAACTGGACACCGGCATGCACCGCCTCGGTTTTACACCGGTGGCGTTTCGTCATGCCTATGAGCGCTTGCGCGCCTCCGCCAACGTCGGTGAAATCCACCTGATGAGCCACCTTGCCTGCGCGGATGAACCGGGTCACCCCTTTGTCGTAGAGCAGCTCGCCCGTTTTGATGAGGGCGTGGCGGGGCTTGCCGGTCCCGTGAGCCTGGCCAATTCCGCCGCTCTGGTATCGCTGCCGCAGGCGCGGCGCGACTGGGTTCGCCCCGGCATCATGCTCTACGGCGCCAGTCCGTTTAGCGGCGTCCACACCATCGCCGCCGAATTGCGGCCGGTGATGACGCTGTGCTCGCGCTTGATCGCGGTACGCGACGTTGCAACGGGCGAGGGTGTGGGCTACGGCCAGATCTGGCGGGCGCCGCGGGCGTCCCGCATTGGCACGGTGGCCATTGGCTACGGCGATGGCTATCCCCGCCACGCCCGTGTGGGCACCCCGGTGCTGGTCAATGGCAAACCGGCGACATTAGTGGGTAGGGTGTCGATGGATATGATCACGCTCGATATCAGCACAATCCCCGATGCCCGCGTCGGTGATACGGTGGTGCTGTGGGGCGAGGGGTTGCCGGCGGAAGTGGTGGCGAGCTCAGCGGATACCATTACTTACGATCTCTTCACCGGCATCGGTCGGCGAGTGGATTTTCGCTACCGCGACTAGCACCATTGCAACGAGCAAGGTTGGGCCTCCCTGTCTCCAATGCACTATTTTTTCCGCTTCAGCACGACATGCTCGATGCGCTGTTCGACGAGCACGGCACGGGCATCGGCGAGTTTCTGACCCGATTCGAACGGCCCCACCAATACCCGATACCAGGTCTCGCCGGGCCGCGAATTGACTGTTTCAACACTGGTTTTCAGGTTGAGCAGCAGCAATTGGGCGCGGCGACTCTCGGCTTCCTTGCCATTCTTGAAGGAGCCCGCCTGCAGCAGGAAGCTGCCTTCTTCACGGGGTTGCGCGGGCAACTGCTCGGTTTCCCGCGCGTCCGGCACGATGGTCTCGGATTCCCGCAGCAGGGTGTAGAACTCAAAGCGCGGTTTGTCGGCGAGCTTGCCGCCGTCGCTGGTTTCCTTGGCCGCTGCCACCTTGCCGTCGGCGCCGGCTGGCTGCGGAAGCTCCGGCGCGCCGAGCAGGCTCATTATCGCGACGCCGATAGTCGCGCCGGCAGCCACGCCGACAACGAGCCACCCCCAGTGGCGTCCGTATCGACCCGCGGGGGCTGAATCGCCACGAGCCCAGGTGTTTTTGCGGGCTGCTCTGGGCTTATCGCGAGGCATCAGCGCGACTCTTGTTATGGGTGCGCTATTGTAGGCAGAAGACGTTTTTGCCGCCAGCGACCACTTGGGTATGCGAAAGAGCCTCGGCTTGATGTCCACGCGCTTATCACTGGGTATCCTGGGGATCGACATCAATGGACCAGCGCACCCGGCGCGGCAGTGGGCTGGCCTCCAGTTCCTCGGCGAGAACCGCCAATAACCGCTGTAGCTGGGTGCGGCTTAGCGCCGTGATGTACAGCTGGTAGCGATAGCGGCGATTGCGTTTTTCCAGTGGTGCCGGGACTGGCCCCAGGTAGCGAAATTCGGGGCTCGCGGGCTGAATGCGGCCGCACAGCGCGCGGGCGTGGCGAAGCAGTGCGATGGCGCTGTCAGGCATCGCATCCTCGGCGCGAATCAGCGCCATGGCGGCGAATGGGGGCAGCCCGGCGAGGCGCCGCTCGGCGAGAATGTGGTCGGCGAAGGCTGGGTAACCACGCTGAGTCAGCAGGGTAATCAGCGGGTGGTCGCAGTGGTGGCTTTGCAGCATCACGGTGCCGGGTTGACTGCCCCGTCCCGCGCGGCCGGCGACCTGGACCAGCAGCTGCCCCATGCGTTCGAGGGCGCGAAAATCAGGGCTGAACAGGCCGCTGTCGGCATCCACGATAGCGACCAGGGTAACGCCGGGGAAGTGGTGGCCCTTGGCCAGAATCTGGGTGCCGACCAGTATGCAGGGGGCTCCCGCGTCCATGCGTTCGACCACATCGGCCATCGCCGTCTTGCGCCGGGTCGAATCGCGGTCGACGCGAATCACCGGGGTCTGTGGAAACAGCGCCGCGAGCACATCCTCTCCGCGTTCGGTGCCCTGGCCAAGATAGCGCAGCGCCTTGCTGTGGCAGTGCGGGCACTGGTGGGGGATGGTTTGCCGATACTCGCAGTGGTGACAGAGCAGGCCCGGATCGGTGCGGTGCAGGGTCAGGCGGGTTTCGCAGCGCAGGCAGGCGGCAATCCAGCCGCAGTCGTGGCAGAGCAGGGTCGGCGCGAATCCGCGGCGATTGATAAACACCAGCACCTGATTGCCACTATCGAGCTCCTGCCGGATGGCCGCGATCAGTACCGCGGAAAAACCGCCCTGCAACCCGGTCTTGCGGATGTCCACCAGCTGCCAGCGCGGCTGGCGAGCAGGCCCCGGACGCCCGCGCAGTATCAGCCGCTGATAGCGTCCCTGCTCACAGTTGTGCAGGCTTTCCAGGGCCGGCGTGGCGGAACCGAGGATGATTGGGATGCCCTCACGATTGGCGCGCATCACCGCGACGTCGCGGGCGGAATAGCGAAAGCCGTCCTGCTGCTTGAACGAGGGGTCGTGCTCTTCGTCGACGATCAGGATGCCGGGATTGCGCAATGGGGTGAAGACAGCGGAGCGGGTGCCGATGACGACGCCGGCGGTTCCGTTCGCGGCGGCGTGCCAGGCCTGCAGGCGTTCGCGGTCGGTGAGGCCGGAATGGATAACCGCGATCGGGCATTGAAAGCGGTTGCGGAAGCGGCGCAGGGTTTGTGGCGTCAGGCTGATTTCTGGCACCAGAACCAGCGCCTGGCGGCCATAGCGGAGAATTTTCTCAATCGCCTGCAGATAGATTTCCGTTTTGCCGCTACCGGTTTCACCCTGCAACAGGTAGCTGTGGTAGCCGTGGAGATTGATGGCGGCGAGGGCGGTCTGTTGATCGGGGTGCAGGGAAAGGTGATCCTCCGCGAGCAGTGCGGTGGTATCAAACGCCGCGTGTTCGGCGGGAATCTGGACGGCTTCGACGAGTCCTTTCTTGATGAGTTCACGCAGGGCGGTGCGGGCAATGCCCGCCGTGTCCAAGGCCGCAGCGGTCAGCCGCGGTGGTGTTGTTCCAGGCTCGGTACCGGGTTGTAACAGCTGCAGAATCTGGTGTTGCCGGGGTGAGCGTTGCAGCGCCGCCGGCGCTAGGCCGAGGCCGTGAGTGGTCAATTGCCAGTGCAGTTCCGAGCCGGGTGGCAACAGGTTCCCCTGCCGCAACAAGACCGGCAAGGTTGCGGCCAGGGCTTCTCCGGGTGGCGTCTGATAATAGCTGGCGGCCCACAAATACAGTTGGAGCAGCGCTGGTGGCAACAGCGGCGTCGGATCCAGGACTTCGGCGATGGGTTTGAGCTTGGCGGCGGCAATGGCGCTCGTCGCACTATTGGAGACCACAACGCCAATCAGGGTTCTGCGGCCAAAGGGCACCCTCACTCGCAGCCCGGGCAACAAGGTTGCGGTCACTTCAGCGGGGGGTAGGTAGTCGAAGAGTCGGCGCAGCGGGGAGGGCACGGCGATCTGGTAAAACAGGGGCGCTGACATCGAGCGATTCCAGATGACACCTTGAAACCCAGATAACACCTTGAAACACGGTTGCTTTCTGGTAGTATGCGCGCTCTTGATTGGCCAGCGCATACGGTACCCGGCAGGCGGCACGTTAAATGACCGGGCGGCGGTATGCAACATGAAGCGACAATTCCACGAAGAGACCATCCCATGAAAAGCGATATCCATCCCCCCTACGGTAAGCTGACCGCCAATTGCAGTTGTGGCAACATTATCGAAGTGGGATCGACCACAGCCAAGACCATTCACCTGGACGTCTGTTCTCAGTGCCACCCGTTTTACACGGGCAAGCAGAAAGTATTGGATGTCGGTGGTCGTATCGACAAGTTCAAAAAACGTTTTTCCAGTGCGGCCGGCGGCACCAAGTAACACCGATTCACCTGCCCTTGGGGGCAGTCGAAATGCGCCCTGGATGCGAGTTCCGGGCGCATTTTTTGTGCTCCTTTTTTTTGTCCTTGGCGCGCCAATTGACGCCGCTGAAACCAACTGCGGGAATTCCGCTGCCGGTGAAACTGCGGTCGTAACGCAGATCTTCGATGGCGATACCCTGCGCCTTGATGATGGCCGCCATATCCGGGTACTCGGCATCAATACGCCGGAATTGGGCCACGGCAGCGGGCCGGATGAGCCCTATGCGAGGGCGGCACTCGATGCAACGCGGGCCTTCCTGGGTGCAACGAGTTCGGGCACAACCAGCACCGTCGCCCTGGTGTTTGATCGCCAGCGCGAGGATCGCTATCACCGGCAACTGGCCCATGTTTATCGCGACGATGGCGCCAATCTCGAAAGCCATCTACTCGCCAAAGGGCTGGCGTTTGCGATTGCGATACCACCCAACCTGTCGTTGGCTCCCTGTCTGTCGGCATTGGCGCAGCAAGCGCGCCAGGCCAAGGTTGGCCTGTGGCGGAGCGCCCCGGTCGACGCGGGCGCCCTGCGGGCAGGTGGTTACCAGCGGGTTCGTGGCCGCGTTGTCCATGTCAATTTCGCCAAGGCCTGGTGGGTTGAGCTTGAGGGCGGTATCGCCGCGGTGATTTATCCCGAGCATCAGCCGTATTTTTCTCGTGAGGTGGTCGCGGGCTGGACCGGACAGGTGCTCGAATTGCAGGGCTGGGTGTATGCCGCCCAGTGGCGCGGAAAGCGCCAGTGGCGGGTAAAGCTGCAGACACCTTTTGCCGTCGTCTCCGGCACTCGTTAACGCGGCCGCTGCGGATTGCTGCAGAATTGACGGCAGACCGTCAGCGTCCTTCTGCTTGAGCGCGTGGACCTTCTCCGCCGCGAGATTTGTCGGGTGTTAAATCCGCTTCGACGCGATCACTCCGGTGGCCTCCAAATGGTCGATCTGATCATCGGTGTAGTTGAGCCACCCGCTCAAAACTTCGCGGTTGCACTCGCCCAAAAACCCCGCGCGCAGATCCGGGGTGTCGGGAAATAGCGAAAACCGCAGCGGTGTGCGTGGAAACCGTACTTCGCCAAATACCGGGTCGATGACCGTGCGCACAATGCCACGCTGCTTGACGTGGGGCAGCTCCACCACTTCGGGGATGCTGAGGATCGGCGCGCAGGGCACTTTGTGCTCCTGGAGTATCTGCACGGCTTTGTCGGCATCGCCGATGCTGTCGAGCCAGGCTTCGATCACCTCGCCCAGTTCAGCCTTGTGCTGACCACGCAACATGAGGTTCGCAAACCGCGGGTCGGCAAGCAAATCTTCTCGGCCGATAACCCTCATCAGGCTATCCCACTGGTGATTGATGGCGAGCAAGAAAATATAGCGATCCTTGCACTTGTAGATGCCGGCCGGTGCGACCATGCCGTGGGTTGAACCGCTGCGCTTGGCGACTATCTTGCCAGCGGATGACAGATACACTTGGGCATTCATTTCGTGGTAGCTGAAAAGCACCTCCAGCAGTGAAATATCGATATGCTGCCCGCCGCCGCCCCGCAGACGATGAAAGAGCGCGGCGATGACGGCACCATAGGCGTGGGCTCCGGTTGAAATATCGCCAAACGCATACTCGCCAAATACCGGCGGGCCATCAGGTTCGCCGGTCAGGTCGATGATGCCGGCATAGGATTGACCGATCCAGTCGTAACCCGGTAGGTGGGCGAGGGGACCGTCCTGCCCGAAACAGGAGATTGAGCACATGATCAGATCAGGGTTGATGTTTTTGAGAGTGTCCCAGTCGAGCTTGTGCTTTTTCATGACCCCGGGGGAAAAATTCTCCACTACCACGTCGGCCTGCCGGATCAGCTGGTGACAGATCTCCCGACCTTCCGGGGTGCCGATATCCATGCACATGGTTTTCTTGCCGACATTGTGCTGGATAAAATGGGCGCTGCGGCCGTCGCGATGCACCGGCAGTTGGCGCGTCAAGTCGCCGATCAAAGGCTCTATTTTGATGACCTCGGCGCCGTGCTCGGCCAATATCTTGGTGCAGTGCGGGCCGGCGACGACATGGGAAAAATCGACGACCTTGATACCTTCGAGCATTTGCCTGGGTGCCATCGTTTGCTCCTGTCGCTCTGATTATCGTGCTGTCTAATTAGGTGATTTCGCGCAGTTCGCCTCATGCTCGCGAGTCACTGTTTGGCAAACAGTTGCTCGCAAACAATGGGCGAAGTGTTTCAGCGGTCCTTGTTCATCAGCACGCCCGCTTCGTGGAGGCTCGCGATCCGCTCTGGGCCATAACCCAGGCGCTCGCCGAGGATTTCCGCGTTGTGTTCGCCGAGAAAGCTCGCCTGTAGTTCCAGCGGCGTGGGGAATTGCGAAAACCTCAGCGGCGACGCCGGAATTTTCACTTCGCCGAAGAGGCGGTCGGTGACGGTCTGGACGATGCCACGTTGAACCATGTGCGGGTGCGCCATCACCTCGGGTACGTCCAGCACCGGTGCAGCGGGCACGTGGTTCTCCTCCACCAGAATCCTCACTGCCTCCTGCGCGTCGCCGATGCTGTCGAGCCAGGCTTCGATCTCTTTAGTGATGACATCGCGATTGACATTGCGGCTCACCGGATCGGCAAAGCGGGGATCGGTCAGCCACTCCTCTTTGCCCAGCAGTTTCGCCAGGTTGTTCCACTGGGCGCCGATGGCAACGATGATCAGGTAGCGGCCGCCGCATTTGAACAGCCCGAGGGGTGCGACAAAGGAGTGCTGGTGGCCGCTGCGCTTGGGCACCATGCTGCCACCGGAGGCGTCGTACACCTGGACGTTCATTTCGTGGTAGCTGAACAGGCAGTCGAGCAGGGAGATGTCGAGGTACTGTCCGCCGCCGCCCTGGAGCCGATGGAAGAGAGCGCTGACGATGGCGCCATAGGCGTGGGCGCCGGTCGAAATGTCGCCAAAGGCCATGCCCGACAGCGCGGGTGGACCATCCATCTGGCCGGTCATGCCCATGACCCCGGAGTAGGCCTGGCCGATGTAGTCAAATCCCGGCAATTTCGACAGCGGCCCCTCCTGACCCAGGCAGGAGATGGAGCACATGACGAGATCAGGTTTGATCTTGCTGAGCGCCGCCCAATCCATGTTGTATTTTTTCATCACCCCCGGGGTGAAGTTCTCGATGACCACGTCGGACTGTTTCACAAGCTCGTGGCAGATGTCCTGCGCTTCCTGCTTGCGCAGATCCAGGCTCATGCATTTTTTGCCGCGATTATGCTGAATGAAATAGCCGCTGCGACCGTCTCTCAGCACCGGCAGATGCCTTGAGGTATCGCCGGTGAAGGATTCAACCTTGATGATCTCAGCGCCGGCTTCGGCCAGCAGGCGGGTACAGTGGGGGCCGGCAACATAATGAGAGAAGTCGAGAACTTTGACGCCGTCAAGCACGTGTTTGCGGGACATGGGTTGCTGTCTCCTGATTATCTTTAATGAGTTGCAACTCTCGCGCTGCCATGATCGGCTGCGCGATGAGTGGGGAGAGCGTGGCGCTGGTCAATGGGGGTCGCGGTAATCGCTTATTCTAGGGTTGGATTCCGGCCCTGCAGCCCATCATAGCCGTTGATGCCGATTGATCACACCCCAGACAGTTCCGCCGTTCCTCTGGCCGCCAGTTGCAGCCCGCGGCACGATACTGGAACCGCAAGCGCCGATGCTTGGGGCGTCCTGTTAATTGATTCCCATCAGCCGCTTTACTGCCGGCTTCATGATCTTGCCGTTGGCGTTGCGGGGCAGCGGATCGTCGCTGAAAACAATCCGTACCGGCACTTTGAACGCGGCCAGGCGCGATCTGACATGCTCCTGCAGCCGTTTCTCGCTCGCGTCGCTGCCCGCCCGCACCTGCACCATGGCGCCGACCTGTTCACCCAGCACCCGGTCGGGAATGCCGACGACGGCGGCGTCGAGCACATCCGGGTGGTGGTAGAGCGCGTCCTCCACCTCAATGCAGTAGATGTTCTCGCCACCGCGGATCAGCATGTCCTTGGCGCGATCGACGACGAAAAGAAAGCCCTCCGCGTCCTGGTAGCCGAGATCGCCGGTGTGCAGCCAGCCATCGCTGAAGCTCTTCGCGTTGGCTTCCGGCTTGTTCCAGTAACCCTTGATGACTTGAGGCCCCTTGATCCAGATTTCGCCAATCTCACCCATCGGCAGTGTTTGCCCGCGGTCGTCCACGATTTTCACTTCGCTCACCGGTGCTGGCAGGCCCGCGCTCTTGGGCTTTGCCAAATAGTCCTCGCCGATGTTGGCGGTCGTCAGGGCACTGGTTTCGGTGAGGCCGTAACCGTTGCTGGCGGATGCATTAGGGAATGCCTGCTTCACTTGCAGCGCGAGCTCCGGCGACGGCGGCGCACCGCCATACAGGACCGCGCGAATGGACGAGGTGTCGTGCTGACCAAAGATGGGTGATTCGATGACTTGCAAGGGCATGGACGGCACCCCGCCAAAGGCGTGCAGCCGCTCCTTCTCGATCAGCCGGATCGCCGTGTCGGCATCCCATTTGTACATGAATACGATCTTGCTGCCGGCCAGCGTGCTGCCGCACAGCATCGATAGCGAGCCGGTGACATGGAACAGCGGCGCACTGATCAGCTGCCCCATTTGCTCGGTCGGCGGCACCGGTTCGCGGCCGTAACGGTATTCGGTGCGTGCGCGCAGATAGACGCCGCTGACCTGATTGGTGCAGATGTTGCGGTGGCTGCCGAGCGCGCCCTTGGGGTTTCCCGTGGTGCCGGAGGTATAGAAAATGGTGGCGTCGTCATCGGGATCGATGGCAATCTCTGGCAGTTCGGTCACCGCACTTGCTGCGCTGAGCAGTTGCGTCAGGTCGTGGCTGCCAAGGGGTAACGCGCCGGCTGCGCGCGCCACCACCAGCGATTCGAGACTCGGCAGGTCGCCGATGGAATCCGCGAGCGCCTGCGCGCGCTCGCGATCAGCAAACAGCAGGCAGGCACCGCTATCGCGCAGCGCGTAGGCGAGTTCCGCCGCCGTCCACCAGGCGTTGAGCGGCACGATTACTGCGCCGATCGATACCGTCGCCCAAAAAATGATTGGCCATTCGGGGTAGTTGCGCATCGCCAGCGCGACGCGGTCGCCCTTGCGGATGCCGAATTGATCGATCATTGCATGCGCGAGCGTGGCGACCTGGCGGTAGTGTTCGGCGTAGGTCAGACGCTCGTTGTCATAGACCAAATAGTCCCGCTCCGCGAATCGGCGGCTGGCCTCGACAATCGCCCGCAGATTCGGCAGCGCATGCTTCCAGACTTTCGTTGTCAGCCCATGAAGTTCTATTTCCTCGATTTCGAACGGTGATCCGGCGGCGGTCATCTTTTGATCGAGAAGAGGGAGAGGTACGGGAGTGGGTGTCGGCATCGGTGGGCCTCCTGATT
>JBPPNE010000082.1:0-10107 GCA_051306415.1 Porticoccaceae bacterium
CCCGCGAAGGCGGGCATCCAGTTTTTGCCCGGAAATCGAGCCGTTGTTGAGGCGCCGGGGCTGGATTCCCGCGGGCGCGGGAATGACGACGGCTGGTAAATGTGTCGAAACTTGCGTGCCGTGGTACTAGCTGCTGGTCTTCGCCGGAAAAACAGCATTGGGGATGGGGCGAACCACGGTTTTCCGCTTTCGATTCAGCTTTTGCGCAGAGCTTTCACTTATAGCCCTGCTGACATAGCGCTGCTCACATTTGCGGGGTCATTTCTCCCCCCTCCGAGCTAAATCGAGATAAATGGGCCAAGGAGAGCTGTACAACTACATAACGATGGCGGTTCTGCGGCCAAGACCCAGCACGAGGGATCAGCTCCACAGGGTTCTGTCATCTGCAACAAGAGGGTGGATGATCCTTCTAGCACTCTCCGCGGCGCAGCAGCCCACCCATCAGGTAATGACGCTCGGCGCGCTGCGCCCGGTGCGGGACTGGATGCCCGCCACTTCATCGGCGAATTCAATGAGATCGGCCAGGGCTGTTTGCGCGTCCTGGTCGAACCGGTCGGGGTTGGCTTCGAAGCGCTCGAAGTAGACCCGCAGTGTCGCGCCCTCGGTGCCGGTGCCGGACAGCCGGAAAATAATGCGCGCGCCGTCGTCGAACAGGATGCGCAGACCCTGGCTCAGCGTGATGCTGCCATCGACCGGATCGGTGTAGCTGAAATCGTCGGCGTGGCGAATAACGCCGGCGTTAGGGTGGGTACCGGGCAAACCGGGCAGCGCGGCCTTGAGGTCGTCCATCAGTGCTTTGGCGGCAGCCGCGTCGACGCCCTCGTAATCGTGGCGGGAATAGAAATCGCGGCCGTGGTCGCGCCAGTGCTGGCGCAGGATCTCGGCCACGGGTTCACGTCGCGCGGCAAGAATATTGAGCCAGAACAGCACCGCCCACAGGCCATCTTTCTCGCGCACATGATTCGAGCTGGTGCCGAAACTCTCCTCGCCGCAAATGGTGATCAGCCCGGCGTCGAGCAAATTGCCGAAAAACTTCCAGCCGGTCGGGGTTTCGTAGCAGGGAATCCCGAGCCGCCCGGCGACGCGGTCGAGCGCCTGGCTGGTGGGCATGGAGCGGGCAACACCGGCAAGGCCGCCGTGGTAGCCGGGAACATGGGTCGCATTGGCGGCGATCACCGCGACGCTGTCCGATGGATTGACGAAACAATGGCGGCCGAGAATCATGTTGCGGTCGCCGTCGCCGTCGCAGGCGGCGCCCAGCTCCGGCGCGTTCGCGGCGGCCATGATCCGCAGCAGCTCCTCGGCGTGAGTCAGGTTGGGGTCGGGATGAACGCCACCGAAATCCGGCAGCGGCTGGCCGTTGATGACGGTGCCCGCGGGCGCACCCAGGCGACGCTCCAGAATCTCTTTCGCATAGGGCCCGGTCACCGCGTTCATCGCATCGAAACACAGCCGAAAGCCGCTGGCGAACAATTCACGCATGGCGGTGAAATCGAACAGGCTTGCCATCAGGTCGGCGTAGTCAGCGACCGGATCGATCACCTCCACCCGCATTCCCTCCACCTCGAACTGGCCAGACTGGCCGAGATCAAACGCGGGAAGATCGGCGATGCGATACTCGCTGAGCGCGCGGCTGCGGGCATAGATCGCCTCGGTGACGGCTTCCGGCGCCGGGCCACCGTTCGCAATGTTCGCCTTGATGCCGAAATCGCCGTCCGGGCCGCCGGGATTGTGGCTCGCCGACAGCACGAGACCACCCGCCGCGCCATACTTGCGGATCACGCAGGAGGCTGCGGGCGTCGATAGTATGCCGCCCCGCCCCGCCAATACGCGGCCAATGCCATTGGCCGCGGCCATGGCGAGGATGACGCCAATGGCGTGGTCGTTGAGAAAGCGGCCATCGCCACCGAGCACCAGCGTTTGCCCGCGTAGCTCCGGCCAGCTATCAAAAATGGCCTGGACAAAGTTTTCCAGATAGTGCGGCTGCTGGAAAACCGCGACCTTCTTGCGCAGCCCGGAAGTGCCGGGACGCTGGTCGCTGAAGGGCGTGGTGGAAACAAGTCGAAGCGTCATGCTGTCATCCTGTGAGTGGTTACCGTTTGCTCATATCCGGGGGTGTCGTCGTGGGGCGCCTAGTTTATACCCGATCTCGATGCCCGGATTCGTCGCACCCACCTCGGAAGAGCACTGCATAATGGCAAGCGCAGTGCATAAACCCCGCGGCTATTGACGAATTTTACTGCCATCAGGTCTACTGCCTGGCCGCCCGCTCGCCATACCACATCTGTCTGGTACGCTTACCCCGGAGAATGTGCCCGAGGATATTCCGATGACATTGCCCGCTCAACGCCACGCTACCCGAGTTCAACTCCCCCGAGCCCTGAGCGCTCACGTCCGGATCAGCGGAAACACCTGATGCGGCGATTGCTACCGCTACGCTGGAGCTTCTCGCTCGCACTGATTGTCGCAACCGTCACCCTGTCAGCGCAGGCGGTTGACCCCCCAACCACCACCACTCTGAACGTATCCTTGACGGGCATAGCCGGCAAAGAGCTGGACAATGTGCGCGCTCATATCGACATCTGGCAGCAGCGCAGCAGAACCGATCTCAAGGAAGCCCATATCAAAAAGCTGCATCGGCTGGCAACGGCACAAATCGAGACTGCGCTGCAACCCTTTGGCTACTACCGGCCGAAAATCGACGCTCAGCTGGACGGCGCCGACACCCAGTGGCGGGCGAATTACGCCATTGATCCCGGCAAGCCGGTCCCCGTTGCCACCGTCGATATCCAGCTGACCGGAGCCGGTGCGCAAGATCTCAAACTATCCAGCCTCGCCAGACAAACGGAGATCCGTGTCGGCGATCCACTGGATCATCAGAAGTACGAGGCGCTAAAAGCACGCCTGCTGGCAAAGGCCCTCGCCCTTGGCTATCTCAATGCCGGGTACCAGCTCAATCAAATGACCGTTGACCTTGACCAATACCAGGCGGTGGTCGCACTGCATCTGGACACTGGCAATCTCTATCGCGTTGGTGACGTCAGGTTCGAGCAAACCGGAGCGACTCGATTGGGCGACAAGCTGCTGCGCCGCTTTATTACCTTCGCCCCCGGCGATCCCCTCACCAACGAGCTAACACTCAGCCTGCAGACGGCGCTCACCAATAGCGGCTTTTTCAAAACGGTGGAAATTGTTCCGCAGAAGAACCAGGTAGAAAACCAACGGTTGCCCCTGCTGGTAAAACTGGGCACGGTGAGCCGTAGCAAATACCGCTTTGGCGCGGGCTTCGGTACCGATACCGGGCCACGTGGCTCTGTCGCCCACGATCGCCTGGTCAATAAGCGTGGCCATAAGCTCTCCGTTACGGCGCTAGCGGCGCAGAAAGACCGCTCCGCGGAAGTCAGCTACACGATTCCGTTACAAAACCCGATAGACGACAGCCTGGTGTTTTCCAGCGGCGTCTCAGAACTGGACACCGATAGCTGGGAAAGCCGCGAGCTCCATGGCGGAATTGCCCACACCCAATTGCGCTGCGGTTGGCGGGAAACCCTCGGCATCACCGCGGAATACGAGGATTACAAGATCGCCGATATTCGCAGCACCTCAATACTGCTGTTTCCCGGCGCAAGTTGGATGCGAACCATCAGCGACCACCCCTTGTTTCCCAGCCACGGCTGGCGCCTTAGCCTCAATTTGCTGGGTTCAGCAAAGAGTCTCGGCTCCGACGCTACCTTTGGACAGGCCCGCATTGATGGCAAATGGCTGACGACTTACGCAACGCGCAATCGCCTGATCGCGCGCGGCGCCCTTGGCGCGACCATGACATCCTCGTTCACGCAATTGCCGCCCTCCAAACGCTTCTTTGCCGGTGGCGACAACAGCGTGCGCGGCTACGATTTCGAGGCGTTGGGCGCCACTGACAGCAGCGGCAATGTCATCGGTGGCCGCTATCTCATTGCCGGCAGCCTCGAATACGAACGGTTGCTAACTGACAACTGGGGCGCCGCGGTGTTCTACGACGCCGGCAATGCGTTTAACAGCCTCGATGAATCCCTTAACAAAGCGATCGGTATCGGTGCGCGTTGGCGCACGCCCATCGGCCTGGTTCGCGTCGATATTGCCCGCCCGCTGAACGACGCCGACAGCGCCTATCGGCTGCATCTGGTGATCGGGCCCGCGTTGTGAAGACACGCGCTATCAAAATGGGCGCACGCGCGATGGTGGTGGTGACCATCGCGCTGTCATCCGTGCTCACTCTTGCGATTGCGGGCTTGCTGGCGCTGGCGTTCAGCCATAGCGGCCTGCGTCTGGCGTACGACCTGGCACGTCGCCATGTTCCGGGCGATCTGGTGGCCGAGGCTCTCGATGGCACTCTGGCGGGGCCGTTGCGGATCGGCGAGCTGCGATATCGCAATGACGCTGTCGATCTGCGCATGGTGGGCGCCGACTTCAACTGGACTATCGAACAGGGCACCCTCCATCTCTCATTCGATGCCGACGCTGTCGAGATCACGCCAGTCGACCAACCAGTCCAACCGCATCGGCAAAAACGGGTTCTGCCCGCGCTATCGCTACCCTTCCCGGTACGGCTGGCCCACCTCGCTGTGCGCGATCTCCGGATCGGTGGCACAACAACGGGCATCGCTATTGAAGGTTCGGCGGCAATCGCCCATAGCCTGCTGCAAATCGAGTCGCTCGCCGTCGCCGCTGGCGACTATCGCGTGCAGGCGAGCGGTTGGCTGGAGACCCGCGACGATTATCCGCTCGACCTGCAACTCAAAGAATCCATCACCTTGCCCCAAGGCCAGATAGTGACTGGCACTACCCGTCTCACCGGCTCCTCCACGCAATTACAGGTCGAACAGCGTGTCGCCGGCGCGATCCAAGGCCACTTCGAGGGGGCGGTTGCCAACCTCACCAGCGAACTGCGATGGCAGATTCAAGGGGAACTGGAGCCCACGCCGCTGGCACCTTTCAATGCCGATCTGCGAACTCTGGTGGTGAGTGGCACATTTAGTGGCGAAGGTGGCGTGGATGCCTTGTCCACAACCCTGTCCTACCACGTCAGTGGTGTCCGCCTGAAGAACGAAGGCGGCGGCGATACTGCGCTCGGCGACATCGAAGGCGATCTGGAAGCAAGCCTCGCCGAGCGCATGCTGTCTGTGAAACGTTTGCAGCTCCGTCATCCGGATAGCGGAACTGCGGTATCGGGTACTGGCAGCTTCAATCTCGATACTCGGGCCCTGGTACTCAGCGCCGATTGGAAAGGCGAGCGGATTCCACGCATGGATGGCGCAGCGCCCTTGCCACTCGCGACCGCGGGCACCGTCAACGGCCGCGGCACCATCGATGACTACGCCTTTGACGGCCATAGCAAGCTCGCAATGCCGGGGTATCCGCAGGCTGACGTCAGTCTGGCGGGCACCGGCACGCGCAACGGCGTGTCGATTGCCAATTTGCAGTTCATCGCCGGTACCGGCAAAGCCGAAGCGAACGGTACGGTCGCCTGGGCGCCGCAGCTCCAGGGTGACCTCAACATCAAGGTCACCGATTTCGATCCCAGCCTGTTGCTGCCCGATTGGCCCGGCGCACTGAGCGCCGAGGCCCGGTTAAATGGCGCACTGGCCAACCATCACCCGACGGCGTCGCTATCGCTGCGAAAACTGAGCGGGAAGTTGCGCGGTTTCCCACTGTCCGCCCAGGGCGCCACCCACATTGCCGGAGATAACGTCGAGATCAAGGATTTCTACTTGGTGTCGGGATCATCGCGAGCGTCTATCACCGGCAGTATCAAAGATCGCTGGAATCTCCAGTTCGCCATCGACTCCGACAATCTCGCGGAACTGTTACCGCACGCTGGCGGCAGTCTCGCAGGCCAAGGCGCCATCAGCGGTCCACGCCAACATCCCCTCGCGGCGATCGATCTCGATGCCGCACAGCTGCACTACTTCGACGACCGGGCCGACAGCCTGAAGCTCACGGCGAATCTGGATACCGCGGCAGCGGGCAACATCAAAATAAACGCCGCAACAGTCGCCTTAAGCATTGCCGGGCAGACCTGGCGCAACGTCGCAGTCAGCGTCGACGGCAAAATGAAGCAGCACCGGGTGACCGCTAAAGCCACCCGTGAGGACTTGTCCCTGGAAATCGCGGCGCAAGGCAGCCTGGATCAGCACTATCTTTGGAACGGCACCCTCACTCAAGCGCAGCTAAGCGAACCGGCACTCGGCAAATGGCGATTGCGCGCCCCGGCTCCACTCGCGATGGGCCGAGCGCGCGCCGACCTCCAGTCCTTTTGCCTGCAACAGGCCGACGCTGCAAAAGCCGCGAGCCTGTGCGCCGACGGCTCGTTGCGAGATGGCAACTGGCGCGGATCCGCAATTGCCACCGAACTGCCCTTGGCACTGTTCGAGCCGTTTTGGTCGGACAAGCTCTCGGTGTCCGGCACGCTATCCGGCCATGCCGCGGTCAAAGGCTCCACCAAGGGTCTGACCAGCGGCAACGGCAGTCTGGTCACCACGGCGGGCACCATCAGCCTTGGCGCCGAGGCAACCACGGTCAACTATGCGCCAGGCTCAGTGAAATTCGTCCTCAACGAACACGGTCTCGACGCCGCCATCGACTGGCGCTTCGTCAATGCCGGCACGATCCAGGGTAACGTCCGATTACCCGGCTGGCGGGGTGAAGATGGCTACCGCGCGCAACAGGCTGTCGATGGGCGACTTCATCTGAACACCACCGCGCTTCCGCTGGTCAATGTCGTCAGCGCTGATCTCACGAACATCAACGGCACCATCAACAGCGATCTACAAATCGCGGGCACCCTGGGCGCGCCGCAGATCAGCGGTCAGGCAACACTCGAGAATGGCAGCGCCGAACTCCCCGAGTTTGGCGTCAAGCTGACGAATATCCAGCTCGCGCTCGCGGCTGCGCCGAACCGCGAGATCGACATTCAGGGCTCGCTGCGCTCGGGCGAAGGTGAACTGCGATTCAATGGTGGCATGCGCGCCGACCCGGCGGCGGGCTGGCCTCTCCACCTGACTGCAACGGGTAGCAACTTGCGGATCGTCGATACGCGGGAGGCAACTGCGATCGCGTCACCTCAACTCACCGTGAAAACCGCCGGCAATCGGCTCGACCTGAACGGCGAGATCAGGATTCCGCAGGCGCGACTCACACCGCGCAAGATTCCCGCAGACGCCGTCAAGGTATCCCGCGATGTCACCATCGTCTCTCGCGAAAACGCTGCATTGACGCCGGCGGACACGCCGCTAGACATCCATTCCAAGGTGCGCATCATCCTCGGCGACCAGGTGCAGTTTGATGGTCTTGGCCTCAGAGGTCGATTCGACGGCGAGCTGGTGATGGTCGATGAGCCCGGCAAACCCAGCCGTGGCAACGGCTCACTCAGCATCCACGATGGCGTCTATCAAGCCTACGGCCAGAACCTGCACATCAGCCAGGGGCGTTTGCTGTTCGCGGGCCCCGCCGACGACCCCGGCCTCGATGTCCGTGCCACGCGCACGGTCGGCACCGTCATCGCCGGCATCAATGCGACCGGCACGGTGCGCAATCCCCAGCTCAAACTGTTTTCGACGCCCGCGATGTCGGACTCCGATGCACTCGCCTATCTGTTGCTCGGCCGCCCACTCAATCAGGCATCGGGTTCCGATGGCGGCATGCTGATGGCGGCCGCCAGCGGCATGGGCCTGGGCAAGGGTGAAGAAATCGCACAGTCCATCGGCCGCTCCCTCGGCCTCGCGGAAGTTCGCATCGACACCAGCGGCGACACTAACGGCGACACCAGCGCGGCCGGCCTCGTGATCGGGCGCTATCTGTCGCCAAAACTGTATGTGCGCTACCTGGCCGGCCTGTTCGGCGCCGCCGGCGTACTGCAACTGCGTTATCAGCTTTACCCCAATATCGAGGTGCAAACCGAAAGCGGCATCCGCGCCAGCGCGGACCTGTTCTACAGTATCGAGCGCTAGCAGCCGGTCGGACTTAACCGTGGCTCTGCGATAATGATCGTCCTACAAATTCAGCGCAGACCGCCATGGCATTCCACCCAATAGATCGAGAGACCAACTACCTGCTACCGCCATCGGTGCAGGAATGGTTGCCGGAGGCACACTTGGCGCGCTACGTTGTTGATGTGGTCGAAGGACTGGAGCTGTCGGCACTGGAACGGGCGTATGCCGGCCGTGGCAGCGCCGCCTATCACGCGGCAACGCTGCGGACGCTGTTGGTCTACGGCTACGCCACCGGCACCTTCTCCAGCCACAAGATCGAGCGGGCAACTCACGACTCACTGGCATTCTGCTATATCGCATGTAATCGGCATCCCGATCACGACACCCGGGCGAGCTTCAGGCGTCGTTTTGGCAAGGAATTCGAAGCCGCCTTCGTGTCGGTGCTCCAGGTTGCGCGGGAGAATCAACCCTCCCGTTTTGGCAGCGTCAGTCTGGATGGCACCCAGATCCACGCCAATGCCAGCCGGCACCGTGCGCTCTCGTATGCGCGCGCCACCGAACGGTACGAACACGAGCAAGCCGAGCACGGCGCCAAGATGGCGGTACGGGCGGCCAAGGCGGCGGCCAAGGGCAAGAAGCCGGGCAGCAAGCCGCCAACGCCGCCCGAGTCCGGCCCCCGTGCGGACGACCAGATCAACCTGACGGCCGAAGCATCGCGAATCATGAAGGTAGCCGGCGGTGGCTTTGTGGGGGAAGGTCATTTGAGCAGTGCGACAACGCGCCGGCGATGGTCGATACCGAATCGATGCGGATCCTCGCCCAGCACGTCACCCAGGCCGGCAACGGCAATTGGCGGGAGCGCTTCACCGAACCCGGGCCGCTGGCCGAAGGCGCTTCACCCGTCGAGGCCATGAAGCACAAGCTCAAGACCCGGGCTGGGCGTGCCGTCTATGCGCTACGCAAGCAGACGGTCGAGCCGGTGTTCGGATGGGTTTCTAATTGGCGCACCCGAGAGGATTCGAACCTCTGACCTCTGCCTCCGGAGGGCAGCGCTCTATCCAGCTGAGCTACGGGTGCCTGACTCCTTCTGCTAACGCGCGAGTCGAAAAAACGGGCGGCCAGCTTACACGTAACCACCTCTTTAATCCACGCGGATTTTGTCGGGCACGGCGTGCTGTGTTGATCCGCTGGCGCCGGGCCAGCTGAGCAGGAATGCGATACTTAGGCCCACCCTGCCAGCGTCAGGGCGCTGTCTCCGAGGCTTCATCGGCGCCTGCAAGTCGTTGCCGAACTCTGTCGATCCCGGGTTTGGCGAGAAGCTCCTGTCTGCTGAGACCGCAGAGTTCGTGGGGAAATACCAGCCAGGCGCTGGTCTCGTGGAGAACGTAATCCGGACGCAACTCGGTCAGGTAGTTCGCCGGCTTGGCCCAGGGTACTGCAATACGGATGTCGGGGAGGCTATCGCCACCGCCAACCTTCAAGTCGGCGACCAGCCGCTGCAAGCTAAGCCCGGTATCAAAGACGTCATCGACGATCAACAGACGTCGAATCCGCTCGCCGTCATCGATCAAACGATCGATGACATAATCGAGGCCCTGGATCTCGACACGGCGGTTGCGATGGCCGACGCCACGATAGAGGCTGGTGCGGACGGCGATATGATCGGCGTTGACGCCAAGACAGGCGAGAATCTCGTGCACGGCGATTGCAACGGGCGTCCCACCGCGCCAGACGCCGACGATCAAATCCGGTTCGAAACCACTGTCGAATACCCGCAGACCCAACTCAAAGGCGTCGTCGAGGAGGTCCTGAGCACTGATATAGAATTTGTCTGGCAAAGGTTGTCCGAAGTCATGGTGTACGGAATAACGTGCGGATAGTTTTTCACGGATTACTCAAGGGTGTCTATAATGAGACGGCTTTTTAGGTGTCCATCCTTGGCAATGGAGATTGGAATGAAACAAATCAAACTGTTGGGTTTGTCGGCAATGTTGCCGGCTCTGCTACTGGGCTCCGTGTTGGCCTTGAGCGGCTGTGGTGGCGACAAGACCGAAGTCAAGCTCACCGCCGAGCAGCAAAAAGAAACCGTTGCTCGCATCGAACCCGTCGGCACTGTCGCTCTCGCCAGCGAAGTGTC
>JBPPNE010000083.1:0-3533 GCA_051306415.1 Porticoccaceae bacterium
CGACCGATGAAGCCGAGCTTCTCGGTGGTGGTGGCCTTGATGTTGACGCGGTCGAGGGGACAGTTCAGGTCGACGGCGAGATGGGAGACCATCGTCTCGATATGGGGCGCCATCTTCGGGGCTTGGGCAACAATGGTTAGGTCGGCGTTACCCAGCCGCCAGCCCCTATCGCCCAGCATCGTCGCGACCCGGCGCAGCAGCACGCGGCTATCAATGCCCCGATACGCCGGATCACTGTCGGGAAAGTGACAACCGATATCGCCGAGCCCAGCCGCGCCGAGAAGTGCATCGCAGAGGGCGTGAATCAGCACATCGCCATCGGAGTGGGCAACGACGCCTCTGTCGAACCGCAAGGTCACCCCGCCGACAACAATGTGGTCGCCGTCGCCAAAGGCATGCACGTCATAGCCATGCCCAATGCGGATCACTGCCCGTACCCCCACTGCTGGTGCAGAATGGCTTCGGCCATCCTCAGATCGTCCGGCCCGGTAATCTTGATGTTATCTGCGCGGCCTTCGACAATTCTGGGGCTGTGGCCCAGCGTCTCGACGGCGGCGGCTTCGTCGGTTGTCGCATTGCCGGCGGCCGCGACACTCGCCAGCGCGGCGCACAGCAGATCGTAGCGGAACATCTGTGGCGTCAGCGCTGCCCACAGGTGCTCGCGGGCAGGGGTGTGCAAAATTCTACGCTCACCCTGTGCGCCTTCCTCCGACACCCGTTTGATAGTGTCGCGCAGCGGTGTAGCAAGGATGCCACCCACCGGATCGGCGCCAACCGCGGCGATCAATTTTTCCACATCGGCGCGGCGGACACAGGGTCGGACGACATCGTGGACCAGCACCCAGTCATCGGTGGCGGCCTCCCCGACCAATGACTCCAGTGCGCTACGCACGGAATCAACCCGCTCATTGCCACCCACAACCCTGCGAATACGCGGGTCGGCCGCGATGGGCAGTTGCGCCCAATGCTGATCACCCGGGTTGATGGCGACGACAATAGCCGCCACATCGACCAACAACAGCAATCGCTCCAGCGTATGTTCGGCGACGGTCTTGCCGGCGAGCGTCAGATACTGCTTGGGTACATCGCTGCCGAAGCGGCGCCCGACTCCAGCCGCGGGCACGATCACCCAGTGGTTCATCGGCCGCCGCTACCGCTGTCGCCCGGCGCAGGCTGGTCGATGACCATATAGAAAGTTTCGCCCTGTTTGATCATGCCGAGATCGTTGCGCGCGCGCTCTTCAACGCTGTCCATACCACTCTTGAGGTCGTTGACCTCGGCGGCGATCTTCCGATTGCGCTCCTGCAGGCTTTCGTTTTCGGCTTTTTGCTCGGCGACGCGGCGCTCCAGATCCAGCTTGTGGCCATAGCTACCCTCGCTAATCCACAGCCGGTACTGGAGCATCAGGAACAACACCAGAAGAACACCGATCAGCCAGCGCATCGGCCCCAGCCTCTGCTAGCGGTCAGCGCTCAGGCCCGAAACTCGGCGCGGCCGCGATAGGGCGCGGTGCCGTCGAGCTCCGCCTCGATACGCAGCAGGCGGTTGTATTTGGCGACCCGGTCGGAGCGGCACAAAGACCCGGTCTTGATCTGTCCGGCGGCCGTCGCGACCGCAAGATCGGCGATAGTGGTGTCCTCGGTCTCACCGGAGCGATGGGAAATTACCACGCCATAACCGGCATCCTTGGCCATGCGGATGGCGTCCAGGGTTTCCGACAGGGAGCCGATCTGGTTGAACTTGATGAGGATGGAATTGGCGATGCCGTGGTCGATACCGCGGCGGAGAATTTTCGTGTTGGTGACAAAGAGGTCATCGCCGACGAGTTGCACGCGCTGGCCGATGCGCCGGGTCAGTTCCGCCCAGCCATCCCAGTCGCTCTCGTCCATGCCGTCCTCAATGGACAGAATCGGGTGGCGGTCGGCGAGATCGGCCAGATAGCCGGCAAATTCACCGGCAGTGTAGGATTTGCCCTCGCCTCGCAATTGGTAGCGGCCATCGCGATAAAACTCGGAAGCCGCGCAGTCGAGCGCCAAGGTGATGTCCTCACCCAGCCGATAGCCGGCGTTGGCAACGGCCTCGCCGATCACATCGAGAGCGGCTTCATTGGATGGCAGGTTGGGCGCAAAGCCACCTTCGTCGCCGACCGCGGTGGCCAGACCACGCGCCGCCAGCACTTTTTTCAGATGGTGAAAAATCTCCGCGCCCTGGCGCAGCGCCTCGGCGAAGGAATCGGCTTTTACCGGTTGGACCATGAATTCCTGGATATCCACATTGTTGTCGGCGTGCTCGCCACCGTTGATGATATTCATCATCGGCACCGGCATTGAATAGTGCCCCGCCGTGCCATTGATCTCGGCAATATGCCGGTACAGGGGCACGCCCTTGGCGATGGCGGCGGCCTTGGCGACGGCCAGCGACACGGCGAGGATCGCGTTCGCGCCAAATTTGGCTTTGTTCTCGGTGCCGTCCGCCTCAATCATCAGACGGTCAAGTTCGCGCTGATCGGTGACGTCCTTGCCGAGCAGGAGTTCGCGGATCTGGGTGTTGACGTTGCCGACCGCCTTGCGCACGCCCTTGCCGAGATAGCGGCTGCAGTCGCCATCGCGCAATTCCAGCGCCTCGCGGGAACCGGTGGAGGCGCCCGAGGGCGCGCAAGCGCTGCCGACGGCGCCAGTCGACAGAATGACATCGGCATTGACGGTGGGGTTGCCCCGGGAATCCAGCACCTCGTAGGCTCTGATATCGGTAATTTGACTCATTTGGTCCGTTTCTCCTTGGGGAAAATCGATGCGATGAATGATCGGCGGGGTCCGCTAGCGGGTGTCGAGAACAGCGAACTGCTTGACGAGATCGTCGATGGCTTTCATCTGGGTCAGGAAAGCTTCGAGTTGATCCAGCCGTAGCGCGCTCGGACCGTCGCAGCGCGCGTGCTCGGGATCGGGGTGGACCTCCAGGAACAGGCCGGCGAGTCCCACCGCCAGGCCAGCGCGCGCGAGTTCCGCGACCTGCCCGCGACGACCGCCCGACGACGGCTGCAGCGGATCCCGGTATTGCAGGGCGTGGGTGACATCGAAGATCACCGGCAGCCCGCCGCTGACCTGTTTCATGGTTTCAAAGCCCAGCATGTCCACCACCAGATTGTCGTAGCCGAAGCAACTGCCGCGCTCGCAAAGTATCACCCGGTCATTGCCGCATTCGCGGAATTTTTCCACCAGATGACCGACCTGGTGAGGGCTCATGAATTGAGGTTTCTTGACGTTGATGACCGCGCCCGTCGCCGCCATCGCCGCGACCAGGTCGGTCTGGCGGGCGAGAAACGCGGGTAACTGGATCACCTCGCACACCTCCGCCGCGGCAGCGGCCTGGTGCGCTTCGTGGACATCGGTAATCAGTGGCACACCGAAGGCCCGCTTGACGTCGGCGAGGATTTTCAGCCCGTCATCGAGTCCGGGTCCGCGAAACGAGTGGATCGACGATCGATTCGCCTTGTCGAAGGAGGCCTTGAAGACATAGGGAATGCCCAGTTTGCC
>JBPPNE010000084.1:0-2729 GCA_051306415.1 Porticoccaceae bacterium
GACAGCGGGTCCATCACGCCGAATTGCGGCGAATCCAGTCGGATCGCACCGTGCATGACAATATCTTCTGCGGTGTTGCTACTCATGGGGCTTTCTCCATTCAAAGGTGGTCAGTTGCCGCAATTCGGATCATCGATTGCGACCAAATAATTGGGGGCCCATGATAACCGTTATGTGACAGTGGACAAACCGCAGGAAAAGCGATCAGCGTTGAAACGAGAGGTACCGTTAATCTTTAGCCTTCAGGTGGGCGCTGGCAGCCTTCTTGGTTACCCCAGCACACCGGCGCGGTGCAGCGCAGCCAGTTCTTCCGCATGATGACCGAGGCTTGAGAACACCTCGTCGGTGTGCTCCCCCAACCCCGGTGCGGGGAGGCGCACACCGCTGGGTTCGCCGTCAAAGATGGCCGCCGGCCGCGGCTGGCGAACCCGCCCACCCACCGGGTGATCGTATTCGATAATGGAACCGCGATGGACGACGCGTGGATCCGTGATGACGTCGTCGAAATCGTTGACCTTCGCGCAGGGCACCTGGGCCTTTTCCATTCTGGTGACCAGATCGTCGGTCGTGAAACGCACGGTGCGCTCCTTGAACGCGGCCATCATTGCATGGGCATTGGCGAAGCGGTCGGTGACAGTTTTGAAGCGCGGGTCGTTGACCAACTCGCGGCAATCTAGAACATCGCAGGCGCCCGCAAACTCGTGGTCGCCCACGGTGAACATCGCGACAAAACCGTCAGCGGTCGGCATGGTGCTGATGAATTCAGAAATCAGCGGCTTTTTCTCAAACTCGCCGACGAAACTGTGATTCCAAAAGCCGTCGTGCCAGAGAAAGCCGAGATTGGCTTCCAGCATCGTAAGCTCGACGTGGTGTCCGCCTATCCGCCCACGTTCGCGGGCAAACAGCGCCGAGGAGATCGCCTGCGCCGTGGTGACGGCGGCGACCTTGTCGCAGACGATGTTCCTGACGAATTCCGGGCCATTCTCGCCGGTCTGTACCCTCACCATGCCCGACACCGCCTGAATCACCAGGTCGTAGACCCGGTTCTCGGCGCCGGGGCCGTCGGGGCCAAAGCCGGACAGAGAGACATAAATCAAATTCGGATTCAGTGCATGGACCACGTCGTAGCCATAGTTCAGGCGATCCATAACGCCCGGGCGCGTGTTGTGCACGAAGACATCGGCGCTGCGCAACAGGTCCTCCATCAGCGGCCGGCTGCGTGGATCTTTCAAATCGATGGAGATCGCCCGTTTGTTGCGATTGAGACTGAGGTAGTAGCTGGTGACGCCATTGCGAACCGCGCCCACCGCGCGGGCCGGATCGCCCGCACCCACCGATTCAATGCGAATAACATCCGCGCCCTGGTCCGCCAGCATGAGCGTGGCCATGGGCGCGGCGACGTTGGTGGTCAGTTCAACGATGCGAATACCTTGCAGTGGTTCCATGGGTTCATCCTCGCTGGATTATATTTATGGAAGACGCGGATTCGATTTGTCCTGAAGCTTGCTTCAAGGATCGGGATACCGCCAGGGGTTGACCGGTTGTTGCGCGCTGTCATCCAGCGTCCACAGCGGTATGGCGATGTCGTTGCCGGCATCCTTGAACACAATGCGCAAACGGCTGCCAATGCCGACCCGCTCCACCAGCTCGGGCGGCGCCAGCTCGCCATCGGCGGAAGCCAGATTACCGGTGATACGCAGCGCCTCGTGTTCGGTGGGCTTGCCGCTTTGCCTGTCCAGCTCCACCAGCACCAGCATATAGGGCGTGTGGCTGCGGAAGGCGGACTGAATGGCGTGGTGCACTTCGCCGTAGGAATGCAGGGTGCCCCTGCCTTCGACGGGAGCCCAGCTCGCATCCGGACTGGCGCACCAGGGGCAGGCGGTGGTCGGTGGGTAGCGTAGCAGATTGCAGTCATCACACTGTTGCAGGTGTAGCTGGTGTGACGCGCAGTGGCGGAAAAAATCCTGATTCTCTTTGTCGAGATCGCTGATACGGATCGGCATGCCGAGATACGTGCCTTCGGTAGCCATGGCAATGTTCCTCTGTGTTGTCTTTCGTCAGCCCTTACATTCTCAGGATGCTCTGAATAAGTCCCTTCGACAAGCTCAGGACGAACGGTAACCTGATGCTTCCGTTCGTGGTGAGCTTGTCGAACCATGAACGGAATCAGGTGGTTCAGAGCATCCCTAGCCGCGCGCCATCACCATGGCCGAGCCCGTCTGCGGCCCGGCCCAGCCGAGGTTCGCGGTCAGCTCCGGGTCGCGGACCTGGCGGCAGCCACCTTCGCGGTAGTCGTAGCTGTGCCGGCGTTTGCCATCCGGCCCCAGCGGACAGCTGTCGTCAATTTCGCCGCGCAGTTGTCGCGTATTTTCGATCACCATGTTGAGGCCGTGGGTGTAGCCCTCGCACAAATGGCCGCCACTGGTATTGTTCGGACGTTTGCCGCCCAGACGCATGGTGCCGTTGCTGACGTAGTCGCCGCCCTCGCCCTTTTTGCAGAAGCCGTAGTCTTCCAGTTGCAGCATAGTGGTGAAGGTGAACGCATCGTAGGAACCGGTGATGTCGATGTCCTCCGGCCCTACCCCCGCATTCGGCCACAGAATGTCCTTGCCATAGAAACCGGCGGTGGTGGAAATCGGCCCGTGCTGATAGTGCATGTCGGTGCGCGGCTTGCTGCAGCGCCCCACCACCGACTGAATTACCGCCGGACGGGCCCGGCAGTCGCGCGC
>JBPPNE010000085.1:0-29742 GCA_051306415.1 Porticoccaceae bacterium
CTTTTCCACTATTGGCATGGCTCATGCTAGTGCACTAAATAACGCGGTGAAGGAAAACAAGCCGAACCGCGGCACGTGTGGCTATTGATTGGAGATTCATTGAACTTGGAAGCGTAGTGTTGAGTTGTTTATTGGCAGCGGACTGATTCATTCAAGAGGTTAAAAAACATGAACTTAGCGACGGAGATCTGTCGGGGAGGACAGCCATGAAAATGATTACTGCCGTGATTAAACCCTTCAAGCTGGACGATGTCCGCGAAGCGCTCGCCAACATCGGCGTGCAGGGGCTCACCGTGACCGAGGTCAAGGGCTTTGGGCGTCAGAAAGGCCATACCGAATTGTATCGGGGTGCCGAATACGTGGTCGATTTCCTGCCCAAGATCAAGGTGGAGGTCGCGGTCGTCGATGGCATGGTCGACAGCGCGATGGAGGCGATCATCAACGCCGCGCAAACCGGCAAAATTGGCGATGGCAAAATTTTTGTTACCGAGCTTCTCGAGGTCATTCGCATTCGCACCAGCGAAACGGGCGATGACGCCATCTGAGCTGGCGGCGTGATGACGTGATCTCGGTTTAATCTTACAAGTGATGAGGAGAGACTAGATGAAAAAACTCTTGGCGACCTTGCTGATGGCCGGCGCGCTGCTGTTGGCTGCGGGTGTTCCGCAACTCGGCTGGGCGACCGACGAAACGCCTGCCGCTGAAGTGGCGGTTGCGGTGGAGCCCGTGGCGGCGCCTGCCCCCAACAAGGGCGACACCGCCTGGATGCTGGTCTCCACTGCGCTCGTGATCATGATGTCGGTGCCCGGTTTGGCGCTGTTCTACGGTGGCCTCGTGCGCAGCAAGAACATGTTGTCGGTCTTGATGCAGATATTCACGGTATTCGCGTTGATCGTCGTGCTCTGGACTGTCTACGGCTATTCTTTGGCATTCACCCAGGGCAATCCCTTTATCGGCGGCTTTGACCGGGTATTATTGAAAGGTGTTTTTGACCCCGCTACTGGTGCCGTTGCCAATGCGGCCACCTTCAGCAAGGGCGTCTATATTCCCGAGTTCGCGTTCGTAGCCTTTCAGGCAACCTTCGCCGCGATCACGGTAGCGCTGATCCTCGGCGCTTTCGCCGAGCGCATCAAGTTCTCAGCAGTCCTGCTGTTCTCTGCGCTCTGGTTTACCTTCAGTTATCTGCCGATGGCGCACATGGTCTGGTTCTGGCCGGGCCCCGACGCGTACACCGATGCCGACGCCGCGGCAGCGGCGACCGCCGCTTCCGGTTGGCTGTTCCAGAAAGGCGCTCTCGATTTCGCTGGTGGCACCGTGGTGCACATCAACGCGGGCATCGCCGGCTTGGTTGGGGCCTATGTGGTTGGCAAGCGCGTCGGTTACGGCAAGGAGTCCATGGCACCGCACAGTTTGACCATGACCATGATCGGTGCATCGCTGCTCTGGGTAGGTTGGTTTGGCTTCAACGCGGGGTCGGCGCTGGAGGCGGGCGGTACCGCCGCGCTGGCATTTATGAACACCCTATCCGCGACGGCTGCCGCGGTACTCAGTTGGACGGCAGCCGAATGGCTGCTGAAGGGTAAGCCCAGTCTTTTGGGTGCGGTATCGGGTGCGGTGGCCGGTCTGGTGGCGATCACCCCGGCCTGCGGTTGGGTGGGTGTCGGTGGCGGACTCATCATTGGTTTGCTGGCTGGTGTCATCTGTTTCTGGGGTGTGACCGGTCTCAAGAAGCTACTGGGTGCGGATGACGCTGTCGACGTGTTTGGTATCCACGCGGTCGGCGGTATTTTGGGTGCATTGCTGACGGGTGTATTTAATACCTGGAGCATGGGCGGCACCGGCATCATCGATTACGTCAATAACACCATCGTCGATACCCAGATCGGTACTCAGGTATGGATTCAGGCGCAGGCGGTGCTGACAGCGCTGGTCTGGTCCGGGGTGGTGGCATTCATTTGCTTCAAGATTGTCGATGTGACGATTGGTCTGCGTGTCTCCACGGAGGCAGAGCGCGAGGGGCTCGATACGGCAACCCACGGCGAGCGCGCTTACAACATGTAGCGATAGCACGTCGCCAGTGACACATGGGAGCCCCGCAAGGGGCTCTTTTTTTGTGGGGCATTATTCGTCAACAACTGGCTGATGTGAAGGGCGGATGCATTTCGGTAACGGAAAGTGTATCTTTCAGCCGCAAATAAATTCGATCACCATGAGGATCTGAGACACCATGAAACTGATTACCGCCATTATCAAACCCTTCAAGCTCGACGAGGTCCGCGAAGCACTGGCGGATGTCGGCGTGCAGGGCATCACGGTGACCGAAGTCAAGGGCTTTGGCCGCCAGAAGGGCCACACCGAGCTGTATCGTGGTGCCGAATACGTGGTAGATTTCCTGCCCAAAATCAAGCTCGAAATTGCGATCGGAGATGACCTCGTCGACAGCGTCGTCGAAGCGGTTACCAAGGCCGCCAACACGGGCAAGATCGGTGACGGCAAGATTTTTATCACCTCGCTGGAGGAGGTGATCCGCATTCGCACCGGCGAAACCGGCGTTGATGCGGTCTGAGCGAAGCTAATCTAGCTTTTTGCGGTGTGCTCGGGGGTGGGCGCTATCGTAGATTTTGGCGAGATGTTGGAAATCCAGATGAGTGTAGATTTGTGTCGTGGACAGGTTGGCGTGTCCCAGCAGCTCCTGAACGGCACGCAAATCGCCGCTGGACTCCAGTAGATGGCTGGCAAACGAGTGGCGCAACATATGGGGATGAACCCGCTCCTGCGAGCCCTGGCTGGCGCTGAGTTTGTGCAGCCGTTGCTGAACGGCGCGGTGACCGATACGGCCGCCGCGGCGAATGATGAACAGGGCTGCTTCCTCCGCTCTGGCCTCCAGCGCGCGCTGCGCTAGCCACAGCGTTAGCGCCTGGCGCGCGGCGCGGCCCACCGGCACGATGCGCGTTTTGTTACCCTTGCCGGTGACGGTCACCGTGCCGTCGTTCAGATCCAGGTCTTTCAGATCAAGGCCGACCAGTTCCGCAAGCCGCAGACCCGAAGAGTAGAAAAGTTCGAGAATGGCGCGATCGCGGCAGCTCAGCCAGTCGCTATTGGGGATCGACAAGAACTGGGCGGCCTGATCGACATCCAGGGTTTTCGGCAGTTTGCGCGCGCGCTTGGGCGCGCGGATGCCGGTTGCCGGGTTGGCGTTGAGCCAACGCCTTCGCTGCGCGAAAGTGAAAAAGGCACGCAGGGACGACAGCCAGCGTTGCAGGCTGGCGCCATTCAGGCCGCCGCGGTGAAGTGTCGCCAGGCACTGGCGGATGTGTTGGCTGTCGATCTCGGACAGGCCGGTTAGCCCGGCTGATGCTGACCAGGCGGTGAATTTCTGCAGGTCGCGCTGATAACCCGCCAGGGTATGTGGCGACAGGCGACGCTCGTGGCGGAGGTAATTTTCAAAGGCGTCGAGCTGATCCTGAGATGGCGTCGCCATGGCCGTGGCATCAGTTCAGCAAGCGGGGCAGTGCGCGGCTGAGGATTTCGCCGATGTGGGTGAGAAACAGGGTTCCGGTGTTGCTGCGGTAGTGGTTGGGATCCGAGCTGCCGATGGCGAGCATGCCGAAAGCGTCGCCGTGATTCAGTGGCGCTGCCGCCACGGAGCCGACTTTGTCGGCGTCGGGTCCGAACAGGAAGGCCAGTTCGCCGGCGCGGAGTACGCCACAAATTGCGCGATTCCCCCGTAACAGTGCGGTGATGTGATCCGTCGTGTCATCCAGCGTGACCACCTTGATGTGGTTGGCGAGGAGCTCCTCGTCGCTGAGGCCGACACGGCCGGGGTCAACAACAGGACGGAATAGAAGCAGTGTGTAAAACTCCACTTGAAAATCCGTTCCCAGGCTGGTGACGAGGGCATTGACCAGGCCGATCAGATCTCGCGCTTCCATTATCGCCAGCACCAGGCGCTGGGATTTCTCAAACAGGCGATCATTGGTGCGCGCCGATTCCAGCAACTGGCTGAGTCGGTGGCGCAGGTCGATATTGCGATCCCGCAGCACGGCAACCTGGCGTTCAATCAACGAAATGGCGTTACCGCTGCTGGCGTGAGGGAGATCGAGTATTTCGAGAATCTGCGGTTGACGGGCAAAAAAATCGGGTTCGGCGGTGAGAAAGCGGGAGACCTGCTCATCGCTGAGTAGCGCTGGACTGCTTTTTCTCGCCTTGTCGCTGTCGCTCATAATTTTATCCGTCCTTGAAAAACCGTGGTTGCCGGCCCGGTCATGACGACCGGTTGCCCTTCACCCGGCCAGCTAATACGCAGGCTGCCACCGGGCAAGTGGACGGTTACGCTGGAGTCTAGCAGCCCTTGCAGGATGCCGGCCACCACCGCGGCACAGGCGCCGCTACCGCAGGCCAGGGTTTCTCCCGCGCCGCGCTCGTAAACCCGTAGCCGAATGGTATCGCGCGCGATCACCGCCATGAAGCCCGCGTTCACCTGCTCGGGAAACCGCGGATGCCCCTCGATTTTCGGCCCCAGGGTAGCGACCGGTGCGGTGGCAATGTCGGCGACCTGGAGGATGGCGTGGGGATTGCCCAGGGCAACCGCGGCAATGGCAAGGGTCTGCCCATCGACATCGAGAGTATAGAGAGTCGCCCGGCTAGGTGCCTGAAACGGAATCTCCGCGGGCTCAAGGCGGGGAGTTCCCATCGCGACGCTGACCTCGCCGTTTTTTTCGATACCTAACTCGAGAATCGAGGCGCGAGTCTGGACGCGAATCCGATCCTTGCCGGTGAGCTGGCGGTCGCGAACAAACTTCGCCAGACAGCGCGCGCCATTGCCGCATTGGGCGACTTCGCTGCCGTCGGCATTGAAAATCAGGTAGCTGAAATCGGCATCCGGTAGCGACGGCGCCTCGACAATCAGGATTTGGTCGCAACCGATGCCAAAGTGGCGGTCGGCGAGCCGGCGGGCCAGCTCCGCGGTCATCTGCACCTGCTGGGTTACGGCGTCAATGACGACAAAGTCATTGCCGAGCCCGTGCATCTTGGTGAAGCGCAGCAGCATCGATTATTCCGCCGGCACGTGTTCGCCGCGCACCAGGTCGGCGAGGGTTTCGCGCTCGCGAACGAGCTGTAGCCGAGCACCGTCAACCATCACCTCGGCGGCGCGCGGGCGGCTGTTGTAGTTGGAGCTCATGGTAAAGCCGTAGGCGCCCGCGGAGTGCACACAGAGAAGATCGCCGGCGGCAATCGCGAGCCGTCGATTCTTGCCGAGGAAATCTCCGGTTTCGCACACCGGGCCGACGACATCGTAGATCTGCGCCGCCTGGCTACGTTGCTCGACTGCGTCAATGGCCATCCAGGCCTGATAGAGCGCCGGGCGGATCAGATCGTTCATGGCGGCATCGACGATGGCAAAATTTTTGTCTGCAATGTGTTTGAGGTAGGTAATTTTGGTCAGCAATACGCCCGCATTGGCAACGATCGAGCGTCCTGGCTCCAGCACTAGGGTGAGGCCGCGATTGCCCAGGCGCTGGCGCAGTGCGGCGATATAGCTGGCAATCGGGGGCGGCGTTTCGTCCCGGTAGCGCACGCCGAGGCCGCCGCCCAGGTCGAGGTGTTCGATCGCGATGCCCGCCGCCGCGAGCTGATCCACCAGCAACAGAATACGGTCGAGTGCCGCCAGGAAAGGTTCGATGTCAGTGAGCTGGGAACCGATGTGGCAGTCGACGCCAATGATTTTGAGGTTCGGCAGCGCCTGGGCTTGCCGGTACAGGGCAACCGCGTCCGCGATATCGATGCCGAACTTGTTCTCGCGCAGGCCGGTTGCGATATAGGCATGGGTATTGGCGTTGACATCGGGGTTGATGCGCAGCGACACCCGCGCGGTGCGCCCGAGTTCACCCGCCACCTGATTGAGGGTCGCGAGCTCGGCGGCCGATTCGACATTGAAGCAGAGGATATCCACGTCCAGCGCACGCGCCATTTCCGCAGGCTGCTTGCCAACGCCGGAAAATACGATCTTGGCGGGATCGCCGCCGGCGAGCAGAACGCGCTCCAGTTCGCCGACCGAGACGATGTCAAAGCCGGCACCCAGTTGCGCCAGCACATTGAGCACACCGATGTTGGAGTTTGCCTTGACCGCGTAACAGATCAGGTGAGGGCAGTGCGCGAGTGCCTGTTCGTAGGCGAGAAAGTGTTCGCGCAACGCCGCCCGGCTGTAGACGTAGGTGGGCGTGCCGAAGCGCTCGGCGATCTCCGCGAGGCGAACCTGCTCGGCGTGGAGATGGCCGTTACGGCGGCTGAAATGGGTCATGGCGAACTAATTTGGGGGAGTGTCGGCGGGCCCAGGCTGATTGGCCGGGGGCGGCACTGCGCCCGTTACCACGGGTGGCGCGGGCGCCGTTTTGTCGAGCTCCGGTTGGCCGGTGTTCGCCGGCGGCGGGGTGGTTTGTGGCTCCGCCTGGGGTGCTGGCAAGTACAGCGGGCCCTTGTTGCCGCAAGCGGCGAGTCCCGCCAGCGCGGTGATCAGGGTCAGGGCAAGCAATAGCGGGCGCATGGAACTCCGGGCTGTGGTGGGCAATAAAAAAGTGGTCGCGGAAAGCCCTCGCAGTATACCGGCACTGCCCGCTGTGGCTCAATCACGTATAGCTGTGGCTCAATCACGTATAATCGCTCGACCCCGGAGGTGATGGTGAAAGAGACAGAATTTAATGCGCTCGCCGATGAACTCGTCCTCGCTATCGAGGCGGTGCTGGATGCCAGTGGCGCCGATGTGGATAGCGAAATTTCTGCCGGCGTGCTCACCATCACCTGCGAGTCCAATGGTTCAAAGATCGTGGTATCCCGTCAACCGGCACTCGCGCAAATCTGGCTGGCCGCCAAATCCGGCGGATTTCATTTCGATTATTG
Source organism: Porticoccaceae bacterium (assembly GCA_051306415.1). Classification (GTDB taxonomy): domain Bacteria; phylum Pseudomonadota; class Gammaproteobacteria; order Pseudomonadales; family Porticoccaceae; genus CBDDRG01. The sequence continues at coordinate 6,898 of JBPPNE010000085.1, forward strand.
CGATGGCGCCTGGGTGTCCACGACCAGTCGCCACTCGCTGGCCGAAATGTTGAGCCGGGTGTGCTCCGAGCAGACTGGTAGCGCCGTAAAGCTCGAGTTTTGAGCGCTGACTCATTGGCGTAGCCGCTCGCTTGAACATGCGCGCAACGGGTCGTTTCAATCATCTATCGCGATAGGAGTGAGTCGTGTCCGATATCAAGAAAGTAGTGCTCGCTTATTCCGGTGGCCTCGACACCTCGGTGATTGTCAAATGGTTGCAGGAAAACTATGGCTGCGAGGTGGTGACCTTTACCGCGGACATCGGCCAGGGCGAGGAGCTCGAACCGGCGCGCGCGAAGGCCCGGGCGCTGGGGGTTAACAGCATCTACATTGACGATCTGCGCGAAGAGTTCGTCCGCGACTTCGTGTTCCCCATGTTCCGCGCCAACGCGGTTTATGAGGGCGAGTACCTGCTCGGTACGTCCATCGCCCGTCCGTTGATCGCCAAACGTCTGGTGGAGATCGCCAACGAGACCGGCGCCGATGCCATATCTCACGGCGCCACTGGCAAGGGCAACGATCAGGTCCGCTTCGAGCTGGGGGCCTATGCACTGAAGCCAGGCGTCAAGGTCATCGCGCCCTGGCGGGAGTGGGATCTCACCTCCCGCGATACCCTGATGGCCTATTGCGCGGCGCACAATATTCCGGTGGATTTCGCCAGCGCGACCAAAAAGTCACCTTATTCGATGGACGCCAATCTGTTGCATATCTCCTACGAGGGTGGTGTGCTCGAAGATCCCTGGACGGAAGCTGAAGCCAGCATGTGGCGTTGGAGCGTCGCCCCCGAGGCCGCCCCCGACCAGCCCGTTTATATTGAACTGAGCTTCAGTGGCGGCGACATCGTGGCCATTGACGGCGAGGCGTTATCGCCGGCGCAGGTGCTGACCCAATTGAACGCGATTGGCGGTGCCAACGGCATTGGCCGTCTGGATCTGGTCGAGAACCGCTATGTCGGGATGAAATCGCGAGGTTGTTACGAGACGCCGGGCGGCACCATCATGCTGCGCGCCCACCGCGCCATCGAGTCGATTACTCTCGATCGCGAGGTTGCCCACCTCAAGGACGAGCTGATGCCAAAGTACGCGAGCCTCATCTATAACGGCTACTGGTGGTCACCGGAACGGCGGATGCTGCAAACGTTGATCGACGAATCGCAGCAACACGTCAACGGCGTGGTTCGCCTGAAACTCTACAAGGGCAACGTCATCGTCGTCGGCCGTCAGTCCGGCGACAGTCTCTTCGACGGCCGCATTGCCACCTTTGACGACGATGCCGGGGCTTACAACCAGAAGGATGCGGAGGGCTTTATCAAGCTGAATGCGCTACGCCTGCGCATTGCCGCCAATAAAAACCGGCGTTTCTAGCGCGCTTCGGCGATTGCCGCGCCGGCTTTGTCGAGGTCAAACCCAGGGGGTCGATGATGAAACTGTTACACACCATGCTGCGAGTTGGCGATCTGGATAGGTCCATCGCGTTCTATACCGATATGCTGGGAATGCAGCTGCTGCGCCGGCGCGAGTTCCCCGACGGCCGCTTTACGCTGGCTTTTCTCGGCTATGGCCCGGAAACCGAGACCACGGTGCTGGAGTTGACCCACAACTGGGACACGGCCCACTACGATCTCGGCAACGCCTACGGTCATATCGCCATCGGCGTCGCGGATGTCCATGCCACCTGCCAGCAGATCAAGGCCAAGGGTGGCAAGGTGGTGCGGGAGCCGGGTCCGATGAAACACGGCTCCACGGTACTGGCGTTTGTCGAGGATCCCGACGGCTACAAGGTTGAGTTACTGTTGCAACGCTGAGCGGATTGCTAGTCGCCCGCTACATCAAGGGGTGGCGTGCCGGCCTTGGCGCGCAACCAGTTGATGCTGTTGAGTACGGCGGGGACGCGCACGATGCGCCGCTCAAGGGCGAATTTGCCCGGATAGTCCAGCAGCAGCAGACCCATTGCCATCGTCAATAGACCCTGGCCGGGCAGGAATATCATCAGTAAACCGCCGATCAGCAACACCAGTCCCAGCAGATTCTTGCCGACCAGATACAATCCGCGAATCAATGGGTGGGTTTGCTTCCAGCGCGTCGGATGGCGTTTATTGAAGTGAAAATAGTCCTGTGGAATTCGCGCTACCAGCCAGGGCAGGGACAGCAGACTGACCACAAAAACAATGGCGGAGGCTGCGGCGACCCAGGTCAACAGCGACTGGTTGGCGGCGATCCATGCCATCAGGCTTGATGGCCGAGACGATAGGGCAGCGTCGCCAACTGGACAGCCACCGGCCGTTCGCCGAACTGCAGCTCCGGCGCTTGGCTGACGTCATCTCTCAGTACCACCAGCGCTTCACAGCGACTACTGTCCGCTGGCGCGGCATAGACCAGAGTGCCCACGCTTTGGCTCGACCCGGGCAGAAAGACCTCGGTTCCCGGCAATGGAACCCTTGTGTCGGCGAGGATCAGGCGGTACATGTGGCGTTTCAGTTTGCCGAGGTATTGCATCCGAGCGACGATTTCCTGCCCCGTATAACAGCCTTTCTTGAAGCTGATAGCGCCAGTCGCTTGAAAGTTGAGCATCTGGGGGATGAACTCGGCGTTGGTCTGCGGGAATACCTGGCCTTCCCCCGCGCGGATCCGGAGCAGTTGCCAGAACGGCAGGCCCACCGGTCGCGCTGCCGCCGCCAGTTGCTGCCAACGGTCGGCGGCGGCTGGCGCGCTTACCAGTAGCAGAAAGCGGTCGTCTGCCAGTCGCACCACCAGAGCATCGTCGCAGCGACCGACCTGCTCGCAGGCAGCGGGCAACTCAGAAAAGTGCTTCGCCAGCAGGGATTCGGCCTCCGGGCCGGCAATGCCGAGCTGGCGATAGTCGGCACTTCTGTCGATCAGGTGGGTTTTGAAAAAAGCCGCATATTTGCTGACGGCTTGTAACGTGGTCGGCACTAGCTCTCGATGCATGATCAGTAAGATATGATCGCTGGTCTCGGCAAGTGCACGAAAGTCGGCGATCATCCGTCCTTTCGGATTGCAAAAAGCACCGCGAAGGCTGGATGTTGCCGTTAGCGCATTGAGGTCGCAGGTGGTTTGGCCTTGCAGAAATTTGCCGCCGTCTGGGCCCTCGACGCCGAGGAGCCCCTGATTGCCGAGGTCGACGAGGACGGTTTCCCGAGTCAGCATGGGATAGTCTTCGAATGTTTCCCCAAACGAGTCGATGCCGTCAGCGGATGCTGCGCCGCCCTGAGTGACGAGAAACGCTTGCCAGTCGCCCATGCTCTGATCGCCGCTACTGTGGGGAAGCTATGTTAGTCAGTTCTGGTCCATGCATCCACTATAATGGCGCCCTCGCGAAATGGCCTGGGAGCGCAGCAATGAACCATAACCGGCTGATATGGGCCTGCCGCCGAGGCATGTTGGAGCTCGATTTGATGTTGCAGCGATTTCTTGAAGAAGCCTATCCGGGGTTGAATGAAGCGGACAGAGTTCGCTTTCAGGCGCTGCTGGAAGCCGAGGATCAGGATCTGTTTGGCTGGCTGCTGCGCCGCCAGGATCCCACTGACGAGGCGACCTTGAAGGCGGTGACCCTGATCCGGGAGCACTGTGAGCGTCCCCGCTGAATTTCCCCTCCGATCATCGCTAACGCGCGCCCGGTTGTTGTGTTTGGTTTATGCGGGTGTCGGCTGTTTGCTTTGGTTGCTGTCGATGCCGTGGCTGATCCGCGGGTTGTTGCTGGTAGCCTTGGTCGCTGCGTTAATCGTCGCTTGGCGACGCTCGTCAGGCTGCAATGTCAACGGGATTGCGCTGCGGAATGATCAATGGTTCCTACGCCGGGGCGTGGTGGAAACCTGGGCGACCTGCCGGGCCGATTATCTGGGCCGCCGGCTGGTCATCCTCAGTGTCAAGGAGATTGCCGGCCAGCGCCATCGGCTGGTTATCTTCAGCGACGCCATGGGTGTCGATGATTTCCGCCGCCTGCGGGTATTGCTACGGACAGTGGGTGGTGGAAAATCCGCTGGTAGTGGCTAGCTTTTGCTGACGATGATTTCCTGGGCGGCGAAATTCATTGGCACCAGGATCGTATCCTTGGCGATGGGCGACAGCTCCGGATAGTCGAGAGTGTAGTGCAGGCCGCGGCTCTCCCTGCGCAGCAGCGCGGAGCGGATGATCAGCTCGGAGACTGCCGCCAGATTGCGCAATTCGAGCAGGTCGCGGCTGATCTTGTAGTTCGTGTAGTACTCATGAATTTCCCGCTGCAGCAGGTTGACCCGGTGCTGGGCCCGCTCCAGGCGCTTGCGGGTGCGCACAATACCGACGTAATCCCACATGAAGCGCCGCAATTCGTCCCAGTTGTGGGAGATCACCACGTCTTCATCGGAGGACGTCACCCGCGAGGCATCCCATTCCCGGATGAAACTGGGCGCGGGAATGGCGTCCAGTTGCTGGCGAATACTCGCCGTCGCCGCACAGGCGAAGACCAGACATTCGAGCAGGGAGTTGCTGGCGAGGCGATTGGCGCCATGCAGGCCTGTGAAGGCGCACTCACCGACGGCGTAGAGGTTTTTGAGATCGGTGCGACCCTGGCGGTCGGTGACGATGCCACCGCAGGTGTAGTGCGCGGCGGGCACCACCGGAATCGGCTCGCGGGTGATGTCGATGCCGTAGGCGAGACACTGGGCCTTCACGCTGGGGAAGTATTTGTCGATGAAGTCGGCCGGCTTGTGGCTGATGTTGAGATAGACACAATCGCTGCCCAGGCGTTTCATTTCATGGTCGATGGCGCGAGCAACGATGTCGCGGGGTGCGAGTTCGGCATCGGGATGAAAGCGATGCATGAAGCGGCTGCCATCGGGGAGCTGAAGATGGGCGCCTTCGCCGCGCAGCGCCTCGGACACCAGAAAGGATTTGGCGCGGGGGTGAAACAGACAGGTCGGATGGAATTGGTTGAACTCCATATTCGCGACCCGACAACCCCGGCGCCAGGCGATGGCGATGCCGTCGCCGCTCGCCCCATCGGGGTTGCTGGTGTAGAGATAGGCCTTGCTGGCGCCGCCGGTCGCCAGCACCACGACTTTGGCTTGAAACAGGCAGACGCGATCTTCGACGTTATCCAGCACATAGGCGCCGTTACAGCGCAGGGTTCGCGAGCCCGAGTCCGCTTGGGTGGTCAGATCCACCACCACATGATGCTCGAACAACTCTATGTTGGGGTTCTGCAGGACGCGTTGGGCGAGGGTGCTGGAGATTGCCTGGCCCGTGGTGTCGGCGACGTGCAGGATGCGGCGATGGCTATGGCCGCCCTCTTTGGTGAGATGGTAATTGCCACCATCTGCATCGCGACTGAATTCGACGCCATTGGCAATCAGCCAGCGGATCGCGTCCGGGCCGTTCTCAACGGTGAAGCGCACCGCGTCCTCGTGACACAGGCCGGCGCCGGCGTTGAGGGTGTCGGTGACATGCGCCTCAAAACTGTCCTCGGGATCGAAAACAGCAGCGACCCCACCTTGAGCGAACCAGCTTGAGCCAGTTTCCAGCCGTGCTTTGCTGAGCAGCGCGACCCGGCAGGTGTCGGCGAGATGCAGTGCGAGCACCATGCCTGCAGCGCCGCTACCGATGACAAGCACATCGTGGCGATAGGTTTGATTCATCGCGAGGCGGCCGAGAATGATGACGGCGCATGATAGTATAGCGGCGCTCAAAAACACACTAATGCGGCGAGCTGTCCTGGCGGGATTGGATACTGTGATAAACCATCTGCTAACGCGGCTGTCCCGTGCGCGGACTTGATCCTGGCGAGGAGGCAGGGAGAATTTGATGGATGCCGAGAAAGCCCAGGATTCAGACAGTGAATTGGTCGTCCGTGTACAAAGGGGTGACAAGCGAGCTTTCGATTTGCTGGTGCTCAAATATCAACACAAGGTACGGGCGATCATCGCCCGCTATATCCGTGATCGCGATGAAGTCAATGATGTGACTCAGGAAGCCTTTATCAAGGCTTATCGAGCGCTGCCGGATTTCCGTGGCGATAGCCAGTTTTACACCTGGCTCTATCGTATAGCGATCAACACCGCGAAGAATTTGCTGGTTTCACGCAGTCGCCGGCCGCCGGCCAATGACGTGGACCTGGAGGATGCCGACGATCACGGTGGCAGTGATGCTCTTCACGATGTCGACAGCCCGGAGAATCTCGCTGCTCGGGATGAGTTACTGCGAATCATTGAGGAGACTATCGAGGCATTACCGCCGGACTTGCGCATGGCTATCCGCTTGCGCGAGTTCGATGGCCTCAGTTACGAGGAGATCGCGGAAACCATGGATTGCCCGGTGGGTACCGTGCGCTCGCGAATTTTTCGTGCCCGCGAGGCTATCGATGGCCAGATCAAGGCGTTGCTGGAAGGCCGTTTATAAGGATGGAACCTTTTCGTGCGCGGTGAGTCACATCGCTAGGAAGACAAGAATTTGACCGGTGACCTCGATGTTTGAGCTCCCTCGGCCGTGGGGTATGTCCGTCATGGGGCATGATAGTAATAAGAAGTGGTTTCTCGGCCAGCGGGAATCCACGGCCGGGTTTTCGACTCGGTAACGGGCTTTGCAGAGGAGTCAGCTATGGGTGGTGACAGCAGTCGCTATGGTGATAATCGCAGCGATAATGCGAGTCTGCGGGAGTCTCTGTCGGCGCTAATGGACGGCGAGGTTGCCGAGTTCGAGGTGCGGCGAATCTTGCAGGCAGTGCCGGGTGATGCCGGTCTGCGCGCGGCTTGGCACCGCTACCAACTCGCATCACAGGTGATGCATGGCAATTTGTCGCCAGACTTGACGGACCTCTCTACCCGGATTAGTGCGGCGATTGATGCCGAACCGGCGCTCGGGGCGTTGTGGCCTGGAAGCTGGCGATCACGCTTGGGGCGAGTCGCGGTGGCTGCATCGGTGGCGGTGATAGCGGTGTTTGGCGTCAACCAGTTTCAGTCGGGAGCAACACCTGCGGCTCCGTTGGCCACAGCTCCTTTAGCCACGGCTGCGGTGCAAGCACGGGGCTCCGCCTTGTACCCGGACGGCTCGGCCGTTACCGCGGAGCCGGTGGCGTCGATGCCAGCTCCCGGATTCCACTTTCCCCGTGTCGGTGTCCGGGCGGTAAGCCTGGATTCTTTTGATCGACCGCAGCAACGGGTCGAAATGGTGGGCAGCCAAACGCTGGTGGGCGAGGTGAGCCAGCAACAGATCTCAGTCTATCTTAGCGCGTTGATACGTACCCACGCCGAGCGGGAGTCCTTTGGTGCTTTCGGGGAATCGTTGTCCGTAGCGCCGCTGTCTCAATATCAGGATGGCCCGCGCCGATAATCCTCCGTGGGCGCTGGAGGTTTTCCCGGGCGAGGTCTTTGCCGCTTTTCCGCGCTGCCCAGCGTCCTGCCGGTATGGCCGTTACTTCGCTAGGGATTGCGAGCGTTGGCAGTCAACCCGTTGTCCGACTCGAACAGCATTTAGCATTTATTGGAGGCGAACTATGGTTAGGCGATGGTGGCTGTTGGTGTTTTTTCTGGCTGCCCAGGCGGGATCGGCGCTTGCGGATCTACCGGATTTTACCCAGCTCATTGCTGAAAATTCACCCGCAGTGGTCAAAATCACGACGGTGGCGTCGGCGTCCTCACTGCGCCGGCAGCAATCGCCGGAGCAGCAGTTGCCGGAGAGCTTTCGCGAGTTTTTTGGCCAGCGTCAGATGCCGGATCGCAAATCCTATGGCATGGGTTCGGGGTTTATCATTTCCGTCGACGGCTACATCCTCACCAATAACCATGTGGTCAATGGCGCCAGCGAAATTACCGTGCGCCTGAGTGATCGCCGGGAATTTCAGGGCAAGGTGATCGGCGTGGATCCGCGCTCCGATCTTGCGCTGCTAAAGGTCGACGCGAACCGCTTGCCGGTAGCGCGCTTCGCCGCGCCCGGGACCCTTAATGTGGGTGAGTGGGTGGTGGCGATCGGGTCGCCGTTCGGACTCGACTACTCTGCGAGTGCCGGCATCGTCAGCGCCATCGGTCGTAGCATCCCGACTGAGCGGGGCGAGGATTACGTGCCCTTCATCCAAACTGATGTTGCCATTAATCCAGGTAATTCAGGCGGGCCGCTGTTCAACCTCAAGGGTGAGGTGGTGGGTATCAATTCGCAGATTTATACCCGTAGTGGTGGATCGATCGGGCTCTCGTTTGCGATTCCGGTCAGTGTTGCCAATGACGTGATCGAGCAGTTGAAACGCAAGGGACGGGTCGATCGTGGCTGGCTTGGCGTCTACATACAGGACATCGATCTGAATCTCGCGAAATCCCTGGGCCTTGCCAAGGCGCAGGGCGCCTTGATCGCCCAGGTCGAGGACAATAGCCCGGCGCAACGGGCCGGCATCAAACCTGGCGACGTGGTCATCGCGCTGAATGGCGAGCCCATTGAGGACGCGAGCGATCTTCCGCACAAGGTGGGTCTGTTCGCCCCGGGCAACAAGGTATCCGCGACCCTGATGCGCAAGGGCCAAGAGCGCACGGTAAGCATCGAAATCGGCCTCCGTCCGAACGCCGACAATGAGGAAACCGTCGCCGCCGCATCGGACGCGGATGAGGGTGATCGCCTCGGCTTGGTAGTCGCCGAGCTGGATGAGCAAACCCGCCCCAACCGGGATATTCCCGGTGGCGTCGTGGTCCGCGGGGTGACGACCGAATCCCCCGCCGAAGGCGCCGGTCTGCGCCCGGGGGATATCATCGTGCAGCTCGGTTACCGGACGCTGTCAAACCTGGAGGATTATCAAGCCGAGGTCAAATCGCTGCCCAAGAACACACCCATAGCGCTGCGCTTTTTCCGTCGCGGCAAATCGGTGTTTCGTACCATAGAGCTTGACTGAGCCAGCTGATTCGCTGGCCGGGAGCCACTGTATCGGTGGCTCCCGCATGGCGCCCTCCAGGACAATAGGCTAAACTCCGCGCCTTGCTCTCGCACCCGCCACCATGGCCCGCGTGCCGCCACGGAATGAAACTGCTAACGTGTCAGACTTGAGTCATATTCGCAATTTTTCCATCATCGCCCACATCGATCACGGCAAATCCACGCTCGCCGACCGCTTCATTCAGCTATGTGGCGGATTGTCAGAGCGGGAAATGTCCGCACAGGTGCTCGATTCGATGGATATCGAGCGGGAGCGCGGCATTACCATCAAAGCCCAGAGCGTGACCCTGGACCACACCGCGCGGGACGGTAAAACCTACCAGTTGAATTTCATTGACACTCCCGGCCATGTGGATTTTTCCTACGAAGTCTCCCGTTCGCTGGCCGCCTGCGAAGGCGCGCTGCTGGTAGTGGATGCGGCCCAGGGTGTCGAGGCGCAATCCGTCGCCAACTGCTACACCGCCATTGCCCAGGGGCTGGAAGTGATTCCGGTGCTCAACAAGATAGATCTGCCCCAGGCTGAACCGGAACGAGTGGCCCGGGAAATCGAAGAGATCATCGGCATCGATGCCAGCGCAGCGGTTTGTTGTAGCGCAAAGACCGGCATCGGTATTGAGGAGGTGCTCGAACAACTGGTGGCGCTGGTGCCCCCGCCGGTGGGCGATGTCGATGCGCCGCTACAGGCGCTGATCATCGATTCCTGGTTTGACAATTATCTCGGTGTGGTGTCTCTGGTGAGGGTCAAGCAGGGCACCCTGCGGGTCAAGGACAAAATTATCGCCAAGGCGGTTGGCCGCCCCACGCTGGTCGACAGCATCGGTGTATTTACTCCCAAGCGCAAAGAGACCGGGGTGCTGCGGGCAGGCGAAGTGGGTTTCGTGGTCGCCGGCATCAAGGAGATTCTCGGTGCCCCGGTTGGCGATACCTTCACCCACGCCAACACCCCCGAGGTACCGGCGTTGCCGGGCTTCCAGAAGGTCAATCCTCAGGTCTATGCCGGCATGTTTCCGGTCGACGCCGACGACTTCGAGGATTTTCGTGAAGCGCTGGCCAAGCTCACGCTGAATGATGCCTCCCTGTTCTACGAGCCAGAAAGCTCCGATGCACTCGGTTTCGGATTCCGTTGCGGATTCCTCGGTCTATTGCACATGGAGATCGTCCAGGAACGTTTGGAGCGGGAATACAACCTCAATCTGATCAGCACTGCACCCACGGTGGTTTATGAAGTGGTTACCGCCGCGGGGGTCGAACAGATTTCCAATCCGTCCGCGCTGCCCGATCCGCCGGTCATCCTCGAAATGCGCGAACCGATCTGTGAAGCCAACATCCTGGTGCCCAAGGACTATCTTGGCAACGTCATCGCGCTCTGTGTGGAGAAGCGCGGCGTGCAGAAGGATATGCGCTTCACCGGCAACCAGGTCGCGCTCAGCTATGAGTTGCCGATGAGCGAAGTGGTGATGGATTTTTTTGACAGACTGAAATCCGTGAGTCGCGGTTTTGCCTCTCTCGACTACAATTGGGTGCGCTTCGAGGCGGCGCCCCTGGTCAAGCTGGATGTGTTGATCAATGGCGACAAAGTGGATGCCCTGGCGCTCATCGTCCACCGCGGGCAGGCACAGTTCAAAGGCCGGCTGATTACTGAAAAAATGAAGGAGCTGATTCCTCGCCAGATGTTCGATGTCGCCATTCAGGCGGCCCTCGGCGGCCATATCATTGCCCGGACCACGGTCAAGGCATTGCGCAAGAACGTCATTGCCAAGTGCTACGGCGGTGACATCACGCGGAAAAAGAAACTCCTCGAAAAACAGAAGGCCGGCAAAAAGCGCATGAAGCAGGTGGGTCGGGTGGAGATTCCCCAAGAGGCGTTCCTCGCCGTATTGAGAACCGATAATGGATAACGCCAATGGATTTTGATTTCCCGCTGATGCTGGTGATTCTGACGGGTGTTGCCGGCATCGTTTGGCTATTCGATAAGCTTACATTACGGCGACGGCGGGCGGGCGGTGGGGCATCACCCTGGTTGGTGGAATTTGTCGCACCGTTTTTTCCGGTGTTGTTCGCTGTATTACTGTTGCGCTCGTTTCTGGTGGAGCCCTTTCAGATTCCATCGGGTTCGATGATCCCAACCTTGCGTATCGGCGACTTCATCCTCGTCAATAAATTCGCTTACGGCTTGCGTCTTCCGGTCAGTGGTGACAAGATTTTCCCTGTTGGCGAGCCTGCGCGGGGTGATGTGATGGTGTTTTTTCCTCCCCAGGACAAGCGTTACTTCATCAAGCGGGTTGTCGGGCTTCCCGGTGATGAAGTGCGGGTCATCGATAACGTCCTCTACGTTAACGGCGAGAGGATGCCGCAGACTCCTGCGCCCGAGGTGGATCCCGCTGAAACGGGCTTTCAGGTGGTGATGGAGAATCTCGATGGTATCAACCACTTGGTTCGCAAGAGCGAGATACCGGGGCGTCTGGGCCTCAACTTCCAGAAAGTGGTGCCCGAGGGACATTACTTCATGATGGGCGACAACCGTGATAACAGTAGCGACAGCCGCGTTTGGGGAGCGGTGCCGGAAGCCAATATAGTGGGCAAGGCATTCACGGTGTGGATGCACTGGAAAACCCTGTTAAGCTGGCCAGATTTTTCTGGGTTTGGCCGGATCCGCTGAAGCGCACAGGAAAAAACCGATGAACATCGATAAATCGCGACTGGCACAACCGAGTGCGCATCAGCAGCTGGGCTTGTCGTCCCTCGGTTGGCTTTTCATGCTTGCCATCGTCGGGTTTTTCCTGACCGCGCTGCTCAAGCTGGGTCCGCTGTACCTCGATAACTATTTTATTGCCAGTGCGGTTCAGTCACTCGACAAGGAAGATATTCAGAACAAAGAGGTTTCCGAAATTCGCCGCAAGCTCGACAACGAATTTACGGTTAACAATGTCCGTGATATCTCCGTTGCCGACGTCCAGGTCGTGCGGGGAAAAGGCCACACGCTGGTCAAGGTCAATTATGAGAAGCGGGTGCCGTTCATGGGAAATGTCGACATCGTGGTGAAGTTTGCCAACGAATATGACAGCTCCCAGAAATAATGCTGTGTTGTGAACATCGGCAGCCGGCAGCTCACCCAAAGACTTGGCCACGAATTTTCCGATCCAGTCCTGCTTGAGAGGGCACTGACCCATCGCAGTTTCGGCGCCGGCAATAATGAGCGCCTGGAGTTTCTCGGTGATGCGGTGCTGGGAATGCTGATCAGCCAGATCTTGTACCGCCATTTCGACGATGCCAATGAAGGCGATTTGACCCGGTTCCGGGCGCAGCTGGTCAATGGTAAGTCCCTGGCGGGCGTGGCGTGGGATCTCGGCCTGGGCCGGCATCTTCGCCTTGGCCAGGGCGAGATGAAGAGCGGTGGTCGGCGCCGGGATTCCATTCTTGCCAATAGCCTGGAGGCCGTTCTCGGCGCTATCTTGCTCGATGCTGGGGTAGACGCCTGCGAGCGCTGCGTGCGGCACTGGTTCGCCTCTCGTCTCAACGCCCTTACTCTTACCGCAAATTATAAGGATCCGAAAACCCGCTTGCAGGAGCATCTGCAGGGGCGCGGTGTGGATTTGCCACACTATGACATTGAGCAAGTTACCGGCGTTGATCATGCCCAGTTGTTCAGTGTCCGGTGTTCACTGCCGTTGACCCCGGAGGTGTTTACGGGCATGGCTTCCAGTCGTCGCAAAGCCGAGCAGGCGGCGGCGGCCAAGGCGTTGATCTATCTGGATGCCCATCATGAACAGCGACGCTGAAAGTCACTGTGGTACCGTCGCCATCGTGGGCCGTCCCAATGTGGGCAAGTCCACGCTGCTCAATCATATTCTTGGCGTAAAGCTGAGTATCACGTCGCGAAAGCCGCAGACCACGCGCACCAATGTCCTCGGCATCAAGACGGTGGCGAACTACCAGCTGGTGTTTGTCGACACCCCGGGTATCCATAGCGATCGCCAAAATGCCATTAACCGGCACATGAATCGTATGGCGAAGGGCGCGATTCGCGATGTCGATGTGATCGTCTTCGTGGTGGATCGAACCCTTTGGTCAGAGGCCGACGCTGTGGTAGCTCATCAGGTCGCTGCCGCCAGTGTCCCGGTCATCGTTGCGATCAACAAGGTTGATCGGCTCACCGATAACACGATTCTGCTACCCCATTTCGCCGTGCTCGCGGATCTGTTGCCCGGTTGTGAATCGATACCGGTATCGGCGCTGAGGGGCATCAATCTCGCGGCACTGGAGACGGCGGTGAGCAAGCATATTCCCGCCGGCCCCTTTCACTTCCCTGTCGATCAGTTCACCGACCGCAGCGAACGTTTCCTGGCGGCGGAACTGGTGCGCGAAAAAATTACCCGGCAACTCGGCGCTGAACTGCCCTATCAGATCGCGGTGGAAATCGAGGAGTTTGAAATGCGTGGCAAGATTCGCCATATCAGTGCGCTGATTCTGGTTGAACGCGAAGGTCAGAAAAAAATCATCATCGGTGAAAGTGGCCAGCGGATCAAAAAAATTGGCCAGCAGGCCCGCCTCGACATGGAGATGCTGTTTGGTGGCAAGGTCATGCTCAATTTGTGGGTGAAAGTGCGCAGTGGCTGGTCTGATGACGAGCGCGCACTGCGCAGCCTTGGCTATCAGGATTAAGGATTACCGGAATTAAGGACTGCCAGGATAGGGATTGGCAGGATTGTGGATCGACGGCGATGCTGGTTAGTGGTGAACGGGCATGATGGTTGAGGCTGAACTGGCGATTGTTCTTCATACCCGGCCGTATCGGGAGACGAGCCAGTTGGTCGACCTGTTTTCCCGCCACCATGGTCGCCTTCGCGTCGTCGCTCGTGGCGCGCGCGGTGGACGGGGAAGGCAGCGCACTCTTTCGCTGCGCCCCTTCATGCCCCTGCTCGCTGGCTGGCGTGGCCGCGGTGAGCTAAAAACCCTAACCGCGTCAGAGAGTCTGGGTGTCGGCCCGTTGTGGGCTGGCGAGGGGCTATATCTGGGTCTGTACCTCAATGAGTTGCTGGTGCGTCTCCTGCCCGAGCACTGTGCCGACGAAGTTTTTTTTGACCACTACCGCGATTTGCTCGCCAAACTGCCAGGGGTTGCGGATCCTGAACCGCTGTTGCGAATGTTTGAGTTGGCGTTGTTGCGCACGCTGGGCTACGGTCTCGATCTTGATTTCGACAGCGGCAGTGGCGCTCCCATCGGTGCTGGCCAGTGGTTCGGGTTTCGTCCTGGCGATGGGCTCACCCGGGTGCATGAGGGGGAGTGGCAGCAACCCAACCACGGTTGTTTTGCCGGTGAGCATCTGTTGGCAATGGCTGAAAATCGTTACGATGATCAAGCGGTCCGGCGCAGCGCCAAGCGTCTGCTGCGGCTGGCGCTAAAGCCCCATCTGGGCGATTGTCCCCTGCAAGCCCGAGAGCTTTTCAAGGGTGTTGCGGCAGGGACTAACGGCAGGAATTCGCCATGATCCTTGGTATTGGTACCGATATTGTTCAAATCGCCCGTATCGAACAGGCCATGGATCGACAGGGATCCCGATTCGTCCAGCGCATTCTGTGCGATCAGGAGATCAGCGTGTTCGAGCAACGCACCGATCGGGTGGCCTATCTCGCCAAACGGTTTGCGGCCAAGGAGGCGGCGAGCAAAGCCTTGGGCACCGGGATTGGCGAGGTGTCCTGGCAGGATTTCAGTATTCTCAATGACGATCGCGGTGCGCCGGTTTTGCGTTTGGGGGGGCGTGCCGCTGAACTGCTGAGTGCGTGTGGCGCTCGCCAGGCGCTGTTGAGTTTGTCGGATGAGCGGGATTACGCGATGGCCGTTGTCATTTTGATCGCCTGAGCCCATTCGATGGTGGCGTCAGCGGCGTACCCCGGCGCTGTCAAGATTGACAATCTGGTAGAGGTAACTGGATACCATGGAATTCCCGACCATTGAGGCCTGTGTGGGCAATACGCCACTGGTGCGTTTGCAGCGTCTGGGTGCGGGTTCGGGCAATGTCATTCTGGTGAAGCTAGAAGGTAACAACCCGGCCGGGTCAGTCAAGGATCGCCCGGCGCTGAGCATGATCCAAAGTGCCGAAAAGCGAGGCCTGATCAAACCGGGAGATACCCTGATCGAGGCGACCAGTGGCAACACGGGAATTGCGCTGGCGATGGTTGCCGCGATCAAGGGCTACCGGATGATTCTGATCATGCCGGATAACTCGACCGCTGAGCGCAAGGCGGCGATGACCGCCTATGGCGCTGAGTTGATACTGGTCACCAAAGACGAGGGCATGGAGGGTGCGCGGGATTTGGCGCTGAAAATGCAACACGAAGGCAAGGGGCGGGTGCTCGACCAGTTCAACAACCCCGACAACCCGCTCACTCACTATGGCACCACCGGTCCGGAGATCTGGCGTCAGACCGGCGGCACTATCACCCACTTTGTCTGCGCCATGGGTACCACCGGAACCATCATGGGGGTGTCCAGCTACCTCAAGGAAGTCAATCCGGCCATTGTTATTGTTGGCCTGCAACCGGAAGAGGGCTCCAGTATTCCCGGGATCCGGCGCTGGCCGCCGGCCTATTTGCCGGGAATTTTTGATGGCCGCCGGGTGGATCGGATCATCGACATCTCGCAAACGGATGCGGAGAACACCATGCGCGATCTCGCGCAGCGCGAGGGGATTTTCTGCGGCGTCTCCTCCGGTGGCGCGGTCGCGGGTGCGCTGCGCCTGGCCGCTGAAGTAGAGAATGCAGTGATTGTCGTGATCATCGCCGATCGCGGGGATCGCTATCTCTCCTCCGGCCTCTATAATTCCTGAGTCCGGCTTGCCAGTGCCACAGTGCTAGCTGAGACAGGGTAATCGCCATGGTCAAAGTCCGCGAGCAGCTTGCCGGTGATACCGACGTCGATATCGGCGCCTGGGTGGAACGCCTGGTCGCGGCAAAGGGCTGGGGTGACGATGTTGCGACGGCGCTCAGACTGGCCGCGGAGACTAGCAGAGCGGTCGACACCAGCGGCAGCGCCGACGACAGTGATTCTCCCGGTTCCAACAGTTTTCTTACCGGCCTCGAAATGGCCGAGATACTCGCCGATCTGCACATGGACGCGGAGGGCTTGCAGGCGAGCATCCTCTACCGGGCCGTGCGCGAAGACCGGATTGGGTTGGCTGAAATTCGCCAAACGTTTGGTGACGGTGTAGCCAAACTGGTTGAGGGCGTGCTGCGGATGGCGGTGATCGGCAACACGCGCAACGATTCCGAACGTGGCGTGTTTGGCCATGACGCCACCCGTCAGGCCGCCAAGGTTCGCGAAATGCTGGTATCGATTATTGACGATGTCCGCGTCGCGCTGATCAAGATTGCCGAGCGCACCTGCGCCATTCGCGCCGCCAAACATGCACCGGAAGCAAAACGCACACGAGTGGCGCGGGAAATAATGGATGTCTACGCCCCCCTTGCCCATCGCCTGGGTGTTGGTCATCTCAAGTGGGAGCTTGAAGACCTCGCCTTTCGTTTCCTCGAACCTGACGGTTACCGCCAGATTGCCAGCTTGCTGGACGAGAAGCGACTCGACCGCCAGCAGTACATCGAAGAAGTCATGGAGACCATCCGCACCGAATTGCGCAAGATTGGCAAGCAGGGGGATGTCAGTGGTCGCGTCAAACACATCTACAGTATCTGGCGAAAAATGCACCGCAAGGGCATCGGTTTCTCCGAAATTTACGACATTCGCGCGGTGCGGGTGCTGGTGCCGAACGTTTCTGATTGCTATGCGGTGCTCGGCATTGTGCACAGCAAATGGCGCAACATTCCCAACGAATTTGACGACTACATCGCCTCACCGAAAGAAAACGGCTATCGCTCGCTGCACACGGCGGTCGTCGGGCCCGGTCGCAAAGTCATCGAGATCCAAATCCGTACCCATGAAATGCACAACGAGGCCGAATACGGCATCTGCGCTCATTGGCAGTACAAGGGCTCCGATAGTGAAGCCGCGGCACGCAGTTATGAAGCCAAGATCGCCTGGTTGCGGCAAGTGCTGGAGTGGCATGAAGATATTGGCAGTGATGGCGTCAAGGAATTTTTTAGTCGCGACAGCTCTCCAGAGCGGGTTTACCTGTTCACCCCGGACGGCCATGTCGTCGATCTTCCCAGCGGCGCAACTGCATTGGATTTCGCCTACCGCGTGCACACCCAGATTGGTCACCGCTGTCGTGGCGCCAAGGTCAACGGCAAAATCGTACCCCTGAACATGCCGCTGCGAACGGGCGATCAGGTCGAGATACTCACCGGCCGGGTCGAGGCGCCGAGCCGGGACTGGCTGTCCAGATCGCTCGGATATCTCACCACGGCGAAAGCCCGCGCCAAGATCCAGCAGTGGTTTCGCGCCCAGGATCGCGAGCAGAACATCGTTGCCGGTAAAGCCATCCTGGAACGGGAATTCCGTCAACTCGGGCTTCGACTGGGCGCGCCGGATCTTCAGTCGCTGGCGACATGCTTCAATAAAAAAGGCGAGGACGGTCTTTACGCCGCGATCGGTGCCGGCGATATCGGCCACGAGCAGGTTATCCGCTCCGCCCAATACGCCCTCGGTGAGCTCAAAGGCCCCAAGCGCAAGCCACCGTCGGCAGCGGCCAGCCGATTTGGTCAATCGGATTTTTATATCTACGGCGTCGGTAACCTGCTGACCGCGGTGGCGCGCTGCTGTTCGCCGTTGCCGGGAGATGCCATCTGCGGCTATCTCACTTCCGGGCGTGGCGTCACCGTCCACCGCGAGGATTGTGGCAACATACTTCGCCTGCAAAGCGCCGAACCCCAGCGAATATTGAAGGTCACCTGGGGCGGTACGCCGCAGCAAATGTACCCGGTGCGGATTGGTATCGAGTCGTTTGATCGCACCGGACTACTGCGAGATATCACTACTGTTATCGATAAGGCCGGTTTGTCGATCATCGCGTTGGTCAGTGACGAGCAGCATGATGGCGCCATCGTGACGGTTTTGAAGGTCGAGGTTCCAAGTATCGACGAGCTCAGCAGTTTGCTGGCGAAATTGCGGCAAATTGCCAATGTCATTGATGTCTATCGCATGGCCGAATGAAGGAGGGGTGAGTCTTGGCTGACGGTGTGCGCTATCGCATTGATGACCTGAGGTACCTGATGCACAGGCTCAGAGATGCAACTACTGGCTGCCCTTGGGATTTGCAGCAAACCTTTGCCACGATCGCGCCCTACACCTTGGAAGAAACTTGCGAGGTGATCGACGCGATCGAGCGACGAGATTATGCCCACCTCGAAGAAGAGTTGGGGGATTTGCTCTTTCAGGTGGTTTTTCACAGCCAGCTCGCGGAAGAACTCGGCCTGTTTAACTTTGATGACGTCCTTCGCCAGATTATCGTAAAGCTGGTGGAGCGCCATCCCCACGTCTTTCCTGCGGGCACTTTGACCAGTTGCCGAGATCCGGCTGCGGCGATGCACAGCGAGAGCGACATCAAGCAAACCTGGGAATTGATCAAGGAGAAAAAGCGCGGTGAAAAGGGCCAGGCAGATCGGCTGGGGGATATTCCCAACGCTCTTCCTGCACTGGCACGGGCCGCAAAATTGCAAAAGCGTGCGGCCAGCCACGGTTTCGACTGGTCGTCCGCCGAGGGTGTTTTTGCCAAAATCGAAGAGGAAATTGCCGAGGTGCGGGCGGCGATGGTGGCCGGCGATGCCGATCATGTTGACGAGGAAATAGGTGATTTGCTGTTTTGCTGTGTCAACCTGAGCCGCCACCTGAAGGTTGACGGTGAGGGTGCGCTGCGCCGGGCGAACCGCGAGTTTGAGCGCCGGTTCCGATCCATGGAGCAGATTGCCGCCGAGCAGGGCAAGAATTTTGCGAAGCTGGATATCGCCGCACTGGACGAACTGTGGCGGCAGACGAAGCTGAAAGAACGAAGCCGGTAGTTGGCTGTGCACTCTATTTTTACGAATGCCCATCGGCTTGTGGTAAGCCATCATTCCGTGTACTGTCGCATCCTTTTTTGTGGCGCCGCCTGAGCTCCGATGCCCGCCGCCTGGTTGTTAGAAGGAGAGAATGTCATGCGCATAATACTGCTTGGGCCGCCGGGGGCTGGCAAGGGAACGCAGGCCAAATTCATTACCGAACGTCTCGGCATTCCGCAAATTTCGACTGGCGATATGCTGCGTGCGGCGGTGAAAGCAGGAACCGAGCTGGGCCTGAAGGCGAAGGACATCATGGCCTCCGGCGGACTGGTATCCGACGATTTGATCATCGCGTTGGTGAAGGAGCGCATCAGGGCCGCGGATTGCGCCAGGGGTTTCCTGTTCGATGGCTTCCCACGGACCATTCCGCAGGCGCAAGCGCTACTCGACGCTGGCGTTGACATTGATCGGGTCATCGAAATTCATGTCGAGGACGAAGAAATAGTCTCGCGTCTAAGTGGTCGGCGCGTTCACGAAGCGTCCGGGCGAATCTATCATGTTGAACATAATCCCCCCAACAAGCCAGGGCTGGATAATGTCACTGGCGATCCACTGGTTCAGCGGGTTGACGATCTTGAGAAGACAGTGCGCAATCGCCTCAAGGTGTATCACGAGCAAACGGAACCCCTGGTCGCGTTTTACCAACAAATCGCGCGGGACTCTGCGCAGGTTCGATATGCGCGGGTTGAAGGCGAGGGCAGTCTTGATGCTGTCGAGGCCAGGCTGCTGGAAGCCATGGCTTAATCCGTTCACCACCGACCAAGCCATTTCGCCGCTGCGATGAGTGAAATAAAGCTAGGCGTCATCCTGGTAAATCTCGGTACTCCCAGCGCGCCTACCGCGAAAGCCGTGGCGCGCTTTCTCCGCCAATTCCTCTCCGATCAACGTGTGGTCGAAGTTCCACGATGGCTGTGGTGGGTTGTCCTTAACGGCATCATCGTGCCACTGCGGGCAAAAAAAATAGCCCATGCCTACCGTGGAATCTGGACTGATCGCGGCTCGCCACTGCGAGTTATCACCGAAGACCAAGCGACGGCGTTGCAAACCTTTCTTGATCGACAGGGATCAGAGCCGTCGTTCGCCGTCACTTATGCGATGACCTATGGCGGACACACGGTGGCCACTCGCGTCGTCGAACTTCACCAGCAGGGCGTAGGAAAAATTATCGTGCTGCCACTCTACCCGCAGTACTCGGCGACGACGACCGCCGCGGTCTATGACCAATTGGCCGCACTTACGTTGTCATCCCGAAACGTCCCTGACGTCACTGTTATCAAGCACTATTGTCAGTATCCGGAGTACATTGAGACGTTGGCCCGATCAGTGTTGGCGCACTGGCGGAGCGCAGGTCGGAATCAGAAACTGTTGATCTCTTTCCATGGCATACCCAAAGACTATATTGAAAAGGGCGACCCGTATTACGCCCAGTGCGCGTACACAGCCACTGCGGTAGCGAACCGGCTCCAGCTCACGCCGGATCAGTGGGCCTACGGTTTTCAATCCCGGTTTGGGCGTCAGGAGTGGATCAAGCCCTATGCCGATATTCTGCTCAAGCAATGGGTGGCAACTGGCGTGGCTAGCGTCGACGTGATATGCCCTTCGTTTTCCGCCGATTGCCTGGAGACGCTGGAAGAAATGGCGATACGAAATCGTGAACTATTTCTGGGCAGTGGCGGCGATAAATTTGCGCTGATACCCTGCTTGAACGCGCATTCTGAGCATATCGAAATGCTCGCAAAAATAATTTCCAAGCAATTATCGCCGGCAATTCTTGAGCAAGATGTCGGTGCGATGGATCAGGCTGGAGAAGATAAGTAATAATTATTATGGACAAATTGCCTTTTTTGAATAAACTCCAAGCACTCTCTGTAATTTTTTTTGAGAGAATTGCGAGTTAATCTGTCCGATCAGTGGCCCAGGAGAAAATTAATGGCACTAGCAGCAAGAAAAACAGCGGCAAAGAAAGTGGTACGCAAGCCATCAGGTGCGGCTCTCGCTTCAAGCGGATCAGCGGCTGTGGCGTCCGCACAGAAGCAAATTGATGCGCATCTCAAAAAACTGATCTTGGCAAAGGAGAGGGTCAAGCAGGCGAAAGCGAGTGTGATTGCGAAGAAGACCAAGGCAACGCAGGCAGCTTTGGCAAAGGCGCGAGCTAACCAAAGCGATGTTGCCAGCGCTTTGTCTGCGCTGAAAGGCAAGGTAAAAGCGGCCAAAACTCAGGCAAGGGTTAGCAGTATTGTCGGGCGTGTCAAGGCTGTGGAATCTCGCGCTAAAGCAGCTGCCGAGCAGAAGGCGCGCAGTCTGCTTGCCAAGACCGACGCCGATTTTAAGATCGCGATAAAGAAATTCGAAGATGGCTGGCGGAAGAAGCGCCTGGCGGCCAATGCGAAAAAAATACGGGTTTTGGAGAAGAGGCTAGCGGTCAAGGTAAAAGCGGTCGGGAAAAAATCCCGCGTTCAGGCAAAAGCGCTGACAAAGAAGGCTGGTAAAGTCGTTGCCAAGACGAAAGTGGCGGCGGTGGGTGAATCGCCGGTCGCTGCCAAGGCTAAGGCCAAGTCCGTGCGTCGACCCAAAGTCGCCAAGCCGATGTAAGGGATGTAAGGAAAGAAACGCATTCAGGGGTTGAATCGAGCGATTTGCTGCGTTAACCAGGTTGAGTTAACTGAGGTAGTATACGCCCTGTTTCTCCGGTAATCGTTTTTTTGGTAACTACACAAAATCCCTCGCCTGGCGGGGGATTTTGTTTTAACCAGCCAACCGATGTTGGCGGCAAACCCAAACTGACGCGGTTAATGCAGACAGCTAAGGAAGCTCTGAGTAAACTGATGCCATTCACGCTTCCACCCATCCACAGGTTTGGGCGGTCACTACGAGCGTAATCAGCAGATTGCAATTTGTCCTGGCGTGTCGAAGGGCGCGTTCAGAGTTTCCCTTAAGTAGATGGCGAGCGCAGACAGCTAACGTAGGCGGAAATGGCAGCTATTCTGACAATCGATACTGCTACCGACGCCTGTTCCGCCGCGATCGGCGTCGACGACAAAGTGTATTTCCGACAAGAGATAACAGCCCGGGATCACAGCCGGTTAATCTTGCCGATGATCGATGCCCTGTTGCGGGAGGCCGGTCTTACGCTATCCCGGTTGGATGCACTGGCGTTTACCTGTGGTCCCGGTTCCTTTACCGGGCTAAGAATCGGGATGGGTGTGGTGCAAGGGCTCGCCTTTGGCGCGAATCTGCCGGTGATTTCGATTTCGACGCTGCAGGTACTTGCGGCCGGCGCGATTCGATCGGCGAATGCCGGCGAAGGCGCAGTGGTAATTCCGGCGCTGGACGCCCGTATGGACGAAGTCTATTGGGGTCAGTACCGAAACCATAGCGGATTTCCTGAAGCCATCGCGCCAGATCGGCTGGACAAACCAGAGGACGTGCGATGGCCGTCGTGGACTGGGGATGCGAGTGCGGCCGGCGTTACTGCGCTGACGGCTCTGGGCGTTGGCGACGGCTGGCGCTTTGGCGACAGGATGGCCTGCACACCGACATATATCATTGAGAATCTGGTACCGCTGGCGACGGACTTGCTGCTGGTTGCGACGATACACTATGGTCGCGGCTTACTGGTCTCGGCGGATGACCTAGAGCCGGTTTATCTGCGTGACACCATCAACTGGAAGAAGCGGCAGCGCTTGCGGCTGAATGACTAAAGCCCGAGGGGTTTTTCAGCGAGATGCGTGCCAGGCGTAACTTGCATCGCTCACGGTCACCTCTTTTAGTCTGGATAGTGCTTAGAACTTATCCGTAAATAATATATAATGCCTTCCCGAGCCGCCACTAACGCGGCGAGGGAGGTGGTGATGGCGACAGAGAAGCTGACAAAGAAGCGTGTGGCGTCATGGGTGGTAACCGATGATTTC